>NZ_QTQN01000032.1:0-87586 GCF_003853755.1 Burkholderia sp. Bp8984
ATGCCCGTCCTGCGGAACACGCCTTCCGCGTCGTGGGCTTTCTGGGCGAGGCTTGCAGGGTTCTGCGTGTCGAGCCACTGCTTGAGGCGCGCGTAGGGCGCCCTCACCATATCGCCGGATTGCAGCATTTCATCGAATGGCTTCATCGATCTTTTTCTCCATCGATCGTTTTCCCCGGCATTGCGCATGCCGGACCGGCGTACTAACTGCCTTGCAAGGAACGTGCCTTGCGATAACCCCTCAGGTCCCCCTTTTTGTCGCGCGGCCGGCACGCCCCCGCAGCATGCCGCACCATGATGGTGCGACGCACGGCGCGGGACGCGCCAGCGGCGTGCCGTGCCCGTGCACGGCCGCTGCTGCGCCGCGTCTGTGAAACATAGTTCCCCTGCGTGTCACGACTGTGCAAGCTGCACTGCACCAATACCTCCCCCTGCCCGCACGCCTGCCCGTTGCCGCGCTGCCCGCCGGCAGCAGCTCCGAGCCCGTACCGGCACGGCTTCCCGCCGCCGTGCACTCGACCGCGTCCCGCCACCTCCTCGGCCGGTCTTGCCGCATCGCAGCGAACCGCGCCGCGGCGGCGGCGGCCCGTCGCGGCGGCCCGTCCTGCACCGCGGACGGGAATGGCGCCGCATCCTTCGGTTACCGGGCGGAATGGCGGAAAGGCGGGCCGGCACGAGGCCGGCCCTGGGGGAAGTACCGTCTGCGGCAGGTCGGGCAGTTCGACGCGGTGAACTAACCGGTTAGCCGGGTCCGGCACCTCGAACTTATGCAGCCGTAATCCCGCCGACAACGCCCATGCATATTTCGACTGACACCGATCGAAAAAAAACATCGGCCCCCATGCGCGAGGCGCGGTACGCTACCAAACCGGTTCAGTGAAATGGTGCCGCTCCTCCCGGCGCCGACTATAAACAGCGAAGATCAACATGGAAGCAAAGTGGCTGGAAGATTTCCTGAGCCTTGCGGATACCAAGAGCTTTTCCCGGGCCGCGCGTCATCGGCACCTCACGCAGTCGGCGTTCAGCCGGCGCATCGCCGCGCTCGAAACGTGGATGGACGCGAAGCTGGTCGACCGCAGCATCAACCCGATCGCGCTGACGCCGGCCGGACAGATGTTCCGCGGGCTGGCCGCGGACATCCTGCGCAGCATGTATGCGGCACGCAACCTCGTGAACGGCTATGACCAGTTCGCGGCAAGCGACCAGGTGGTGCGCTTCGCGGTCGCGCATACGCTCGTGTTCACGCTGTTCCCCGAATGGCTCAAGCAGCTGAACGGCGAAGTCGGCCACGTGACCGCGCGCGTCAACGCGGTGAACGTGCCCGAAGGCGTGCAGCAGCTCGTCGAAGGTGAATGCGACCTGCTGCTCGGCTATCACCATCCGCAACTGCCGATCGTGCTCGATCCGAACCACTTCCCGTTCGTCACGCTCGGCGTCGAACGGATCCTGCCGGTATCGACGCCCGACGCGCGCGGCAAACCGGTATTCGAACTGCCGGGCACGCCGGACGCGCCGCTGCCGCTGCTCGCGTATTCGTCGGGCGCGTTCCTCGGGAACGTGGTCGAGATGCTGCTGCTGAACGCGGCCGAACCGTACGCGCTGCACCGGTGCTTCGAGACGCACATGTCCGAGGCGCTGAAGGGGATGGTCGTGGCCGGGCACGGGATCGGCTGGCTGCCCGAGAGCTGCGTGGCGAAGGAACTCGCGGAGGGCTCGCTCGTCCGCGCGGGCTCGGCGGACTGGATCACCGAACTCGAGATTCGCCTGTACCGGTCCGCGCGCAAGCGCGGGCTCGCGGCCGAGCAGCTGTGGACCTACATCATGAACCGGCCGCGCACCGCGGCCGACAGCGCGCGCGCGGCCGAGGAATCGATCGCGCCGGCCATGCGCATCGCGCGCCGCAGCGCCGGCGGCAGCCGGTAGCGCCCTTCACCGTCCCTCGTCGCCCGACTCGCCAGCGCGCCGCGCGGATGCAATCCGCCCGGCGCGCGGTTATTCGACGTGCGCAATCGCGGAGCATTTTCCGCTCCTGCTCCGTCTTCGATATGCGTTCCGTACCTCGATTAAACCCGTAAAAACAGGCAAACGTTTGCGAGCCGAATCGCATTTAATTTACATCGAAAACATCGACCCCGAATAAATTTCCGATTCATACGACAGAAATAACCTGTTACAGAACAAATTAAAAGTTTCTCTTTTCATGCAATAGCATTTTTCATCCATAAGGCCACATCCCCTCTTTCGATTCCCTGACCTGCACTCCGAAATTCACCGTAATGCTTCGATGAAAGAGGAAAGTCTTCCTTTTATCAGTCGTTATTTTTCGGTACAAACGTCGGTACCACTTACGTCGGAAATTTGCAAAATGGTCATCGCTACCGATGAGCAAATTTCATATTCGGCAATATCGCCTTTGTTCAGAGCTGATCCATTTCGTCGAATTATTACCAATCCTATTTAAATAAGACCTTTAAAGCTTGTCCCATTCGGGCCACACATGATTGTTTGTTCGAAACCCATCGTGTATCAATAGCGTTGTCGCAAAACGAAATAGCGTCGCTAATTTTCAAATCGGAATAAGTGCATTGCCAGCGATTCCGGATGGAGGTTGCAATGTCTTCCTCGTTTGAACAGCATGGTCGCCGGCTCCTCGGCATTGTCGTATCCGCGCTCTGCATTCATGCCGCGGCCCAAACTCCGAACCAGGCCCCGACACCCTCGTCCGATACCGGCTCCGGGCGATACGTGATTTCGTACGTCTGCGGCGACGCGCGAATCGACGGTACGGCGCCGCTTCCCCCCGATGGCCGGCCGTACAACCTCGGTGTGTCGTTCGTATCGGGCGCCACCGGGCAACCGCTGTCGAACGTGCAGGTTCGGCTGCGACGGCATGGACGCGTCCTCGTCGAATTCAACGCGACGGGTTCGCGCTGTCTGTTCAGCGTGCCCGATGCAAGTTACCGGGTCGAAGGGACCTATCAGGGAGCGACCCAGTTCGCGGTGGTCGAAACCGGCGCACTCACCACGCAGTTGCGGTGGTGAACGTCAGTCGAATCCGCGCGCCGAGGGCGCGCACCCGCGTCATGCACTGCAATCCATCGACAGGAGAATCGAATGACTCGTGCAGAGCGACCGGACGGCGCGCCCGTCCGTCAGCCGAAGCCCTCCTGGGGACCGGGAAAGAATGCGGCGCTCAGCATCGTTGCATTTGCCGCGATCTTCGGCGCCTTCGCCTACGTCGAGCGAGACGTGGGGGGCAGCCATGCAACCGTGACGCACGACATCGCCGGCTTGATCGGCACCACCGTCGGGAAGTATCGCCAGGCCATCGTGGCCGCGACGGCCGACGCCTCCCGCGCGGCGTCGACGGCCGGGCAGGCCGAGCCGGTGACGCCTTCCGCACCGGGTACGCCGTTTGCGTCGGCGATGCCTGCAGGATCGGCCGCGACCGCCCCGGCCGTGCCGCCACCACCGACCGCCCGCCCCGCCGCGAAACACCCGCGCCCCGCGCATGTGCCGACCACGACGCTCGCGGCCGGTGCACACGCCGCATCGGCGAGCGCTCGCGCGGCACGCCCCGCTGACACGCACCGGACGTCGCGTTCGCAGGCGCTGGCACGCACGAGACAACACCCCGAGCCCACGCCGACACGGCAACCGCAATCGGATATCGCCGACACGACGCACATGCAGACCACCAGCGTCACGCGCGACGAGATGGAAGGCGCCCGCGCCCTCGCCAGGGCGCGCTGGTGCGCACGGATCGACGAATGGACCTGCGTCGAGCACAACGCGAGCCGGGCCCTCGCCATCGACCCGAAGAACAGCGAATCGCGCGCGCTGCTTGGACAAGCGATCCGCAACCGCCTGTGAAGCGGCCGGACGCTGCCGGGCCTCACTGCCCGGCAGCACGACGACCGGCGACGCGCGTCGTCGGGCGTGCAACCGATGTGATCGTTTCAGAGTGAGGAGACATCGTGGCTAACAATCGTCAACAACAATGCACCACCGTCGCTCCGCCCAACCGGCGGATCCTCCTGCACGCGCCCTTGCTGTTGCTGCTCATCGCGTCCGGCTCCTGTCTTGCCGCCGAAGGCGACGCGGAACCGGGCAGCGCGAGGGAAGTCGCAGGCACCCACGGCGCGCCGGATGCGCTGCCGCCCGGCATGCAGCCGACGGAGGCGTCGATGCGGCTCGCCCAGGGCCCGGACGCCCTGCCCCCGCATGCGCCGACGCCGATCGCGCAGGCATCGGACGCATCGATGCAGATCGCGCAGGCGTCGAACCCGCAGCCGCAGGCGATGCCGACCACGGTCGTGGTGGAGCCGGACGCGGCGCAGCCGAGTGAACCGGCGCCGGACGCGCGATCATCGGATGCGCAGACGCAGCAGCTTGCCCAGGCGCCCGACATCGCGTCGCCGAATATGTCAGCGCCAGCCGCGCAATCGTCGGACGCTTCAATCCAGCTTGCCCAGGCACCCGACACCGTGCAGCCGAACACATCGGCTCCGGCCGCGCAATCGTCGGATACTTCAATCCCGCTTGCCCAGGCACCCGACACCGCGCCGCCGAACACATCGGCTCCAGCCGCGCAATCGTCGGATGCTTCAATCCCGCTTGCCCAGGCACCCGACACCGCGCCGCCGAATACATCGGCTCCAGCCGCGCAATCGTCGGATGCTCCAATGCCGCTTACCCAGGCGCCGGACACCGCGCCACCGAATACATCGGCTCCGGCTGCGCATGCATCGGACGCGCCGACCCAGCCCGCACCGGCCGCTGCCGCCGCATCGCCGAATGCTGCGACGACAGCGACGACACCGACGCAAACCGCGCAGGCATCCGGCACCCCCATGCCGACCTCGCCTGCGCCGGTGACCCAGACGCCCGGCGCTCAGCCGCCGTCCTCGCAGGCACCGAATTCGCAGACGCCCGGCGCCCAGCTACCTGGCGAATCGATCCAGCGATCGCAAGGCCCCGACGTCCAGACACCGAATGCCCAGATACCGAATCTCCGTACCGCCGATGTCGCGACCGTGCGCAACGACGTGTTCGGCCTCGCGGCGAGCGGCGGCGCGATCCAGGCGCTCGAGGAAGCGAAGGCACGGCCCGATGCGTTCTCGGCCGTCGACATCGCGCAGCTGGAAGAACTGTCGATACGCCAGCAGGTGCGCGGCGGACGCGACAAGTCGCGCTCGATGACGAGTCCGGACCGCTTCGACGGGATCGACAACGCGCTGCGCGCGGCCGACGACCTCGACAAGCGGATGCCGGCCACGCCCGACTATGCGCCGGTCAGGACGGCGCTCGCGGGCGACCGCACGGTCGCCCTCGCGGCGCGCGGCGACATGAAGCCGGCCGTCGAGACGTTCGAGACGATCCCGTCCAATGCGGAGATCTCGATCGACGCGCTGGCGGCGGTCGGCGACGCCTACCTGTACCTGAGCGAACCGGGCAAGGCGAACGGCGTGTACCAGCGTGCGCTGAACCAGGCGACCGCGTCGCCTACGGACCGTGCGACCCGCGGCTTCCAGTACGGCGCACGCACGCGTCCGATCGAACTTCGCGAAGGGCTGTTCTGGTCGTATGTCGACCAGGCACGCGCGGCGGACGCGAAGCAGGTGCTCGACGACATGGGCAAGTCCCTGCCGCCCGTCAACGAAGTGCGCAACGTCGGTCCGGAAGAAAGCGACTATCTGCGCTATTACCGGCTGCGCGCGCAATACCTGATCTTCACGGGTCACACCGACGAGGGGATCGCCGCGCTGGAACAGCTCGAGAAGGAGGTCCCGTTCAACGCGGAGATCCGTGCCGCGCACGCCGACGCGGTATCCGGCCAGTCGCATCCCCGCCAGGCGATCGCGATGTATCGCGCCTCGCTGACCGACCACCCGGACAGCGTCGAGATGCTCGCCGGCCTCGGCCGCGCGGCGCTGACGGCAGACGACTACGCAACCGCGAAGAACGTCGAGCAGACCCTCGACAACACGTTCCCGGACAGCGGCGCCGTGCGCATCTTCAAGCGCGACTACAAGGCATACCGCAGCCCCGTGTTCACGACCGACCTGAGCTTCGAGCACGGCAACAGCGCGCTGGCCGACAACAGCTTCACGTCGGACAGCTACGTGTATTCGCAACCATTCGGAGACAACTGGCGCGTCTTCTCGCATACGTTCTTCGGCCATGCGCAAACCGATTCCGGCAGCGTCAGCCGCACGCGCACGGGCGTCGGCGGCGACTACCGGCACGGGCCGCTCACCGTGCTGGGCGAAGTCACGCGCTCGTTCGGCTCGGACGGCCGAACCGGCGGCCGCGGGTCGATCGCGTACGCGCTGAACGACTACTGGACGGTCAGCGCCGGCCTCGACAGCAACGACAACTCGTTGCCGTGGAAGGCGTATGCCGCGCATATCTGGGGCCGCTCCGCGAACGCCTCGGTCGTGTATCGCCAGAACGACCGCCGCGAGGTGAAGCTGAGCTACGGCGTGAGCCGCTACAGCGATTCGAACCTGCACCAGGAAATCACGGCAACCGCCACGCAGCGTGTGTACACGTCCGCCAGGCAGCTCGTCAACGTCTCGCTGGATCTCGGCACCGACAGCAACACGCGCAACGACGCGCCCTACTTCAGTCCGCGCCGCGACTATGCGGCCGCGGCGACCGTCATGCACCAGCTGACGCTGTGGAAGAAGGGCGACATGTCGCTGCAGCAGCGCGTCTCGGCGTCGGGCGGCGTGTACAACGAGCGCGGCTTCGGCAGCAGCCCGCTGTGGAGCGCGCGTCTCGAGCACGCGTGGACGTTCAAGCACGACATCACGCTGAGCTATGGCGTCGAGGTCAGCAGCCACGCGTACGACGGCCAGCGCGAGCGCTCCGAAACCGGCTTCCTGTCGCTCAATCTGCCGTTCTAGCAAGGAGATCGCGCAATGCAAACCAGACGGACCTTCATGTGCGGATGCCTCGGCACGTTCACCGCCTGTTCGCTGTTCCCGGGCGTGACGAACGCCAAGATGATCGACCTGCTGCCGCCATCCGATCCGGCCGACGGCAAGACGTTTCGCGTCATCTGCCTGCATGACGTGCGCGACAACCTGATGGAGTCGTTCAAGCCCCCGTCGGCGCTGGTCGATCCGTTCGCGGTCGATACCGGCACGCTGACCGCGATCTTCTCGTGGCTGCAGACCAACAACTACCACACCATCACGGTCAAGCAGATCGAGGCGTCCCGGCACGGCGGCAAGCCGCTGCCGCCGCGTTCCGTGCTGCTCACGTTCGACGACGGCTTTCGCAGCCACTACACGAAAGTGCTGCCGCTGCTCGAGCGCTTCAAGTATCCGGCCGTGATGGGCATCGTCACCGCGTGGATCGATGCACCGCCGAACGTGCCGATCCGCATCAGCGACAAGGTCCAGGTGCCGCGCGACTACTTCCTGTCGTGGGACGAGGTGAAGAAGCTCGGCCAGTCGGACCTCGTCGAGCTCGGTTGCCATACCCACAACCTCCATCACGGCGCGATCGCGAATCCGCAAGGCAACGAGTTGCCGGCGACCACGTCGCACCTCTACCTGCAAGACCAGAAACGCTATGAAACCGACGCCGAATTCCACGCACGCGTGCACGACGACCTGCAGACGTGCGTGCGCCAGATCCGCGAACACACGGGCATCGTTGCTCGCTCGATGGTGTGGCCATACGGCGCGGAAAACCAGCCCGTGCGCCAGATATCGACGTCGCTCGGCATGGACATCCAGTTCAGCCTCGATGCCGGCCCGAATACGCCGGACGTGCCGCTGGACCGGCTGAGACGGATCCTGATGATGTACGACGTCGACATCGGCGGGTTCGAACGCTCGATGCGCGAGCCGGCCTCCAACCGCGGCGACGTCGACGTGCCCGAGCGCACCGTGCAGGTCGATCTCGACCAGGTCTACGATCCGGATCCCGCGCGGCAGGAAGCGAATCTCGGCAAGCTGATCGAACGCATCTACCGGATGCAGCCGAAATCGGTGTACCTGCAGGCGTATGCCGATCCGAAAGGCACGGGCGTGGCCGAAGCGGTGTATTTCCCGAACCGGCACCTGCCGATGCGCGCCGACCTGTTCTCGCGCGCCGCGTGGCAGCTCAACACGCGCTCCAACGTGCAGGTGTACGCGTGGATGCCGGTGCTCGCGTTCCGGCCGCCGCCGGACAAGCAGCGCGGGCTCGAGGCCGTCAGCGCATTCGGCGGCGCGCCGGCCCGCGAAAACGGCACGCGCGTGTTCCGGCTGAGCCCGTTCGATCCGGAGGCGCGGCTGATGATCCAGCAGATCTACGAGGATCTCAGCAAGCACGCGTCGTTCAGCGGCATCCTGTTCAGCGACGACGCCGTGCTCGACGACTACGAGGATGCGGGCCGGCATGCGCTGCGCACCTATTCGCAGTGGGGGCTGCCGGCCGACGTCGGCAAGATCCGCGAAAATCCCGACCTGTTGAAACGCTGGACGCGCCAGAAGTCGCGCTACCTGATCGACCTGACCCGCCAGCTCGAACAGATCGTGCTGGCCCACCAGAACGTGGGCGACGTGCTGACCGCGCGCAACATCTACGCGCTGCCGGTGCTCAAGCCCGAATCGGAAGCGTGGTACGCGCAGAACTACGACGATTTCCTCGCCACCTACGACTACGTCGCGCTGATGGCGATGCCGTACATGGAGCAGGCGAAGGATCCCGAGGGCTGGCTGGACCAGCTCGTGCGGGCCGTCCGCGCCAAGCAGCGCGGGCTGCAGCGCACCGTGTTCGAACTGCAGTCGTACGACTGGCGCGCGCAGAAGCAGGTGCCGGCCGGCACGCTGCTTGCGCAGATGCGACGACTGCGCAGCGAGGGCGCCGTGAATTTCGGCTACTACCCGGACAACTTCCTGAACGGCCAGCCGGAACTCGACGCGATGCGCGACGTGATGTCGCTGAAGTCGCGCCTCGATCCGACCTCCATCAACGCGCTGATGCAGATGCAGCATGCACAGGGGACCAAGACGCCATGACCACCCACGGCATCATCCAGCGCCTGCAGGACTTCGTCTTCTACTATCCGTTCTTCATGTCGTATCTGTGGATGATCGGCGGCGTCGTCCATTATTTCCTGCTCGAGGAAGGCCGCGAGCTGTCGACGCGCACGATCGCCGCGAGCGGCATCCCGAAGATCTCGATCGTCGTGCCGTGCTTCAACGAGGCCGCCAACGCACGCAGCGTGATCCGCCACCTCAACGCGATGGACTACCCGAACTACGACATCATCGCGGTCAACGACGGCAGCCGGGACCGCACGGGCGACATCCTCAACGAACTGGCCGTCGAGATCCCGCGGCTGCTCGTCATCCATCACGCGCGCAACGAAGGCAAGGCGGTCGGGCTCACCACCGCGGCGGCGGTATCGAACGCGGAATATCTGCTCTGCATCGACGGCGATGCGCTGCTCGCGCATGACGCGATCGGCTGGATGCTCGAGCACTTCCTGACCGACCCGGGCGTCGGCGCGGTCACCGGCAACCCGCGCATCCGCACGCGCACGTCGCTGCTGGGACGCATGCAGGTCGGCGAATTCTCGTCGATCGTCGGCCTGATCAAGCGCACGCAGCAAGTGTACGGCCGCATCTTCACGGTGTCGGGCGTGATCACGATGTTCCGCAAGACCGCGCTCGCCGACGTCGGCTACTGGAGCTCGGACATGCTGACCGAGGACATCGACATCAGCTGGAAGCTGCAGTGCCGCGACTGGCGCGTCGTGTACGAGCCGCACGCGCTCAGCTGGATCCTGATGCCCGAGACGCTGAAGGGTCTCTACCGGCAGCGATTGCGCTGGGCGAAAGGCGGCATCCAGGTGCTGATCAAGTACGCGGGCACGCTCGCGCGGCCGACCCAGATGATGATGTGGCCGCTGTTCGTCGAGTACCTGATCGGCATCACGTGGGCCTACTCGATGTCGTTCATCCTGCTGCTCGCGCTCGTCGACGTCGTCTACCCGCTTCCGCCCGACTGGCATGTGTCCGTGGTGCCGCACTGGCACGGGATGCTGCTGGTCGCGACCTGCATCCTGCAGCTGATCATCGGCAGCATGATCGATCGTCGTTACGACGAAAAACTCCTGATGTATTTCCTTGACACCGTCTGGTACCCCGTCGCGTTCTGGCTGATCAGCATGATCACCACCGTCGTCGCCCTGCCCGCCGTCGTACTGCGGGGCCGCGGCAAGCGCGCCGTCTGGGTCAGTCCCGACCGAGGCATTCAACATGAAGAACGCGCCGATTATTGACCTTTCCCTGCGCGCGCCGCGCGAAATGATCGCCGAGCGCGGCGTCGTCATCGGGCCCGTGCTCGTCGCATGGTTCCGCCTCGTGCGGCCCGCGCTGGTCGGAGGAGTATGGGCATCGATCTGCATCTACACGTACCGCTACCTGCTGCCGTTCAACGAGGCCGAGATGCCGATCGAGCAGATCGTGTTCTACGTGACGAGCATCGCGCTGATCGCCGGCACGATCGTCACGTGGCTGATCGCGGGACGCGTCGTGCATCCGCTCGCGTACCGGTTGCGCGTGTCGAAGATGCTGCGGCGCTCGGCCAGCGTGAAGATGCGCTCGGTGCCGCCGACCGCGCTCGCGGGCGCCCGCCGGCGCGGCGCGCGGCGCACGACGCGCATTCTCGTCGCGTCGCACGACGCGAACGGCTCGATCTCGGGCATCGAATGGATCGCGCATGCGGGACCGCAGCCCCGCGAGTAGGTCACCGGCGCCGTGCCGCAACGCACTGCGCACGACGCACGGCGCACGCCGCATGACGCGACGGCGCTCCTGAAATCGTCCTGGCGCGCGTCGCGCGCCGGCCGAAAAACTTCCTGTAGACGAGGTGAATCATGTGCGGAATCGTCGGAGCAAGCGGCCTGAAAAATCAGGTCCCGCAACTGGTCAATGCACTGAGCCGGCTCGAATATCGCGGCTACGATTCGTGCGGCATCGCCGTGCTGCGTGACGGCTGCCTGCGCAGCGAACGCACGTTGCGGCGCGTGGCAGACTTGCAGGACCGCGTGCTGACGCTCGGTCTCGAAGCGCAGACGTGCATCGCGCACACGCGCTGGGCGACGCACGGCGCACCGTCGGAAATGAACGCGCACCCGATCATGTCGGGCGACACGATCGCGGTCGTGCACAACGGCATCATCGAAAACCACGATGCGCTGCGCGCCGAACTGCGGGAGCGCGGCTATACGTTTCGCGGCGAGACCGACACCGAAGTGATCGCGCACCTGATCCACAGCATGTATCGCGACGACCTGTTCGACGCGGTGATTCGCGCGGTCAAGCGGCTGCACGGCGCGTACGCGATCGCCGTGCTGAGCGCGCGCGAGCCGCAGCGGCTCGTCGCCGCGCGCGCGGGCTCGCCGCTCGTGATCGGCATCGGCGCGGACCAGAACTATCTCGCGTCCGATTGCGCGGCACTCGGCGACCTGACCGACCGTTTCGTCTACCTGGAAGACGGTGACGTCGCGCTGATCACGCCGGAGCGGATCGCCGTGGTCGACTCGGTCGGGAGCGAAGCACAGCGTCCGCTGTGCCTCGTCAAGGCGCGCGACGACGACGCCGCCCTCGGCCCGTACCAGCACTTCATGCAGAAGGAGATCTTCGAACAGCCGAAGGCGATCGCCGCCACGATCGACGGCATCGACACGGTCTCGCCCGCGCTGTTCGGCGGCAGCGACAGCACGCGTGCGCTGCTGTCGAAGACCCGAAGCGTGCTGCTGCTCGGCTGCGGCACCAGCTACTACGCGGGCCTGACCGCGAAATACTGGCTCGAGGGCATCGCGGGCATCCCGGCGCAGGTCGAGATCGCGAGCGAATACCGCTATCGCGATACCGTGCCCGATCCGCGCACGCTCGTCGTCGGCATTTCGCAGTCCGGCGAGACCGCCGACACGATCGGCGCGATCGAGCGCGCGCGCGCGATGGGCCAGGACATGTCGATGGCAATCTGCAACGTGGCGACGAGTTCGATCGCGCGCAGCGCGCCGCTCAGCTTCCTGACACGCGCCGGCATCGAGCTCGGCGTCGCGTCGACCAAGGCGTTCACGACCCAGCTCGTCGCGCTGTTCCTGCTGACGCTCGCGCTCGCGCAGCAGCGCGGCCGGCTCGACGCCGCGCAGGTCGCGACGCACCTGAAGCAGTTGCACGAACTGCCGGAGCGCATCGGTCACGCACTCGCGCTGGAAACGCAGATCATGGGCTGGGCCGCGAAGTTCGCGCGCACCGAGAACGCGCTGTTCCTCGGGCGCGGCATTCACTATCCGATCGCGCTCGAAGGCGCACTGAAGCTCAAGGAAGTGTCGTACATCCATGCGGAGGGCTATCCGGCCGGCGAACTGAAGCATGGCCCGCTCGCGCTCGTCACGAGCGCGATGCCGGTCGTCACGATCGCGCCGGACGACCGCCTGTTCCAGAAGCTGAAGTCCAACATGGCCGAGGTGCGCGCGCGCGGTGGCCGGCTGTACGTGCTCGCCGGCCATCATCTCGAGATCGACGCCGACCGCGACACGCACCTGATCCGCGTGCGCGAATCGGGCGACGCGCTGTCGCCGATCGTCAACGTGATCCCGTTGCAGCTGCTCGCGTATCACGTCGGCTGCGCGCGCGGCGCCGACGTCGACAAGCCGCGCAATCTCGCGAAATCGGTCACCGTCGAATGATGCGGCGGCCGGTCGCGGCCCAAGTCGCCACCGCGCGCCCGCATGCGTTCGGGCGCGCCGCCGCGTGGCGCGTCGCGACCGTGCTCTGCGGCGCGTGCTGCGCGTTCGCCGCGCCGTCGCACGCGTTTGCCGGCGCGCCGGTCGTGCACACCGTCACCGTGGAGGCGCCGGCGTCACCTCAGTCGCCGCAGGAGCGCGGCGACCCGCGGCGCTTCATGCACGGGATCGGCGTGGCCGACGCAGGCGACGGCCGGCGCTGGGTGTTCTTCAGCAGCTCGGGCATCGTGCCGCGCGGCGCGCTGCGCAACGGCGACTGGCCGCATGATGTGTACGTCGGCGAATGGCTGCCGGGCAAGCCGCGCCTGCTGCGCGTCCATACGTTCATCAGCCGCCCGGAAGCGCAGGAGCCCGTGTCGATCGCGCAGAACCCGCGCGGCGACATCTTCGTCACGTTCGAGGACGGCTGGAACACGCCGCAGGTGGTCAGCCAGCGATACGGCGTCTATCGGCGCGACCTGAAGCCGGTCAAGCCCTACCCGAACGACGTCGAAGCAGGCGGCCACTCGGGCCACGTCGCCGCGGTGGGCGAAAGCTTCGTCGTGTTCTATTCCGCCGACTGGATCGACGGCGGCGGCGTCGACAACCTCGGCACCGGCAACGGCGTCTACGTGAAAACCTACGATGCCGAAGGACGCGTGGTGAACCATGTGCCGGTCGCGCCGCACCGCCGCGAATGGTGGCCCGTGGTCGCGGGTTCGCCGCGGCGCGCGCTGCTGGTCTGGCAAAAATACATCGAGGGCAGCACGGACGCGACGCTCGAATACGCGATGTTCGATCCGGTCACGGCGAAACTCGACATGCTCGGGCCGCTGAACGGCACGATCCAGTACTACGTCTATTCGTCCGCGTATGTGCCGGCGGTCGACCGCTTCGTCGTCGTCACGACGACGGCGGACAATCGCGGCGTCGCGATGCTGATCGACCCGGACGGCCGTCGTCTGGCCACGCTCGACTGCCTGCCGGCGTCGGTGCGCGAGGCCGGGATCGGTGTCGACGGCACGCATGCCTATGTGCCGACCCGCGACGGGCGGCTGCTGACCCTGGCGCTTTCGCCGACGGGCATGTCGGTGAGCGGCGTGCAGCGTTCGCCGATTCCGTGGGGCTCGACCGGCGTCGCCGGGTTCCCGGCACGCGGCGGGACGATGCATTTCGTGTCGCTGACGCCGTCCGGGACACGCGAGGCGGATTTCGACACGACGCGGGAAACGCCGTTGCCGAAGGCCGACGCGCAGTGTTCGACGCATTGACGGCAACCCGGCACGTCGATCCGGCCCGACGCGCTCGATCGAGGCGTTCGCGCCTTTGCCCGAATCGGGCAGTTCGATCCCACGCGCGCATCGGCCGCGCCCGGTAGTCGCCCGGTAGTCGCCCGGTAGTCGCCCGGTAGTCGGACTTGCAGCGGCAGCCGGGCCCGCTTCCTCGTGCCGCCCCCGCTCCCGCGCCGAAGTCGCCAGCGCCGCCCGTACCGGATAGACTGTCGCCCGATTCCATCCCTCGGCCGCGGCGCTCGCCTTTCTGCCGCCGCCGGAACGCCCCCACGGAGAACGAATGCTGAAGCGCCGGTGGTTTTCGCTGTTGCTGGTGACGGTGTGCCTGATCGCGACGCGCGCGTCCGCCCAGGGCGCGCTCGAACTCGAAACCGACGGCACGCCTCGCGTCCTGACGCGCCAGGCGCTGCTCGCGCGCGCCGACGCGACGGACATCCGCGTGCCGCGCGACATCGCGTACGGCCGGCCGATGACGTTCCGCGCGGTACCGTTCGCCGCCCTGCTCGGCGACACGCCGCTGCCGGCGGACGGCGTGCTCGAAACGCGCGCGGCCGACGGTTTCGCCGCGCAACTGCCGCTGGATCTCGCGCGCCGCCGTGCGCCGGCCGGCGCCGTCGCGTGGCTCGCGATCGAGGACCCCGCGCACCCGTGGCCGAAGCTGCCGGGCAAGCAGGTCAGCGCGGGGCCGTTCTATCTCGTGTGGCTCGGGCCGGACGCGTCGTCGGTGCGCGGCGAGCAGTGGCCATATCAGATCGTGCGCATCACGATCCAATCGTCGCCGCTCGCGCGCTGGCCGTCGCTCGCCGTCGATCCGGCGTTGCCGGCGAACGATGCGGCCCGGGCGGGCCAGCGGCTGTTCGTCACGCAATGCCTCGCGTGCCACCGCCTCGACGGCGCGGGCAGCAGCCAGGCCGGCCCCGACCTGAACGCACCGATGAATCCGGTCGACTACTTCCAGCCGGCCGCGCTGCGCCGCTACATCCGCAACCCGGCGGCGGTGCGCGACTGGCCGGGCCGCGCGATGCCGGCGTTCCCGCCCGATCAGTTGAGCGACCGGGAACTCGACCAGATCGTCGCGTACCTCGCGTACATGGCGCGGCGCAAGGCCGGCAAGTAAGCCGCGCCCGTCAGGTGCGCGTCACGCGCCCGGTTCCTGCGCGCTTTGCAGCACCGCACGCAGCAGCACGTCGGCGCCCGCCGCCGACCATTCCGGCGTGATCGCCTCGGCTTCGTTGTGGCTCAGCCCGTCGACGCACGGCACGAAGATCATGCCGGTCGGCGCGACGCGTGCGACGTAGCACGCGTCGTGGCCCGCGCCGGACACGATGTCCATGTGCGACAGCCCGAGCGCCTGCGCCGCATCGCGCACCGCGTCGATGCAGCGCGGCGCGAACGGCACCGGCGGGTACGTGAAGATCTGCTCGATCTGCGCGCCGAGCCCGGCGTCGGCCGCGACGCGCGCCAGTTCCGCACGCAGCGCCGCGTCGAGTTCGTCGAGCACCGCATCGTCCGGATGGCGAAACTCGACCGTGAAGAAACAGCCGCCCGGCACCGTGTTGCGCGAATTCGGCCGCGCCTCGATCATCCCGACCGTCGCGCGCGCGTGCGGCGCATGGCGGCGGCCGAGCGCATCGACGAATTCGATCATTCGCGCGGCACCCACCAGCGTGTCGCGCCGGAATTCCATCGGCGTCGTGCCCGCGTGCGCGTCGACGCCCGTGAGCGTCACCTCGTACCAGCGCTGCCCCTGCCCGGCCGTCACGACGCCGATCGTCCTGCCCGCGCGTTCGAGAATCGCACCCTGCTCGATATGCAGTTCGTACGCGGCATGCACCGGATAGCCGCCGACGGGTTCGGCGCCCGCGTAGCCGATCCGCGCGAGTTCCTCGCCGATCGTCCTGCCCGCGCCGTCGATGCGCGACAGCCCGTATTCGAGCGAATAGACGCCCGAGAACACGCCGGCCGAGATCATCGCCGGCGCGAAGCGCGAACCTTCTTCGTTGGTCCAGATCACGACGTCGATCGGGCGCTCGGTCTCGATGCCCGCGTCGTTCAGCGCGCGCACGACCTCGAGGCCGCCGAGCACGCCGTAGATGCCGTCGTAACGGCCGCCCGTCGGCTGCGAATCGGCGTGCGAGCCGGTCATCACCGGCGCGGCGTCGGGATTGCGGCCCGCGCGGCGCGCGAACACGTTGCCCATCCGGTCCACCCGCACCGTGCAGCCGGCATCGCGCGCCCACTGCACGAACAGGTCGCGCGACTCGCGGTCGAGGTCGGTCAGCGCGAGACGGCAGACGCCGCCCTTCGGCGTCGCCCCGATCTGCGCCATGCGTTCGAGCGATGCCCACAGGCGCGCGCCGTCGACGCGCGGTGCGGTCGCGAGGTCGTCACGCATTGCCGGCCTCCGGGGTGTCGTCGCGCGGCGCCGCCTGCAGCGCATAGCGGAAATCGCAGCGCTTGCCGCCCTGCATGATCGTGCTCGTGCGCGTCAGCGCGATGCGCGGGTCGTAACCCTCGATGAAGTAGCTGTCGCGCGCGCAGCTCAGCAGGTGGCCGATCTCGCCGAGCCCCATCGCGTGATACATCTCCGCGTAGCTGCAGCGATGCACGTCGTAGTCGTAGTGCGTGTCGTCCGCGCGGCGCACCTCGACGTCGAGCGCATCGTCCTTCTCCCACAGCACCTGCAGCGCGATGAACGACTGCACGCTCGTGCCGTCGGGCTCCTGCGCGGCGAACGTGCGGCCCGCGTCGACGGCCGCGCCGCGCACGGCCTCCGCGATCACGGCCTGCGCGCGCTCGGTGCCGAATTCGCGCTTCATGATCTCGTAGATCGGCTTGATGATTTCCGCTTCGATGCGGCGCCGCGCGAGGATGCCGAGGCGCGTGTCCTCGGGTGCCGCCGCGGATGCGTGGGTGGTGTCGGTCATGGGGTTCGTCTCCGTCGTTATTTCGTTGCCGGGTGCGCGCCGCCGAGCACGTCGACGACGGTCCACTTGCCGCCGCGCACCTGGTAGATCGTGAATGCCGGGTCCTTCAGGTTGCCTTCGCCGTCGAACGCGACCCGGCCGGTCACGCCGGGCCGGTCGATCGCGCGCACGGCCGCGACCAGCTTCGCCGGCTGCGTCGTGCCGGCCTTTTGCGCGGCCGCGATCAGCGTGGCCGCCGCGTCGTACGCGAACGGCGCATGCAGTTCGATCGGCGCGTTGAAGCGGGCGCGGTACTCGGCGTCGAACGCCTTGCCGCCCGGCATCCGGTCGAGCGGCAGGCCCGGTTCGAGCGCCGTCACGCCGTCGCCGTCCTTGCCCGCGAGCGACAGGAAGGTCTGGCTCACGAAGCCGCCGGCGCCGAGCAGCGGCGCGTTCACACCGAGCTGGCGCATCCGGCGCGCGATCGGCGCGGCCTGCGCGTCGAGCCCGCCGAAGAACACGAGATCCGCGCGCTTGCCCTTGACCGCGGTCAGCACGCCGCTGAAGTCGGTCGTCTTGTCGTTCACGTACTGGCGATCGACGATCGTGCCGCCGTTCGCCTGCACGCCCTTGATGAACTGGTCGGCGAGGCCTGCACCGAACGACGTGCGATCGTCGATCACCGCGATGCGCTTCGCCTTCAGCGTCTTCACCGCGTAGGCGCCGGTGAAATTGCCGCCCGCATCGTCGTGACCCATGATGCGGAACGCCGTCGCGTAGCCCTGCTGCGTGTATTGGTGGCCGGTGGACGCCGGCGCGATCTGCGCAATGCCCGCATCGCGGTAGACGCGCGACGCCGGCACGCTGCAACCCGTGTTCCAGTGGCCGACGACGCCGATCACGTGCTGGTCGACGAGCTGCTGCGCGACCGCGACGGCCGTGCGCGGGTCGGATTGATCGTCGGCCGCGACGAGCTTGTAGACGACCGGCTTGCCGCCGATGCTCGGATGTTTCGCGTTCGCGTCGTCGATCGCGAGTTGCGCGCCGTTTTGCAGATCCTTGCCGATCCGCGCGGACGGGCCGGTGAGCGGCGCGGCGAGACCGATCAGGATCGTCTGCGGCGCGGACTGCGCGAAGGCGGGAACGGCGGCGATCAGCGCGGCCGCGGAGAATGCGAAGCTGGCGGGAAGAAAGGCGATTTTCATGTGCGGGGCTCGGGGATTCGAATCAAAACATGAAAAATATTAAATATTCAGCACTCTCACCCCAAATATTCAATTGTTGGATGCTTATGCCATTCCCGACACAATATCGCAATAGCCTGTAAATAAAGGATATTTTTACATTGTCGCTTACCCTGATTTTTCGATAAAATTCGACACATGAAAAATATCGAACAATTGCCGCACGATCCGCCGTTACGCGCCGTCCGCGCGTTCGAGGCATTCGCGCGTCTCGGGTCGGTCACCGCGGCCGCGCACGAGCTCGACATCACGCCGTCCGCGGTCAGCCACCAGTTGCAGCTGCTCGAGGCGTTCATCCAGACGCCGCTGACCGTGCGCGAAGGCCGGCTGCTCGCGCTCACCGACGAGGGGCGCGACTACTACCGCTCGATCAGCGCCGCGTTCTCGGTGCTGCGCAGCGCGACGCGCTTCGTGCGCGACCGGTCGTCGCTGCGGCAGATCACGATCAGCCTGATTCCGCTGCTCGGCATCGGCTGGTTCATCCCGCGGCTGCATGCGTTCCTCGCCGAGAACACCGACGTCGACGTGACCGTGCTGTACGCGCATCACCGCAACTATCGAAGCGACGCGTCCGACCTGTCGATCCGCTTCGGCACCGGCGACTGGCCCGGCTACCGTTGCGAGCGGCTGCTGCCGGGCGCGATGGTGCCGATGTGCAGCCCGTCGTTCCTGAAGCGCCACGGGCCGTTCCGCACGCCGGCCGATCTCGCGCAGGCGCCGCTCGTGCACGACGAGGATCGCAGCACCTGGGTCAACTGGCTGCAGGGCGCCGGCGTGCGGCACGTGTCGCATGCGGTGGGGCCGATGTTCGAGGACGGGCAACTGACGCTGAGCGCGGCGCGCGCGGATCTCGGCGCGGCGCTGCTGCGCGCGCCGCTGGTCGAGCGCGAACTGGCCAGCGGCGAACTCGTGAAGCTGTTCGACCACGCGCTCGACGACGGGCGCGACTACTACCTGTGCACGCGCGAGGATGCGGACATGCCGGACGGGGCGAGACGGCTCGCCGACTGGCTGAGGAAGATCGCCGCCTGAGCCGCCGTTGCGCCGCCTGCCGGCGCAACGGCGCGCTTGCCGGGCAAGCCGGTGACTTGCGGACGTCCGCATGCGTATATATGATATGCATATCATATATCGGAGGTTGCGATGAGCCGTATCCTGATCGATCTGTCGAATGGCCAGCTCGACGAACTGGCCGCCATCGTCGAGACTGAGCAACGCCCTCGCGCCGCGATCATTCGCGACGCGATCGACGCGTATATCGCGCAACACAAGCGCGCGCATGCCGATCACGTATTCGGCCTGTGGAAGGATCGCGCGGTCGACGGGCTCACCTATCAGGAGGCATTGCGTTCGGAATGGTAAAAGCACACATCGACACTCAAAGCGCGGCCGGGTATGCGGGCCGCGCGCTTCCGGCCGAGGCCTGCCTCGTGCAGGTGCAGCAACGGCCGCCCCATGCCCACGCCGTGTTCGGTCTCTGGAAAGCGCGTGCGCTCGACGGGCTCGCCTGGCAGGAGGCATTGCGCGCGGAATGGTAAGAGCCCTCTTCGATACCAACATCCTGATCGACTATCTCGGCGGCGCGGAGTCCGCGCGCGCGGAGCTGGCCCGCTACGACTACCGGGCGATCAGCATCGTGACCTGGATGGAAGTCATGGTCGGCGCGACGGCCAGCGACGATGCGGCGATTCGCGCATGGCTTTCGTCGTTCGACATCATCCCGCTCGACAGCATGGTGGCGAACCGCGCCGTAACGATTCGCAAGGAACGTCGCATTCGTCTGCCCGATGCGATCGTCTGGGCATCGGCGCAAGTGAACGGCCTGTTGCTCGTGTCGCGCAACACGAAGGATTTTCCGGTCACCGAACCGGGCGTCCGCGCGCCGTATCCGATCTAGCGCGAGCGGCGTCCGTCATGCGTGGCGGACAGCCGCGCGTCCCGCCGTCGCCGCGTGTCACACCGCCCGCCCCCATCCGCGCTCGGCCGCATAGGCGACCGTCGCGCGCGCCAGCTCGTTCGTGCTGTCGACCAATGCAAACGGCGCATCGCGCACCGCCCGCGCGGCGATCGGGATTTCCGTGCAGCCCATCACCGCGACGCCCACGTCCCGTCGCGCCAGCGTCGCGAGCGCGCGCGACAGGCACCGCACCGACGCATCGATCTTCCCCGCCTTGACCGCCGCGATGCACGCGGCGATGTCGCGCTGCGCGGCCACGTCCGGCATTACGGGTTCGAAGCCGCGCGCACGCAGCGCCGCCTGGTAGAAGCCCGACACCAGCGTGCCGCCCGTGGCGAGCACGGCGACGCGCCGCACGCCGGCCGGCAACGCGGCCACCGACGCATCGACGATATGCAGGATCGGCGCCGCGCTGCGTTCGCGCAGCGGCGCATACCAGTGATGCGCCGAATTGCACGGGATCGCAATCACGTCGACACCGCAGCGGTTCAGCAGCGCGACGCCATCGAGCAGCGCCGGCAGCGGATCGGGCCCGCCGTCGATGATCGCGCGCGAACGATCGGGCGTCTGCGTCAGGTTCGCGACGACCATCGGCAAGTGCTCCTGGTCGCAGCGCGCACGCGTCAGGCGCATCACGCGATGCATGAAGTCGACCGTGGCCAGCGGCCCCATTCCGCCCAGTACGCCGACGAGTGCCATGACGTCTCCTTCACGCGCGCGGCGGCCGCGCGCAGATCGCGGATACGACGGCCGAGTTGCCGATCACCAGCAACAGCGTCCGCAACATCTCGCAGAACGGATCGACCGCCACGAACAGCACGAACGCGGCCTCGAACGGCAGGTGCAGCGCCGCGCACACCATGCCGGCGAGCGACACCGTCACGACGCCCGACGTGCCCGTCGACGCGAACCCGGCCAGCACCGACGCGACCAGCACGACGCACAGCTCGCCGGGGCCTAGCGACCGTTCGTAGAGTTGCGCGACGAACAGCGTCGCACTCGCGTAATAGACCATCGGCCCGACGCGCAGCAGCGACACGGCGAGCGGCACGACCAGCTCGACGCGCGCGCGGGCAAAGCCGAAGCCGTCGGCCAGACACTCGATCATGCTCGGCATGCAGGCCACGCTGCTGCGCGTGGCGAGTGCCATCGCGAACGGCGTGCGCAAGCCGGCGAGCGTCCCGCCCAGCGTCGCGCCCGAGCGCTTCCAGATCACGACGATCGCCGCCGCGATCAGCACGAGCGCGACGACGGCGAACGCGGCGACGAAGCGGACCATCGCCTCGAGCGGCCCGAACCCCGACGTGCCGATCTGCGCGGCGCCGCCGCAGAACAGCACGATCGGCGTCGGATACGCGAGCCAGTGCATGATCTTCTGGCACGTGCAATAGACGGTCTCCAGCGTCTGGCTCAGCGCCGCCGAGATGCTGGGCGGCACGCGCCCCGACGCGAACCCGAAGAACAGCGAGAACACCAGCGCCTTCAGCGTGTCGCCGCTCGCGAGCGCCGCGAAGAAGTTGCCGGGCACCAGCGCGATCAGCATGTCGGCGAGGCCCGACGACTTCTCCGCGGGATCGCTGCCGTACAGCGTCATCACGGTATCGCTCGCCGCGCCGTCGCTGCCGACCAGCGCGCCGAACGCCTTCAGCGTCGCGGTCGACAGGTGCTCGCCCGGCCGCATCGCGACCAGCACGACCGCGCCGACCGCGACGACGAATACCGACACGCAGCTGAAGATCGTGATCACGCGCAGCACGAGATCCGACGCGTTGCCGTCGCGCAGCAGCCGCTGCAGGCTGAAGATCACCGCGGCCGTCATAAACGGCAGCGCCGTCATCTTGAGCAGGCCGACGTACACCTGGCCCACGTAGTCGAATTGCGGCGCGGCCGCCGGCCACAACACGCCCGCCACGATTCCGAGCGCGAGGCTGCCAAAGACCGTCAACGGATGGATCGCGAGCGCATGCAGCCGCTCGATGCGCGGTGTGATCCTGATGTTCTCGTTCATGTTCATGTCAGTGACCCATCGCATCGAGCAGGGATTTCACGTCGAGCCGCTTGTTGCGCTCGGCCAGGAACTGGTTGACGAACGCAAGCAGCGTCGGCATGGACACCGGCACGCCGACGGCAAGCGCGTCGGTGAGGTCGTCGAAGGTCGCGACGCGCAGCCGGATCGGCGCGGTCGGGTCGTCCTGCATCACGAGCTTGATCGCGAGCTCGTCGCGATACACGGCCGTGACCGCGCCGGCGTTCAGCGCGTCGAGCGTCGCCGGCCAGCTCGGATAGGTGCGCACCCGCGCGGCCGGGAAATCGTTGCGCGCGTATTCGGCGTAGGCCGACCCCGCGACGACGCCGATCGTGCCGCGATAGTCGCGCACAACTTCAGGCAGCGGCCGCCCTTTCGCGAGTTCGGCGAAGCCGACGCGGTTGATCAGCAGCGCGCGCCGCAGGCTGATGTACGGCGTGCTGAAGCGCACCACCTGCGCCCGCGGCAACGTACGCGACAGCTTGCTGATCGCGACGTCGGCCTGCCCGGTCGCGAGCAGATGCACGACGTCGTCGAACGTGCGCGCATCGCGGTCGAACTGCACCGGCACGCCGAGCTTTTTGGCGAGCTCGTCGGCGAGGTCGATGTCGACGCCCGCCAATGCGCCGTTGCGCGACATGAAGAACGGCGGCTGATCGACGCCGAGCACCGCGACGACGAGCGTCCCGCGCGTGACGATGCGGGCGAACTCCGGCGCGAGCAGCCGGCCGTCGGGCATCTGCACGAGCCCGGTCGCCGTGGTGGCGGGTGCCGTCACCGCTGCGGGCGCCGCCGGCGCGGACTCATCGAGGGCCAGCGCCGGCGCGGCGCACGACACGGTCACGAGTACGCAGGCCGCACGGCGCAAGAGCCGATGCAGGCATCGCCGCTCGGAGACGAACTCGCGGAACCAGGCAAGCAGCGCGCACGCGGCGCATCCGGAAAAGAGGTTCATGGCGGCAGTGGGACGGGGAGTATCGAACGACCGCGCGGCCGTTCGTGCAGAACGGGCGCCGGACCCTGGCGCGGGGCGCGGCACCCTTTCCCGGCGCCGCGCCCTCCCGCACCCCCAATGTGTCAGAAGCGCCGGCGGGCCGAAATCCGCCGGAAGGCCCGGCCCGGATGACACGGGCCGCCCGGACGGGCCGCCGCGACGGGGCCGGACGCAGATAGAAATTCCCGATGCCGCGGATTGAAACAAGCAATTTCACAAACCAAGGGTGAACCCGGATACTGGCAACACTTCATCAACACCCAAGCAAAGGAACTCGCAAGATGCCGATCATCAACACCCAAATCAAACCGTTCAAGGCAACCGCATACCACAACGGCGATTTCGTGCCCGTGACCGAAGAGAACTTCAAGGGCAAATGGTCCGTCGTCGTGTTCTACCCGGCCGACTTCACGTTCGTCTGCCCGACCGAGCTGGGCGACCTCGCCGACCGCTACGCGGAATTCCAGAAGCTGGGTGTCGAAATCTACGGCGTGTCGACCGATACGCACTTCACGCACAAGGCATGGCACGACACGTCGGACACGATCGGCAAGATCAAGTACCCGATGATCGGCGACCCGACGCTCACGCTGTCGCGCAACTTCGACGTGCTGATCGAAGAAGAAGGGATGGCGCTGCGCGGCACGTTCGTGATCAACCCGGAAGGCGAGATCAAGCTGTGCGAAATCCACGACAACGGCATCGGCCGCGACGCCGGCGAACTGCTGCGCAAGGTGCAGGCTGCGCAATACATCGCGGCACACCCGGGTGAAGTGTGCCCGGCCAAGTGGACGCCGGGTGCGGAAACGCTGACCCCGTCGCTCGACCTGATCGGCAAGATCTAAGGGTCGCCCGGCGCGCCTCGCTCGAGGCGCCCAACGAGCACCCAGCCGGGCCGCCGCCTCGCGCGGCCCGCCCTCTCCTCCGGCACGACGTGCCCGAGCAGCCAAATCAATACGGAATCCGAAACGCCATGCTCGACGCCAATCTCAAGAACCAACTGAAAGCGTACCTCGAAAAGATCACGCGCCCGATCGAACTCGTCGCGTCGCTCGACGACAGCGCGAAATCGCAGGAACTGCTTGCGCTGCTGAACGAGATTGCATCGCTGACGTCGCGCGTGACCGTGACCGAACGCCGCGACGATGCCGAGCGCAAGCCGTCGTTCTCGATCGGCGAACCCGGCAAGCCGGCCGGCATCCGCTTCGCCGGCATCCCGATGGGCCATGAATTCACGTCGCTCGTGCTCGCGTTGCTGCAGACGGGCGGCCATCCGGTCAAGCTCGACGACGACGTGATCGAACAGATCCGCGCGCTCGACGGCGACTACGCGTTCGAGACGTATTTCTCGCTGTCGTGCCAGAACTGCCCGGAGGTCGTGCAGGCGCTGAACGTGATGTCGCTGATCAACCCGCGCATCCGCCACGTCGCGATCGACGGCGCGCTGTTCCAGAACGAAGTCGACGCACGCCAGATCATGGCCGTGCCCACGATGTTCCTGAACGGCGAATCGTTCGGCCAGGGCCGCAGCAGCGTGAAGGAAATCCTCGCGAAGCTCGACACGGGCGCGGGCGAGCGCGCCGCGAAGTCGCTCGAGAACAAGCCGGTATTCGACACGCTGATCGTCGGCGGCGGCCCGGCCGGTGCGGCCGCGGCAATCTACTCGGCGCGCAAGGGCATCGCGACGGGCGTCGTCGCCGAGCGTTTCGGCGGCCAGGTGCTCGACACGATGGCGATCGAGAACTTCGTGTCGGTGCAGGAAACCGAAGGGCCGAAGTTCGCCGCGGCGCTCGAGCAGCACGTGAAGCAGTACGACGTCGACATCATGGACGTGCAGCGCGCCGACGCGCTGATTCCGGGCGACGTGCATCAGATCCGCCTGGCGAACGGCGCGGTGCTGAAGGCGAAGACGATCGTCCTCGCGACCGGCGCGCGCTGGCGCGAAATCAACGTGCCGGGCGAGCGCGAATACCGCAACCGCGGAGTCGCGTACTGCCCGCACTGCGACGGCCCGCTGTTCAAGGGCAAGCGCGTCGCGGTGGTCGGCGGCGGCAACTCGGGCGTCGAGGCCGCGATCGACCTGGCCGGCATCGTGAAAGCCGTCACGCTGATCGAATTCGGTGCGCAACTGCGCGCGGACGAAGTGCTGCAGCGCAAGCTGCGCAGCCTGCCGAACGTGACGATCGTCACGCAGGCGCAGACGACCGAGCTGACCGGCGACGGCAGCAAGCTGAACGGGCTCGTCTACAAGGATCTGCGTTCGGGCGAAACGAAGCGGGTCGATCTCGAAGGCGTGTTCGTGCAGATCGGCCTCGTGCCGAACACCGAATGGCTGAAGGGCACGGTCGAACTGTCGAAGCACGGCGAGATCGTCGTCGATGCGCGCGGTGCGACGTCGGTGCCGGGCGTGTTTGCCGCCGGCGACGTGACGACGGTGCCGTTCAAGCAGATCGTGATCGCGGTGGGCGAAGGCGCGAAGGCATCGCTCGGCGCGTTCGATCACCTGATCCGGCAGGACGCGACGCCGGCTACGGCCGACGCGCCGCAGGCCGAAGAAGCGATCGCCGCGTAACGCGCGACGCACCGCACAGGTTCGTCTCTCTTGGCCCCGCATGCCCTGGTCGGCGTGCGGGGCTCTTTTTCATCCGGTGCGGAGCAGCACGGCGCGCGCGCTGCGGCGCCCTGCTCACTGGGTCGCGCCGGGCCCGGCGTTCGCCGGTGCAGGCGCCTTGATATTGCTCGACTGCCTGACCAGCTGGTCGGTCATCGCGGCAGCGACCGAATTCGCCCCCGCCGACGTGTGCTGCCGATCGCCGCTCGGCGTCGCCACGTATTGCGGCGCCGGCAACGACGGATCAAGCTTCGCCGATTCACGCACGAGCGCAGCGGTTTCAGGGGTTTCGGATTTCCTGGCGGACGGTGCTGCCGCGTGCCGCTCGAGCCCGTCGCGCTTGCGCGCGGCGTGCTGCGGAGGCTGATACGCCGCCTGCTGGCTCGGCCGGGCTGCCTGCGCAGCCTGGGCCGGCGGTGCCGATTGCGCAGATTGCGCCGGCTGGGCCGGTTGCGCTGCTTGTACCGGCGCTTGTACAGGTTGCGCGGGCTTGGCCTTAGGCGGGGTCGCATCCTCCGGCTCGACCGTCACGACATGGACGGTCGGTGGCGGCGCACTCGGCTTCGCCGGTTTTGCCGGTTTCGCCGGTGCGGCGATGACCGGCGCGACGGCGGCGGAGGCCGGTGCCGCATTCGTACGCGCAGCGGCCGCGGCAGGCGGCGCTACGGCCGCTGGTTGCGGCACCGCCTCGTCCACATGCGCGGACGGGACGGCGACGGGCGCGGGCGGCGCGATCGTGCCTTGTGCGGTGTGACCGTCGTTCGCCGCGGTCACGGCGGCGGCAGGTGCTGCGGCATCGCCGATGCCGGCTTCCGCGATCGCGCGGTGGTCCGCACGCAGGAGCATCACGTAGCCGCTGCCTGCCGCGGCAACCAGCAGACCGCCGGCGATCATCAATGTCTTACGGGTACGAGTCATGCTTGCTCACCGATCCAAATCGACGTGAACAAGCCATGATACGCGTGCGTTCGCGCATGATCCCGCACGAATACAATTGGTTGCATTGACGTCGACCCCAAGAGCGCGGAGGCCGTATGATGCTGCGCGCCCTATCGTCTGACGGTTCGGCACCGTCTGCCTTTCGCCATCAGATGCAGAAGATCGCGACCGCGATCCCGCCGAACAGCGCCCACTTGACGACGTAGTACACGGTGCGATTCCACGCCTTCAGCCGCTTGCCGGCGCGGCGAATCGCATACAGGTACTTGAATGCATGATTGAGCCCGCCCGTGCGGTCGCCCGTTTCGTTCGGCGACGCGGCCGCGCGCATCAGCAGGTGCCCGAACGCATCGTTGATGCGCTGCGCCCAACGATATTTCATCGGGCGGTCGATGTCGCAGAACAGGATCACGCGATCGTGCGCGGTGCGATTCTCGGCCCAGTGCAGATAGGTCTCGTCGAACATCACGGCCTCGCCGTCGCGCCATGCATACGACTCGCCGTCGACGACGATCCGGCACGCGTCGTCGTTCGGCGTGTCCAGCCCGAGGTGGTAGCGCAGCGAGCCCGCATACGGATCGCGATGCAGGCCGAGCTTGCCGCCCGGCGGCAACTGCGCGAACATCGCGGCCTTGATCGACGGAATCCGCGACAGAATCTCGACCGTGCGCGGACACAGCGCCTGCGCGGACGGATGCGGCGCGTCGTACCACTTCAGATAGAAGCGCTTCCAGCCGTTGCGAAAGAACGAATTGAAGCCGATGTCGTTGTACTCGCCCGACGCCTTGATCCGGCTGGCATCGCGCAACGCGAGCGCCTCCTCGCGGAAGGTCCGCCATTCGCGCTGCAGCACGGCGAGTTCCGGAAAGTGCCGCGTGTCGAGAAACGGCGTGGTCGGCACCGACGAGAACGCGTAGGAAAAGCAGTTCAGCGGCGCGGTGAAGGTCGAGTGATCGGATAGTTGCCTGAACAACCTGTGCCGAACCTTGCCGCGCCGGTGCGTATGGACGACACACGCAATGAACACGATCAACAGGACCCAGCGCATCGATATTTCCCCCGTAAGTTGTTTTACGGAATTCTAGGTACGGGGAAAATTTCCTGCGCTGAAGCGCAGGCGGTGCGAGGTGCGTCGGCAAGACGCGCAGAGGTTGCCGATCGAATCAGGCCGGCACACCGAAAAGCCCGTGCCGACGGGCTTTTCGACGCAACCGGATTGCGCGCGCGGCATGCTGCCGACCCGCGTGCATGCGGCGATTATTCCGGAAACGGTAACTCAGTTTGTCCGTCAGCGCGCATACCGAACGTGTTGAGCGTCATCGCCACGAGCGCGTAATAGCCGAGCAGCGCGACGAGGTTCACCACGGTCTCGTGGCCGAATCGCGCCTGCGCGCGCGCGAACGTCGCGTCGCTCACGCGCCGCGTGTCGTACAGCTCGGTCGCGAACGCATGGATCAGCGCATCGTCGTCCGATTCGAATGTCGGCTCGACGCCACGGCGGATCGCTTCGGCCGTCGCGGCCGGCACGCCGGCATCGAGCGCGATCGGATGGTGGATGTGCCACTCGGCCTGCGAGCGCCAGCGCGCGGCCGTCACGAGAATCGCGAGTTCCGACAGCCGCAGCGGCAAACCCGTGCGATAGCGGCAGAACGCGCCGAGCCGCTGCGCGTGCTGCGCAAGCTCGGGGCTCGCGATCCAGCCGAGGAACGGCCCGTTCAGGTTGCCGCGCGGGCCGCTGAGAATGTCCGCGAGCACGGCCTTCTGCTCGTCGGTGGCCGATGCGGGATCGAAGGGAGGCAGTCTGTCAGTCATGGCGAGGGTTCGGTGAGGTCGTGATTCACGCGCCGGCCGACGCGAGTGCCGCGTCGATCGCGCCGGACAGCCGCTCGACGATCGTGTCGATCTGCTGCGCGGTGCAGACGAACGGCGGCGCGACCAGGATGTGATCGCCGTGCACGCCGTCGATCGTGCCGCCCATCGGATACACCATCAGGCCGCGCTGCATCGCCTCGCGCTTGACCGCCGCATGCAGCTTCAGCGCGGGATCGAACGTCGCCTTGCTGTCGCGATCGCGCACGAGCTCGACGCCGACGAACAGCCCGCGGCCGCGCACGTCGCCGACATGCGGATGCGCACCGTACTGCTCGCGCAGCGACGCCCGCAGTTGCTCGCCGCGCGCCTGCACGTTGTCGAGCAGCTTCTCTTCGGCGATCACGCGCTGCACTTCGAGCGCGGCCGCACAGGCGGTTGCGTGGCCGAGATACGTGTGGCCGTGCTGGAAGAAGCCCGAGCCGTCGACGATCGTCCGGTAGATGCGATCGCTTACCAGTGTCGCGCCGATCGGCTGGTAACCCGCGCCGAGCCCTTTCGCGATCGTCAGCAGGTCGGGCGCGACTCCGTCTTCGTCGCATGCGAACAGGTAACCGGTACGCCCCATCCCCGACATGATTTCATCGAGAATCAGCAGCACGCCGTACTTGTCGCACACCGCGCGGATCTTCTTCAGGTAGGTACGCACCGGCGGCACCGCGCCGGCCGTCGCGCCGACCACCGTCTCCGCGACGAACGCCGCGACGTTTTCCGCGCCGAGTTCGACGATCTTCTGCTCCAGTTCGTCGGCCAGGCGCTGCGCATACGCTTCGTCGGTTTCTCCCGCCTGCTGGTCGCGATACGCATAGCACGGGCTCACGTGGTGCGCTTCGATCAGCAGCGGCAGGAACGGCTCGCGCCGCCATGCGTTGCCGCCGATCGCGAGTGCGCCGAGCGTGTTGCCGTGATAGCTCTGGCGGCGTGCGATGAAATGGCGGCGTTGCGGCTCGCCCTTTTCGACGAAATACTGGCGCGCAAGCTTCAATGCGGCTTCGACCGCCTCCGATCCGCCCGACACAAAATACACGTGTTCGAGGCCGGCCGGCGCGGCCTCGACGAGCCGGTCGGCCAGCTCCTCGGCCACCTCGGTCGTGAAGAACGACGTATGCGCATACGGCAGTTGCTGCGCCTGCCGCTTGATCGCATCGATCACGCGCTGGTTGCTGTGCCCGAGGCACGACACGGCCGCGCCGCCGCATGCGTCGATATAGCGTTTGCCGGTCGAATCGATGATCTCGATGCCGTCGCCTGCGACGGCGACGGGCAAGGTGGCGCGCGGAGCGCGATGGAAAACGGTCGTCATGCGTTGCCTCATGGTCAGGACGCGCGGGGCGCGTGCGCGGACGGCACGATGCGCGTCGCGAAGCGCTGCGTGCCGTGTTGATGAACGGTGAAGTCGATCGCGGTGTCGCGAATCGCGAACACGGCGGTCGCCAGCGTGTTTTCGTCGTCGGGATCGGCCGGATCGTCGCGATAGATCGGCAGCCCTTCCGGTGCGCGATCGCCGAGCACGCGCAGCAGCGCGGCTTCGTCGATCGCATCGATGGCCGGCGTCAGCGCATCGACGCGCCGCTGGCGATCGCCGGACGATTGCGTGACGATCTGCGCTTCTGCCTCGCAGCCCGGATGCACGAGATGATTCGCGTGGCCGCTGAGTTGCGAAACGTCGACGACCGAACAGCGCGCGACGCTCGCCTCGATGCTCAGGAGCCGCGTATCGCCGGTCGCGCCGAGCGTGTGGTGAAAGCCGCTCGCGCGCGCATGGGTGCGCAGCGCGTCGGCGGCTGCGTCGAGCGACGTCGCATCGAGCACCGCACGCGCGAGGATCATCCGCGGCACGCCGGCCGCGGGCGTGCGGATCCGCAGGTTGTTGATCGCCTGCGCGATGCCCGCGCGGTTCGCGGCGAACGTATGGCCGGGCAGCGAGCCCGGGTAATAGAAGCTGATGAAGCCCGGCTTGCCCTGCGGCTGCACGTCGACCAGCAGGCAGCGCTCGCGCAGGTACGGATCGCCGTCCTCGTTGTGCGCGATCCAGCGCGTGCCGTGCGCGTCGCGCCCGGCGAGCGTCGTGCAGCCGTCCGGCGCGTTATGGATCAGTTCGCCGCGGCAGTTCCACAGGAAGATGTCCTCCGCCGGCCAGCCGACGCCCGCCGCGATCCCGTCCAGTTCCGCGACGAGGTCGGGGTACGCGGCCAGCGCGGCCTGCCGCAGCGCGGCGACGAACGGATGGCCGCGCCAGCGGCGCACGGCCTGCCATGCGCTGCTCTGCTGCATGTACGCATCGAACACGGGGCGGGCAAGCTCGCCGAGACGCACGCCGATGTCGAATGGCGTGCCGGCGATGACGGGAGAAAGGGAAAGCGGCATGTCGGGCAATTCGGTTTCGTTCAGGACACGTGTTTCAGGAATTCCTTGAGGCGCGGTGTCGGCGGCCGGTCGATCAGGTCGACCGGATGGCCGTCCTCGGCGATGCCGCCCTGATCCATGAACAGGAGCCGCGTGCCGACCCGCTTCGCGAAGCCGATCTCGTGCGTGACGACGATCATCGTCATCCCTTCGGTTGCGAGATCCTGCATCACTTTCAGCACTTCGTGGCGCAATTCCGGATCGAGCGCGGAGGTGGGCTCGTCGAACAGCATCAGCCGCGGCCGGATCGCGAGCGCACGCGCGATCGCGACACGCTGCTGCTGGCCGCCCGACAGCTCCGACGGGTAATGATTCGCGCGCGATTCGAGGCCCACCTTGTCGAGCAGCGCCATCGCCTGGTCGCGCGCGTCGGCGCGCGACGCGCCGCGCACCTGGATCGGCCCGAACATCACGTTCTCGAGCGCGGTCATCTGCGGAAACAGGTTGAACTGCTGGAACACCATGCCGGCCTCGAGCCGGATGTTGCGAATCGTCGATGCGTTGCCGCGCACGCTCTGGCCGTCGACCAGCAGCTCGCCGCCGGTGATTTTCTCGAGCGCGTTGATACAGCGCAACATCGTCGACTTGCCCGAGCCCGACGGACCGATCACGACCACGACTTCGCCCGCGTCGATCTTCAGGTCGATATGCTTGAGCACCGGCACATGGCCGAAGCTCTTCGACACGTTCTGGAATTCGATCATGCTCATAGGATCCTCATGCGCTTTTCGACGAGCCGCAGCGTCAGCGTCATCGCGCCGGTCAGCATCAGGTAGATGATGGCCACCGCGGTCCAGATTTCGACGGCCTGGAAATTGCCGGCAATGATTTCCTGTCCCTTGCGCGTCAGTTCGCCGACGCCGATCACGATGAACAGCGACGTGTCCTTCAGGCTCACGATGCACTGGTTGCCGAGCGGCGGAATCAGCCGGCGGAACGCGAGCGGCCCGACCACCTTCAGCAGCACGCGCGGCATCGACAGGCCCATCGCGAGCCCCGCTTCCGTCAGCCCCTTCGGGATCGACAGCAGCGCGCCGCGCACCACTTCCGCGAGATACGCGCCGGAATTCACCGTGATCGCGATGATCGCGGCCGTCAGTCCGTCGATGCGGATATGCGCGAGCAGCGGCAGCGCGAAGTACAGGAACATCACCTGCACGACGATCGGCGTACCGCGGATCAGTTCAATATAAACCTGTGCGAGCACGTTCATCGCCTTCGGTCCGTATGCGCGGAACATGCCCGCGATCATCCCGACGACGAACCCGCCCACCAGCCCGAAAAATGCGATGAACACCGTCAACCGGACCCCGTCCATCAGGTCCGGCAACGCCGCCCAGATCGCCGACCAATCGAAATTCACGTGTCGCTCCCCGTTCGATTCAAGACCGGCGCGGCCGCCCGGCCGCGCCCTGTTGCGCCGTCACGCTCACAGCTTCGGCGGCTCGGCGCCGAACCACTTCTTGTAGATCTGCGCGTAGCGGCCGTCGGACTTGATCTTCACGAGCGACGCGTTGACCTTCGGCACGAGCGGGCTGCCCTTCGGGAAGCCGATCCCGTACTTGTCGCCGCTCACCGGCTGGCCCGCGACCTTCACCTTGCCCTTGCCTTCGTTGTTCACGAAGAACAGCACGTTCGGCGTGTCGTGCATCGCCGCGTCGACGCGGCCGGCCTCGAGCGCGAGGTACGCCTGGTCGATGTTCGGGAACTGGCGGATCTCCTTCGGCTTCAGGTGCGCCTTGATCCAGTCGATCGTCGCGGTGCCCGTCTTCGCGGCGATCACCTTGCCGTTCAGGTCGTCGATCGACTTGATCGACGTATTGTCGGCCTGCACCATCGCCGCGAGCCCGCTGTCGTAGTACGGCGCGGAGAAGTCGATCGCCTTCTTGCGCTCTTCCTTGATGGTCATCCCCGACAGCGCGACGTCGATGTTCTGCGTCTGCAGCGCCGGGATCAGGCCCGCGAAATCCATCGGCTGGATCGTGTATTTCCAGCCCTGGTCCTTCGCGATCTCCGCCCACAGGTCGAGATCGAAGCCGACGTACTTGTCGCCCTGCTTGAACTCGAACGGCATGAACGACGTATCGGTCCCGACGACGAGCGTCTTGGTATCCGCGTGCGCGATGCTGGCGCCGAGCGCGGCGACCACCGCGACGGCTTTCAGGAAGGAACGACGACTCATGGCTTTTCTCCGCATGGTTGAGCGATGTAACCGGCCGGCTGGCCGGGGAACGACGACATCAAGCCGCACCGCAACATGCGATGTTGAATTAGACCTTAGTGCAACAAGTGTTGTCAACACGGATACTACGACAACAAAAAAACGCGCAACAAGTAATTGCATCGAGACAAACCCGCGCGGGACGGGCGGGATTGGTCAGAGGAAAAGGCGGGGGAATGACGGCGGGAGCGCGCGGCGGGCCCTGGACTCGGGGATGAGGCGGGCGAGCGGTATTTGCCGGCAACCGCCGCCGCTCAACGAACGGAATGAACCGCGAGCGGCAACGCCGCCCGGCATGACTTCAACGCGACGTTACGCCGCCACCCCGCTCGCCTGATGCGAAACCAGCCGCGCATACGCACCCTGCCGCGCGATCAGCGCCGCATGCGTTCCCGCCTCGATGATCCTGCCGTGCTCGAGCACGAGGATCGTGTCCGCGTTGCGCACGGTCGACAGCCGGTGCGCGATGATGATCGACGTCCGCTGCGCCATCAGATCCTCCAGCGCCGCGCGGATCTGCTGCTCGCTGATCGTGTCGAGGTGGGACGTCGCTTCGTCGAGGATCAGCACCGGCGCATCCTTCAGGAACGCACGGGCGATCGCGACGCGCTGGCGCTGTCCGCCGGACAGCTGCACGCCGCGCTCGCCGACCCGCGTCTCGAGCCCGTCGGGCAGCCGCGCGACGAATGCGCCCAGCGCCGCGTGGTCGATCGCGCGCCGGACGTCCTCGTCCGATGCATCGTGCGCTGCGAGGCGGATGTTCGCCTCGAGCGTGTCGTTGAACAGATAGGTATCCTGCGCAACCAGCGCGATGTGCCGGCGCAGATCGTCGAGCCGCAGATCGCGCAGGTCGACGCCGCCCAGCGTCACGCGCCCGTGCTGCGGATCCCAGAAGCGCAGCAGCAGGCTCGCGACGGTCGACTTGCCGGCGCCCGATGCGCCCACCAGCGCGACCGTGCTGCCGGGCGGCACCTCGAAACTCACGCGATCGATCGCCGGCACGCCGCGGCCCGGGTACGTGAAGCCCGCGTTCTCGAACCGCACGGTCGCGTCGCCGGACAGCGCATGCGCGCCGTCGACGACCGTCACCGGCTCCTTCTCGAGCGCGCGCAAGCGCCGCGTCGATGCAATCGTGTCGGCCAGCTGCCGCGCGACCTGGCCGATCTCGGCCACCGGCATGAAGGCGGCCACCGCGACCAGCACCAGCAGCGGCAACGCTTCGTGCGCGAACCAGCCGCGCGCGCACAGCAGCGCACCGAGCGCCGCGACGGCCAGCCCGCCGAGCCCGCTCGCGACTTCGAGCGCGGCGCTCTGCGCCGACAGATCGTCGAGCAGCTTCGCGCGCTGCTGCCGGTACGCGTCGGCTTGCGCGACGAACGCGGCACGCCGACGCGCGAGTGCCTGGAACGCAGTCAGTTCCGCGAGCCCCTGGATCGTTTCGGTCAGGTGCGCGCCGAGCAGGCCGAGCGCCTCGCGTGCGCCGGTGCCGAGCCGGTCGACGTCGCGCCGCGCCAGCACGGGCGCCAGCCCGGCCCACAGCAGGAACGGCAGCAACACCAGCGCGAGCGGCCAGGCGACCGACGCGAGCAGCACCAGCACGCCGGCCGGCACCAGCACCGCGACGAACGCCGGCGCGAGCGTATGCGCATAGAAGTATTCGACGGTCTCGACGTCCTGCGTCGCGAGCGCGACCAGATCGCCGGAACGGCGCCGCAGCAAACCGGCCGGCGCGAGCCGTTCGAGCGTCGCGAACAGCGCGATGCGCATCTCGGCGAGCAGCCGGTACGCGATGTCGTGCGCGAGCCACGATTCGAGCCAGTGCAGCACCGCCGCGACCGGCGCGACGACCAGCAGCGCCGCGACGAGCGCGCCGTTCGCGTGCCCGTCCGACACGCCGCCGACCACCCGCGCACCGATCACGCCGACGCCGATGAACGCGAGCACGCGGCCGATCCCGAACAGCACGGTCAACACGACCTTGCCCTTCCACGGACCGACGAAGCGCAGCAGCGCGCGCAGCGTTTCGGGCCAGCCGATCGTCGCCGCGTCGTCGTTCAGCGGCCTGACCTGCGGGCCCGATGCAGCACGCGCGCCCGCGCCGCCGGCCATCGCGGCCGTGCCGACGGCTTCGGCGGCTGCCTCCAGCTGCGGCCCCATCAGCTGGCGATACGGGCCGTCGCGCGCGATCAGTTCCGCGTGCGTGCCCGCGTCGACCACCCGCCCCTGGTCGAGCACCAGGATGCGATCGGCGCCGATCACGCTGGACAGCCGGTGCGCGAGCACGAGCGTCGTACGCCCGCGCGTGAGCCGGTCGAGCGCCTGCTGGATCAGCGCTTCGTTCTCCGCATCGACCGACGACAGCGCCTCGTCGAGCAGCAGGATCGGCGCATCGCGCAACAGTGCGCGCGCGATCGCGATTCGCTGGCGCTGGCCGCCCGACAGCATCAGCCCGCGTTCGCCGATGCGCGTCGCATAGCCGTCGGGCAGCGCCGAGATGAAATCGTGCGCGTTGGCGGCTCGCGCGGCCGCGATCATGTCCGCGTCGCTCGCGTCGGGACGGCCGAGCCGCAGGTTGTCGGCGACGCTGCCGTCGAACAGCGTCGCGTCCTGCGCGACCACCGCGATCATCTCGCGCACCTGATCGGCGTCGAGCGTGCGCACGTCGTGCCCGCCGATGCGGATCGTGCCGCCCTGCGCATCGTGCTGGCGCAGCAGCAGGCGCACGATGGTCGACTTGCCCGCGCCGCTCGGGCCGACGATCGCGACCGTCTCGCCTTCGCGCACCGTGAAGCCCAGCGCCGCATGCGCATCCGCGCGACGCCCCGGATACGCGAAGCTGACGCCGTCGAACACGATCTCCGGCCGCAGGTGCGGCACGCGCGGCGCCGCGGCGGCCGGCGTGTCGCTGCCCGCATCGAGCAGCGCGTGAATCGCGTTCGCCGCCGACTGGCCGATCATCCCCTGGTGCAGCACGCCGCGCAGGTCGCGCAGCGGCCGGAAGATTTCGCTGCCGGCCATCAGCACGATCAGCAGCGCCTCGAGGCTCATGTCGCCGTGGCGCACGCGCCATGCGCCGACCGCGATCGCCGCCGCCGCGCCGAGGCCCGTGCCGAGATCGGTGAAGAGCCGCGTCAGCAGCCCGAGCGCGAGCACCCAGAACGTGCTGTCGGACAATGCGCGCGCCTTCGCCGCCAGCTTCGCGCCGAACGCGCCGCTCTGCCCGAACGCCTTCAGCGTCGGCAGGCCCTGCACCGCGTCGAGAAACTCCTCGCCGAACGCCTTGAACGCGGCCGAGCGGGCGAGCGCCGCGCGCCGGTCGGCGCGATGCACGAGTTGCGGCAGCGCGAGCGTGACGAGCGCCGCGACCAGCAGGATCGCGGCCGTCGGCACGTCCCACCATGCGAGCACCGCGAAGATCATCACCGGCGCGCACGCGGCGATCACGAGCTGCGGCAGGTAGACGCCGAAGAAGGTCTGCAGCTGCTCGACGCCGTCGACGACGGCCAGCATCACGCCGCCCGTGCGCTCGCCGCTGAACCATGCGGGGCCGAGCGCCGCGATCCGGTCGAACAGCCGCGCGCGCAGCGTGGACTGTACGCGCCCGGCCGTGTGCTGCGCGAGCACCGTGCGACGATGGTCGAGCCATGCGCGCAGCAGCACGCAGGCCGCGGTTGCAACGGCGGTTTCGGCGATATCGCGCGCCGGCGCGCCGGCAAAGACGAGCGCGAGCACGCGGCCGAGAAACACGAACCGCAGGATGCCGACACCCATCGCGAGCAGCCCGAGCGCGACCGCGGCGGCGACCCGCCAGCGCAATCCCGCCATCATCGCCCATAGTCGTCGGTCGAAATACATGAAGCCCTCCGGTCGGTTTTTCGTTGCGATTCGATTGACCGGACCAAGGCTACCCGCCCCCCCGACGCGCGGCAAAAGATGATTTTTCAACGGGTGTTGAGTCAACTACAATACCCCGCATGTCGCACCTCCCTCCCCTCAGCGCGCTGCGTGCTTTCGAGGCGGCCGTCCGCCTCGGCGGGTTCGCGCGCGCGGCGGCCGAGCTGAACGTGTCGACGAGCGCGATCAGTCACCAGATCCGCGCGCTCGAGGAATCGCTGGGTGCCCGCCTGCTCGAACGCAGCACGGGGCTCGGCGGCATCGGCCTCACGCAAGCGGGCGCCCGCCTGCTGCCGGCCGTCAGCGATGCGCTGTCGAAGCTGACCGACGCGTGCGCCGAGATTCGCGGCACCACCGCGCAACGGCTGACGGTGTCCGCCAACGCGCCGTTTTCGTCGATGTGGCTCGCGCGCCGTCTCGCGGAATTTTCGTCGCTTCATCCCGACACGCCGCTGCATGCCATCGTGGTCGACGACGAACCGGATTTCGCGCGCAGCGGCGTCGATCTCGCGATCGTGCACGTGCCCGCGCACCGGCTGCGCGCCGACGACGACATCCTGATGCGGGAAACCGTGTTCCCGGTGTGCAGCCCCGAGCTGTTCCCGTACGCATCCGGGTACGTGTGCCGCTCGCGGCTGCTGCAGGAGATGCACGAGGACAGCCCCGAGATCGACTGGCGCAACTGGGCCGTGCACTTCGGCCTGCCGGACGACTTCGAGACGAAGATCGTCCGTTACAGCAGTTTCAGCCAGGTGATCGGCGCGGCGGTGGGCGGCGCGGGCATTGCGCTCGGCCGTGTGCCGCTGATCGAGCCCGAACTGCGCAGCGGCCGCCTGGTGCCGCTGGTGCCGGGCCTCGAGCGCGATGCGTCGTGGCGCTTCGTGCTGCGCCGCAATCCGTCGGCACGGCACCGGTTGCTCGATCCGTTGATCGCGTTCCTGCGCCGCGAAGCCGATGCCCCGCCGCTCCAGCGCGCGAAGATCGTTGCACCCGCATCCAACGACAGTCACGCGCGCGACGCGGGCGGTGCGTAGCGCGCCCGCATCCGGATGCCGGCGCGCGTGTCGGCAGTCCGTTGCGGCGTCACGGCTTCGCGAAGAACAGCACATCGATCAATGACAGGGGCACGTAGCGCTTGGCACTGCGCCGCGCCGTTCGCGCACCGGTTTTCTGGAGGGGAGACTCGGCAAGGCAGGCTGGCGAAGGCCGTGTCGACATGGGTCCGGCACAAAAAATTCCACCAAATCGCCGACAAATACGTTAATTAAAACTGGTCGAACACCAATAAGATAGCGCTCAACACTGGCTGGGTGCGCAACGCACCGGCCGCTGACCCGCGCCCCCGCGCGCGTACCGAACGACTTTCGACCCGAGCCCGCCCATGCCCCGTCCCATCGTCGCCCATATCCGTCCCGACGCCGTCCGCCACAACCTCGACTTCATCCGCCGCACCGCCGCGCAATCGCGCGTATGGGCCGTGATCAAGGCCAACGCCTACGGTCACGGGATCGAGCGGATCTACCCGGGCCTCGCGGCCGCCGACGGCATCGCGCTGCTCGATCTCGACGAAGCCGTGCGTGTGCGGGAACTCGGCTGGGACAAGCCGGTGCTGCTACTCGAAGGCATCTTCGAGCCGGCCGACGTCGAACTGGCCGATCGTTACCGGCTGACGGTGGCCGTGCACTGCGACGCGCAGCTCGACCTGCTGATCGCCGCGAAGCCTCGGCAACCGATCGACATCCAGCTGAAGATGAACTCCGGGATGAACCGGCTCGGCTACCGGCCCCACGCATTCCGTGCCGCGTGGGAGCGCGCCGCGGCCGCGCCGTCGATCGGCAAGATCACGCTGATGATGCATTTCGCAAACGCCGACGAAGGCGAAGTCGACTGGCAGCTCGAGCAGTTCGATGCGGCCACCGCCGGGATTCCGGGCGAGCGCTCGACATCGAATTCGGCGGCCGTGCTGTGGCATCCGCGCGCGCATCGCGACTGGGTTCGGCCTGGCACGATCCTGTATGGCGCGTCACCGACCGGCGCGTCGCGGCATATCGCCGACACGCCGCTGATGGCCGCGATGACGCTGACCAGCAAGATCATCGGCGTGCAGACGCTCGCGCCGGAAGAAACGGTCGGCTACGGCCGCCGCTTCACCGCCGACCAGGCGATGCGGATCGGCGTCGTCGCGTGCGGCTATGCGGACGGCTATCCGCGCCACGCGCCGACCGGCACGCCGATCGCGGTGGACGGCGTGATGACGCGCGTCGTCGGCCGCGTGTCGATGGACATGCTGACCGTCGATCTGACGCCGTGCCCGGACGCGGGCATCGGCTCGAGCGTCGAGCTGTGGGGCGATCAGGTGAAGGTCGACGACGTCGCGGAAGCCAGCGGCACGATCGGCTACGAGCTGATGTGCGCGCTCGCGCGCCGCGTGCCGGTCGTGGTCGTGCCGTCCGGCGCGTCGACGGTGCAGCCGGCGCCGCGCACGGGCAGCTACGGGCGATAACCGGGGCGCGGATGCGGCGGCACGCTCGCGGGTCGCTGCGCATCCGGACGCTCGGAATCCGCTTGCGGGCCGCGTCGGGCGGTCCGCTTGTTTTGTGCGGTCTGCTTTTGCGGCCTGCTTTTGCCGCATGTACCGACGGCGAAGCACAGGCGGGACGCAGCGCGCAACCGGTCCACGGGCGCCACACACTACGAACTACGAACTACTCACGCCACGTCGGCTTGCGCTTCTCGAGGAACGCATCGATCCCCTCGCCGGCGTCCTCTTCCATCATGTTGCGCGCCATCACGTCGCCCGCAAAAGCGTATGCGTCGTCCAGCGGCAGTTCTCGCTGCCGGTAGAACATCTGCTTGCCGTAGCGCACCGCCGCCGGGCTCTTCGCGACGATCTCCGCGACCTTGCGCGCGACGGCCGCGTCGAGCGCATCCTCGGGCACGGCCTCGTTGACGAGCCCCCACGCGGCGGCCGTCGCCGCATCGATGAAACGCCCGGTGACGAGCATGTCGAACGCGCGCTTCGCCGACACGTTGCGGCTCAACGCAACGGCGGGCGTCGAACAGAACAGCCCGACGTTGATACCCGACACCGCGAAGCGCGCGGTGTCGGCCGCCACGGCGAGGTCGCACGCGGCGACGAGCTGGCAGCCGGCCGCCGTCGCGATGCCCTGCACGCGCGCGATCACCGGCACCGGCAGCGCGCGCATCGCGAGCATCACGCGGCTGCATTGCGCGAACAGTGTGCGGTAATAATCGAGTTCGGGCTTGCCGCGCATCTGCCGCAGGTCGTGGCCCGCGCAGAATGCCTTGCCCTGCGCGGCGAGCACGACACAGCGCACGTGCGGATCGGCGGCCAGCGAATCGAACGCGTCCTGCAGGCTCGCCAGCATCGCCTCCGACAACGCGTTGAACTGTTGCGGCCGGTTCAGCCGCAGCGTGACGACGCCGTCGTGGGCCTCGCTCAGCAGGATCGGCTCGGCTGTCTCGTGAATGGGTTCCATGATGCTCCGCTCGATGGGGTTCGATCGGACGCGAACCGGCGGCACGGGCAACACGCGTCCGGATTCGCGATCGACATGATCACGAATCGTCCTCCAGTTTGCGCGCGACGTCCAGCGAAGCGGACGGACCGCCGGCGCAGCAGACGTTCGCGGGAATCGGGCGGCGCGCCACTCGCGTGCGTGGTCAGGGCCGCGTGCAGGAGCGCACATCGCGAATTTCGACCGTCGCGCCGCCCTGAATGCAGATCGCACCGCCCTGCGCGTACCCGGCATGCTCGCCTGCGAACATCCCGTTGCAACCGGCGACGCAGCGGTCGCGCGTCCCGAATCGCAAACTCGAACACGCAACCGGTATCGGGCCCGCTCCCGCCGAATATCGGCTCAGCCCGCGAGCTTCTTCAGCGCGTCGAGCACCGCATCGCCCTTGAACGGCTTCACGATCCAGCCCTTCACGCCGGCGGCCTTGCCGCGCTCCTTCATCGCCGGGCTGCTTTCGGTCGTCAGCATCACCACGTTGACCGACGTGTTCGCCAGCTCGCCGCGGATCTTCTCGACCATCGTCAGGCCATCCATGTTCGGCATGTTCACGTCGCTGATCACGAGACGCACGCCGGGTGTCGCCTTGAGCTTCGCGAGCCCGTCCTTGCCGTCCACCGCCGTCGCGACGTCGAGCCCGTGATTGCGCAGGAAACCCGCGACTTCGTCGCGCACCGTGCCCGAATCGTCGACCACCAGAATCTTTGCCATGCCGTCTTCCCCTTTCGTCGTTGCCGACTTCAACATTCAAAACAGTTCGAGTTCGCCCGCTTCCACCATTGGCCCCACGTCCTGCACAGATTCGCGGAAATCCTCCGGCGACCAGCTCAGGCTGAACACGAAACGCTGGTCGAGCCGCACCGACCGCCCCGATGCGGGGTCGGTCATCCGGTACTTGAAACAGAGCTGCGGACAGTCGCCGCCGAACGAAATGAACTTCTGCTTGTGATTGACGACGAGCGGCACCTGCACCGGATGGCGCGCAAGGGCCTCCGCGTCGCCGAGATAGCGGTTCTTGAACGCGCCCCACACGAGGTTGGTCAGCTCGCCGAGCACGCTGTTCACGTCGCGGAAATCGGGTGCCCGGCCGTCGTCGCGCGTGCCGCCGATCATGTCGAGCAGCGGCTGCTCGCTCGTCTGCAGCAGCATGTAGCCGCGGCACCATGCGCTTTCCAGCGCGATCAGGCTGAACACCTCGCCGAAGATGATCTGGTCGCGCACGATGCACGGCGTGTCGCGCTCGATCGTCATGCCCGGGAACAGGCTGTCGAGCCGCGCCTCGGTGATCTCCGCGATGCCGCGCACCAGTGCGTTCGGGTAGTCGCGGCCGAACAGGTACTCGTCGATCGCGCGCTTGAGCGGCGTCAGGTCGTCGGCGACGTAGGCCGCGCACGCGACGCGTGCGAGCGCATCGGGCAGCCCGTCGCGCGACGCGTCCCCTGCATTCGACATGCGGCGCAGGATGATCGGCAGCTCGGGGCGCAGCGCATCGATCTGCGTCGCGACGATCGCGCTTTCGTCCGGCGAGCCGCCGTAGTCCTCGGCGAGCAGGATCGCGCCGAGATCGATGTTCGAGCGCAGCACCTTCAGCAGCCGGTTGCGCCGCACGGTCAGGCCGACCAGGTTGTGCTCGTCGCAGAAGCGCTTGAGCGTCGCCGCATGCGCGCGGCTGTCGTCGAGCACGAGCACCTTGCTGACGGGTTGGTCTACGGTCATGTCGCGGAGTCCTCGCAATCGGTCAAAACAGTTCGAGCTCGCCGCCCGTGTCCACGCTCGCCGCTTCCGACACGTGGAAATCGACCGGCGCGTTCGCGCACACGCACAGCGTCGCGCCGATCCGCACGTCGCCGTCGAGCGTCACGTCGTACGCGGCCACGTGGCCGGGATTCAGCGCCTGCAGGTAGTCGATGCTCGCGCCGCTCAGCAGGTAAGGCGTCGACATCCCGAGATCGGGGAACGGCACGGTCAGCGCCTGGTTGATCGCGCCGCAGCACAGGTTCGCGACTTCCATGAACGCTTCGGGCAGCGGCCGCTGCGCGCTCGCGCCGGGCGCCGCCGCAGCGAAATGGCGGCGCGTCGGTTCGTCGTCCCGAAAACGCAGCGCGAGCAGCAGCCGGAAATGCAGCGCCGAGATCGTCAGCACTGCGACGTGTTCCGCGATCTTCGGCATCGCGCGCGACTTCGTGCGGGATGGGTCATGTGACGCACCATGTGCGTCGTCGGCAGCCGGCCGGATCTCGCACGCGCCGCCGGACGCGAGCCGCGTGCGCGCCGCATCGAAGAAGATCCGCTCGAAACCGGCGCGGGCCTGCGCGCTGATCACGCCGCCGCTCCTTCGAGCCGCGCATGCAGCTGCCCCGCCAGCGTCTCGACCGTCGCGAGCGCGGCCGTGATCATCTTGCCGCCGGCCTGGATGTCCTGGAACGTCGCGGCCGTCACGAGATCGTTGCGGTTCAGGCTGTCGCGATAGCTGTTCGACAGTTGCTGCGAGCGCGCGGCAAGCCCGCGCACCTCGCTCGCGACGATCGAGAAGCCGCGTCCCGCGGCGCCCGCGCGCGCGGCCTCGATCGATGCGTTCAGCGAGACGATCGACACGTGCGCGACGATCGCCGACAGCTCCTGGTTCTTCGTGCGCATGTCCTGGTTCTGCGTGGTCAGCGAGATCATCTGCTCGTGCCAGCGCTCGAACGTGCCGGCCAGCCCGCGCAGGCGCGCGGCCTCTTCGGCGAGCTTCGCCGCGTGCTGCGACAGCGCGGCGCGCTCGGCCGCGAGCGCCTGCAGCGCGTCGCGCTGCTCGCCGGTGCCGGCCGCCTCGCGCGCCCGCGTTTCCTCGAGTTCCGTTTCGCGGCGCGTCCATGCCCGTGCGGCTTCCGCATGTGCGGCCGCGGCTTCGTCGGCCCGCGCATCGGCCGCGCCGAGCGCGGCGCGCAACGCGTCCGCTTCGCGCGTCAGCGCGGCAACGTGCCGCGCGCGTGCGATGCGCCACGCGAACGCGGCGATCGCCGCGACCACGAGGCCGCCCGCCAGCGCGGCACCGATCGGGATCATCCACGCTTGCACGATCACTCCGTTGCGTCGACGTTCACGGCGTGCACCGGCTGCCCGATTTCGCGCACCGCAGCGTTGGCCACGCCGTTGACCGCACCGTCCGCCGCGAAACGCGCCGGCAGCGACACGATCGTCTCGAACGCGCGATACGACGCGCCGACGCGATCGTCGGTAAAGCGCAGCGCGATATCGCCGCCGTCGCGCTTCAGGAAGTTGCGCACCGCGTCCATCCCGACGCCGCGCCCCGATACCTCGGTCACCGCGCGCGCGGTCGAGAAGCCCGGGCGGAAGATCAGTTCGGCCACGGCTTCGTCGGTCAACCCGGCTTCGTTGCCGGCGTCGATCCAGCCGCGCTCGCGCGCGATCCCGCGAATCCGGTCGAGCGCGAGGCCGCGGCCGTCGTCGGCGAGCACGAAGCGCAGTGCCTCGCCGTCGACGTCGACCGCGATGTCGATCTTGCCGGCCGGCGCCTTGCCGGCCGCGCGACGCTCGTCGGACGTTTCGATGCCGTGGTCGATCGCGTTGCGCAGCAGGTGCATGAACACGTTCGTCAGCGTCGCGCCGATCTCGCTGCGCACGCGATGGCCGTTGCTGTCGATATGCACGACGGGCGCCGGCTTGCCGAGTTCGGCCGCGAGCGACGGCAGCGATTCGATCACGCCGCCCAGCGCATCGCCGATGCCCTGCGTGCCGAACTGGCTCAACAGGCGGCGCACCGAATCGCGCGCCGCGTGCCAGTCGCCCGCGTTCGCCGGGTCGGCGCCGTCGAGCATGCGCAGGCTCTCGCTGATATGCGCGCGCTCGACCATCAGGTAGTCGGCGCCGCCATGCTGCGCCGCCTCGCCGTGGCGGCCGAGCGTGACCGCGTTGATCGTCGCGTAGCGGTCGACCGCCTCGCGCACGCGGGCGAGGTCGTCCATCAGCGCATCGCGGTTCCACTCGGGGCCGCCGTCGGCGCGGCGCAGCGATTCGTACGCCTGCTCCGCTTCGTGCACGATGTTGGTCAGGTGCTGCAGGCTATACGTGCGCGCATTGCCCTTGATCGTGTGCATGTTGTGAAACAGCGCCGCGACGATCGAGTGATCCGCGCGTTCGTGCTGGCGGATCATCCGCTCGTTCTCGCTGAGGAAACCCTTCGCGCTGTGCACGAAGTCGTGGAACTTGTCCTGGCTGATCGACAGGATCTCGCCGATCATCTCGAGGCGGCGCTGCTGCTCGCCGGCCTGCGCGGTCAGCTCGCGAATCTCCGTCACGTCGCGCACGCACAGCATCAGCCGCACGACCGTGTCGGTCTCGTCGGTGATCGCCGACCAGCTCAGGTCGAGCCATTTCTCGCGGCCGTCCGGCATCCGCTTCGCGACTTCGTTGACGAGCAGGTGCTCGTTGAACGCGAAGTTCATGCTGTCCTCGCCGAGGCACGCATGCACGGCCGCGTCGACCTGCGAGCGCGCGTCGGAACCGATGCCCGAATCGTCGAACACGAGTGCCATCAGGTCGCGGCCGGCGATGTCGTGCGTTTCGAAGATGGTTTCGAGGTAAGCCGAATACTCCGCATGCACGACCCCGCCTTCGACGACGGTCAGGATCCCCTGCTGCATGTTCTGCAGCATCGCCTGGATGTCGGCCGTCTTCTGCTTCAGTTGCGCGGCGTTCTCCTGGATCTTCTCGATCATCCCGTTGAACGCGACGATCGAATGGCCGATCTCGTCCATCCGGCCCACCGGCACGCGGCGCGTGAAGTCCTGGCTCGTCGCGATCTCGCTCATCGCCGTCTGCATCCCGATCAGCGGACGCGTGATCTGGCGATACAGCACGAAGCCGAGCGCGGTCAGCAGCACGACCACCGTGCCCGCCACCCCCGCGATCGCGGTGGCCGTCGTCGCGAGCATGCCGTTCAGCGCACGGATCGCGTCGTCCTTCTGGCGGTTCTTCTCGACGCGCAGCGTGTCGACGATGCTTTCGAGTTCGTCGCGATACTGCGCGACGTTCGCGAACAGGTACGCCTGCGCCATCTCGGGCTTGCCGTCGGTCTTCATCTTCACGGTGTCGTCGATCGCGGCGAAGTAGTTCGCGGCGCTGTCCTTCGCCTGCGCGACGAGGCCTTCCTGCGCGCGGCCGACCGCCGATTTCGCCTGGGCGTCGAGCGCGGCGCGCAGCGCACCCTGCTTCGCCTTCAGTTCGTCGCGCGCCTGCGCGGCGGTGTTCGCGTCGGGCGCGTACACCAGCGTCATCGTCGCGATCTGGATGTTCTTCACGTCGGCGACGAGATCCGCCGACGCGAGCGCGCTCGGCACGATTCCCTGGGTAACCTGACGCACCTCGGACGCGCTCTTGCGCGTCTGGTACACGGCGTACACGCCGATCGCGGACAACGCGAAAAACGTCAGGACGACTAGCAGCGTAATGCGATGACGGATGGTCATGAGTACAGCTCCCCGCAGCGATCCGGCTTCGATCGCGCTCTGGCCTATTGAAAGAATGTGAGCGGCGAATTATCGGGGATGGTGTATGACCGTCCGATGACTGAAAATCAATCGGCCGTTGAGGAAATCGCAATGATTAATTGCGACGGGAAAATCCTAAAGTTTTCCGCGAATGAGCCGTTAACCTTCGGCGCATCTGGGCTCTGGCCGCTTGCCGGGCAGCGCGGAATAATCGCATCCGGAAATTTATTCTTCGATTCTCGATTCGGCAATTCAATCCGGCCGAATACCGGTGAAACGTTTGCGCATTATCCGTGAATCGAATCGCTCGGGCAGTCATTCACGCGCGATAACGGAGATCATGCGCGAGCCGGACCGGCGGGCCGCATCATTGCCGCTCACGGGTCGAGCGCACCGCCCGACCAGCCTGCCGACGGCCGCGACCCGGTCAGCTTCAACGCGACGTCGCCCTGCGCGACCAGCCGCTCGCGATTGCGCGTGACGATGCGCCCGGCTTGCGGCGCCACCAGCACGTGCTCGCTGCCGGGCACGCCCGGCAGCGCGACGATCCGCGCGATGCGCTCGCCGGCCTCGACCGTCGCGCCGAGTTCGCGTTCGTACACGAGCACGCCCGACACCGGCGCGAGCACGGTTTCCATGTGCGCGATCGGCACGGCGTCGCCATGCCAGTCGCGCACGCCGGCCGGTTCCGCGATCACGCCGCGGCCGCGCAGGAACGCAAGGATGCCGTCGGCATCGCGTTCTGCGAGCGTGTCGGACACGTCGGATTGGCCGCGCAGTTCGATCGTCGCGACGAGTCGCTCGCGCAAACCGCCGTTGCGCGCCCAGTGCGCGGCAATCGCGCCTTCGAACGCGCCGTCGTCGTCCTCGTCCCACAGGATCGCGACGTCCACGCCGAGCGCGGCCGCGAGATCGCGGCCGGCCGGCCACAGATCGCGATGCAGGTATACGTACGGCAGCGCCTCGGAATCGGTATGCAGATCGAGCACAATGTCGGCGTCGCACGCGGCGTCGAACACCGTGCGCTGCCACGCGGCGAACGTCGTCGCGGGCCGGCGCGCCGCAGCCGATTCGTGAAAGTGCCGGTTGAAATTGCGGTGCGTCGCGTCGTGGAAGCGGCCGAGCAGCCGCCCTTGCCGGAACTGCGCGAGCCCGAGCGGATTCGCCTGCGGCACGACCGTCACCGTGCCGCGCAGCGCGCCGCGATCGTGGGCCGCACAAAGTTGCGGCAGCAACCGGTGCAGCACGAGCATGCCGGCGATCTCGTCCGCATGCACGCCGGCCTGCAGGAGTACGCGCGGCCCGTCGCCGCCCGACAGCCGCCACGCGCGGATCGCGAGCGGCTGGCCGCCGTCGCCCGGCACCTGCCACGTCAGCGTTTCGATCATCGTCGCTCCTCCTTCCGGTTCCGGATATGCATCACGACGCCGCGCGCGTTCCCGCCGAGGCTTGCGACGAATGCCGCGATGCGCTCGCACGCGTCGGCGAGCTTCGCATCGTCGACGACGAAGCCGAAGCGCACGAAGCCCGACGCCGTTTCGCCGAACGCGCTCGCATCGAGCAGCGCGACCTGCTTTGCGCGGAACAGCCCCCACGTGAAAGCGTTCGCATCCAGCCCCGTGCCGCGCACGTCGACCATCATGAACATCCCGGCTTCCGGCAGCAGGCAGCGCAGCCCCGGGACGTCGCGCAGGCGCGCGTACGCGAGGTCGCGGCGGCGCCGATACAGCTCGCGCATGTCGGCGACGATCGTGGCCTTGTTGTCGAGCGCGGTCACGGCCGCCTGCTGGACGAAGCCGGGCAGTCCGTACAGCATGCACAGCGCGAGCCGTTCCGCATGCTCGATCAGCTCGATCGGGCCGATCGCCCAGCCGACCCGCCAGCCCGGCATCGCATGCGATTTCGACAGGCTGCCGATCGTCACCGTGCGCTCGGCCATCCCCGGGAGCGACGCGATGCTGACCATGTCGCGCTCGAACGTCAGCTCCGCGTAGACCTCGTCGGACACGACCCACAGGTCGCGCTCGCATGCGAGCCGCGCGATCCGTTCGAGATCGGCGCGCGGCATCACGACGCCGGTCGGATTGCACGGCGTCGCGAAGAAGATCGCCTTCGTGCGCGGCGTCACGGCCGCTGCGAGCGCGTCGACGTCGAGATGAAAACCGCGAGCCGCATCGACCGGCACCGGCACGAGCGTCGCGCCCGACGCGCGCACGCTGGCTTCGTACGTGAGGTACATCGGCTCCGGCACGAGCACCTCGTCGCCAGCCTCGCACAGGCACAGCGCCATCGCGAACAGCGCGTTCTGCGCGCCGGCCGTCACGATCACGTGCTCGGCGCCGACCGCCTGCCCGCACGCCTTCGCATGCTCGCGCGCGATCGCCGCGCGCAGCTCGGCGCGCCCGCGCACTTCGCTGTAGTGCGTATCGCCGCCGCGCAGCGCGGTCACCGCGCGTTCGACGATCACGTCGGGGGTCGGGAAATCCGGATCGCCGACGCTCAGCACGATCGCCGGCTCGCCGGCCGCGACGGCCGCCTGCGCCGCGTAATGAATGTCCCAGGCGGTCGTGCGCTTGCCCTGCAGGCGCTCGACCAGCTTCGAATAGTTCATGTGTTCTCCGGCGCGCGGCGCCCGCCCGGCCGCCGCGCCATCAAGGGTTCGTTCAACGCGGCATGCGCACCGGCACACGCCGCTCGAGCCGGCCGAACGCGCGCTCGATCGCGAACGCGAGCACGACGTAGATCACCGCGATCGCCAGCAGCGGCTCGTAGGTCCGCAAGGTCTGCGCGCGGATGTAGTTCGCGGCGCCGAGCACGTCCATCACCGCGACCGTCGACGCGAGCGCGGTCGATTTCAGCAGCATCACCGTCTCGCCCGCGAGCGTCGGCAGCAGGATCTGGATCGCGCGCGGCAGCCACACGCGCCGCGCGATCATCGACGGGCGCATCCCCATCGCGCGCGCGGCCTCGATCTCGCCCTTCGGCACACCGCGCAGCCCGGCGCGCAGCACTTCGCCGACGTACGCGCCGACGCTGATCACCAGCGCGAACGCGACATACCAGAAGCCGTCGCGCAGGAACGGCCACAGCACGCTGTCGCGCAGCGCGGGCCAGCCGGCGAACAGCGAGCCGACACCATAGTAGATCAGGTAGATCTGCACGAGCAGCGGCGTGCCGCGGATCACTTCGGTGAACGCCTTGCTCACGCGCGCGACGACTGCATTGCCCGACAGCCGCGCGAACGCGACGGCGATCGCGAGCCCGAAGCCGAATACGGCCGACACGACGAGCAGCTTGACGGTGGTCAGCACGCCGAGCAGCAGCAGCGCTCCGTAGGAAGACAGTACGCTCAGATCCATGACATTGATCCGGTTCGGTCGAAAGATGCGTGGAAAGGCGGGACGTGGGTCACGATGCGGGCATCCAGCGGCCGAAGCGCCGCTCGATCTCGCGGAACAGCATGCCCGACAGCGACGTGATCGCGAAATACACGGCCGCGACCATCAGGTAGTAGTGCAGGTACTCGCGCGTCGAACCGGCCGCCTGCTTCGCGGTGTAGAGCAGCTCGCTGTAGCCGACCACGCTGATCAGCGCGCTGTCCTTCACGAGGATCAGCCACAGGTTCGTGAAGCCGGCCAGTGCATACGGTGCCATCGCGGGCAGCGTCACGCGGCGGAACACGAGCGCCGGCGGCGCGCCGAACGCGCGCGCGGCTTCGATCTGCCCGTACGGGATCGCGAGGATCGCACCGCGGATGATCTCGGCCGCATACGCGCCCTGCACGATGCCGAGCACGATCACCGCGGCCGCGAAGCCGTTGACCGCGACCGGCCCGACGCCGATCGCCGTCATCAGCAGGTTGATCGCGTCGGTGCCAGCGTAGTAGAGCAGCAGGATCAGCAGCAGTTCGGGCACCGCGCGGCACAGCGTCGTGTAGCCCTGCGCGAGCCGCTCGAACGCGCGCACGCCGGACAGCTTCGCGACCGCGCCCAGGAGCCCGAGCACGATGCCGACGACGAACGCGCCGAGCGAAATCTCGAGCGTCACGCCCGCGCCCTGCAGCAGCGCGACGCCCCAGCCGTCCGGGTCCATGCCCAGGTAGCTCACCCATCCCCAACCGTCCATGCCGCCTCCTCCGTCCGTGCGTGGCGCCCGTCGGCGCGAAATCGTGCGATCAGTGCGGCCAGAGGTCGATCGGGAAATACTTCTTCGCGATCTGCGCGTACTTGCCCGACGCATGCAGCTGCTCGAGCGCCTGGTCCATCTGCTGCTTGAGCGGCGCATCGGCCTTGCGCATTCCCGCGCCGACGCCGTAGCCGAAGATCGCCGGATCCATCTTCACGCTGCCGGGGCCTTTCAGCTCGAACGTCGCACCGTCCTTCGACTTCAGGAAGTCGAGAATGCCGAGCTGGTCGAGATACATCGTGTCGATGCGGCCCGCGACGAGGTCCGAGTTGCAATCGTCCTGCGTGTTGTAGAGCCGCACCGTCGCCGTCTTGCCGTACGCCATCTTGATGAACTCGGCGTTCGCGGTCGAACCCTGCACGCCGATCACCTTGCCCTTCAGGCCGTCCGGCGTCAGCGTGAGCTTCTGGTTCTTCGCGCCGACGAAGGTGCCCGGCGTCTCGTAGTACGGCCGCGAGAACGCAATCACCTTCTGGCGTTCCGGCGTGATCGACATCGAGTTGAAGATCACGTCGATCTTGTCGCTGAGCAGCGCCGGGATGATGCCGTCCCACGCGACTTCCTTGATCTCGCACTTCGCCTTCATCTGCTCGCACACAGCGCGGATCAGGTCGGCCTCGAAGCCGCTCCACTGCCCGGTCGGGCTTTTCATCAGGAACGGCGGATACGGCTCGGCGGCGACGCCGAAGCGCAGCACGCCCGGCGACGCGTGCGCGGAACCGAACGGCGCAAGCGCCGCGAGAACGAGACTCAACAGGCACAGCAGACTGCGAACGACACGCTTCATGGTCGGACTCCTGGCTGGAAAGATACGAAATCGGTACGGCCGGTATCGGTGTGGCCGGCATCGGTGCGGCCGGCCGCGCAGGCAGGCAGGCGCGGGCCGTGCCATCGGTTCAGTGACGTTGCCGGTGCGCGTTGACGAACTGGCGGCAGCGTTCGCTCTGCGGCGCATCGAAGATCTCGGCCGGCGCGCCGCTCTCCTCGACGCGTCCCTCGTGCAGGAACAGCACCTTGTTCGACACGTCGCGCGCGAATGCCATCTCGTGCGTGACGAGGATCATCGTGCGGCCTTCGCACGCGAGATCGCGGATCACCTTCAGCACTTCGCCGACGCGTTCGGGATCGAGCGCGGAAGTCGGCTCGTCGAACAGCATCACTTTCGGCCGCATCGCGAGCGCGCGCGCGATCGCGACACGCTGCTGCTGGCCGCCGGACAGGAACGCCGGATAGACGTTGCGCTTGTCGGCGAGGCCGACGCGTTCGAGCAGCTGCTCGGCGCGCGCGAGCGCTTCGGCGCGCGGTTCGCGCAGCACGTGCACGGGCATCTCGATCACGTTCTCGAGCACCGTGCGGTGCGCCCACAGATTGAAGCTCTGGAACACCATGCCGAGCCGCGTGCGAATGCGTTCGACCTGGCGCGGATCGGTCGGCACGGTGCGGCCCTTGCGGTCGAGCTTCAGCCCGATCTCCTCGCCATCGACGACGATGCGCCCGCGGGTCGGCGTCTCGAGCAGGTTGATGCAGCGAAGCAGCGTGCTCTTGCCCGAGCCGCTCGCGCCGATCAGCGAGATCACTTCGCCTTCGCGCGCGCTCAGCGACACGCCCTTCAACACCTCCAGCTCGCCGAACCGCTTGTGCAGGTCCGTCACCTGCACGCGCTCCTCGACCGCCGTCTTCACGCTCTCCGCCCGCGCCAACATGCTGTCTCCTGTGTCGAATTCTCACGCCCGTCCCGCGCGGGATCGCGGCGTCTTGTTGAATGGCCGACCAACCTCATGTGGAGTCGAGTATAGGCTCTGTTGAACAAGGGTTCAACAGATTTCAATAATCCGGAAGCAAGGGTTTTCGCGGGTTCCATCGCTGTAATTGAACAAGCGTCCGACACTCCCCTATAATCGGTGCCATGACGATTCCGTAAGGTCACCCCGTGAAAAAGACTTCTGGCAGCGCACCGGTTCAGACCCGCAGCCGCGGCATCCGAGAAACACCCGCGGTGCGGCAGCAATCGATCATCGACGCGACGATGCGCTGCATCGCGCGCTACAGCTATTCGGAAACCACGATCGACCGCATCTGCGCGGAAGCGAAGGTGTCGCGCGGGCTGATCAACCATCACTTCCAGTCGAAAGACGAGCTGATGGCGCAGACCTACAAGCGGCTCGCGGCCGACCTGCTCGACGTGTCGCGCGCGGCCGCCGCGAACGCGACGGGCCCCGAGGACAAGCTCGACGCGATCATCAAGGTGTGTTTCGCCGCGCCGGTGTTCGCGCCGAAGAACGTGAAGGTCTGGCTCGGCTTCTGGAGCGTCGCGCACAGCGATCCGGTGATCCGCAAGGCGCACAAGGAGCTGTATGCCGGCTACCGGCAGGCGTTGAAGAAGTTGTTCGACCAGATCGCGGAAGTGCGCGGCGGCACCGTCGACAGCGAGCTCGCCGCGCTGACGGTGACGGCGGTGATCGACGGCTTCTGGCTCGAACTCGCGCGCGACCCCACGTCGTTCACCGCGGAAGACGCGCTGACGAGCTGCCTGCGCGTCGTCGATTCGTTCCTGCCGCCGCCGAAGACGGCGCGCAAGCGCGCGTAACGCACGCAACGCGCCTCGCCGGCAAGCCGGCGCACTCGCGCCGCACTCGCGCCGCAACCGGCACGACGGCCTCGCATCGCGAGGCCGTTCGCATTTTCAGGCCGCGCGAATCTCGATCAGGTACGGCGCGTCGTGCGCGGCCGCTTCGCCGAGCGCACCGGCCAGCGACGCACCCTCTTCGACTCGCTGCGCACCCCATCCATACGCGCGCGCGAGCGCGACGAAATCGGGCGTATGCAGATCCACGCCGACCGGCTCGACGCCGCCGTCGACCATCGCACGCTTGATCTCTCCGTAACCGCCGTTGTTCAGCAGTACGACGATCACGCGCGCGCGATGCTGCACCGCGGTGCCGAGTTCGGCGAGCGTGTACTGGAACCCGCCGTCGCCGGCGAGGCAGACCACCGGCCGCGATGCATCGCCGAGGCTCGCGCCGACCGCGGCCGGCAGCCCGTAGCCCAGCGAGCCGAAGCCGACCGACGCGTTGAACCAGCTGCGCGGACGCGACGCCGCGAAGCCGACGTTGCCCGCATAGACGATCCGCGTCGAATCGCCGACGAGCGCCGCATCGGGCAGCGCGTCGCGCACACTGTCGAGCAGCGCGAGATCGCGCCGCATTTCGTCGTTGAGTTCCTGCCGCGCCGCCGCACGGCACACCGCCGCCCGCTCGACGCCATCGCCATCGCCGTGGCCTTCGCTGCGCGCCCGCTCATCGGCCGGCCACACGCGCCGCAGCGCGCGCAGCGTTTCGCCGACGTCGCCGAGCAGCGGCAGCGCGGGCACCGCATTGCGGCACAGCTGCTGCGGATCGATGTCGATCCGCACGAGCGGCGCGGGCATCGAGAAGCTGCGCGTCGCATACAGGTCGTAATCGGTCGGGCCGAGCTCGGTGCCGAGCGCGACGATCAGGTCGCTGTCGCGCATCAGCGCGCGCACCGCGTCGCCCGACGCCGACCACGACACGCCAAGCGGATGCGCGCTCGGCAACACGCCGCGCCCGTTGATCGTCATCACGACCGGCGCGTCGAGCGTCTCCGCGAGCCAGCGCACGTCGGCGGCCGCGTCGAGCGCGCCGCCGCCCGCGAGAATCAATGGCGCGCGCGCGGCGGCGGCCTTCGCACGCAGTGCGTCGATGCCGTCGGCCGATGCGGGGCCGGGCGTGATGCGCGGCGGCACGGCCGTCACCGGCGGCAATGCATCGGCCGGCGCCGCGAGCACGTCGAGCGGAATCTGCAGATGCACGGGGCGCGGCCGGCCGCCCGAGAACACCGCGAACGCGCGCGCGATCGCCTGCGGCAGCGCGTCGGCGCGCGGCACCGTGTAGCTGAACGCGGCGATGTTCTGCGCGAACGCATGCTGGTCCGGCAGTTCGTGCAGATGGCCGTTGCCGGAGCCGATGTCGCCGGACGCGTTGACGCTCGAAATCACCAGCATCGGAATCGAATCCGCATACGCCTGCGCCATCGACGTCGCGATGTTCGTCATCCCGGGGCCGGTGATCACGAAACACACGCCGGGCTTGCCGGTCGCGCGCGCATAGCCGTCCGCCATGAAGCCGAGGCCCTGCTCGTGGCGCGCACTCACGTGGCGCAGCGCGCTGCCGGCGAGCCCGCGGTACAGCTCGATCGTATGCACGCCGGGAATGCCGAACACCGTGTCGACGCCGTAGGCGGCGAGAAGGTCGACCAGGTACATGCCTACTGTTTTCATGTGATTTCCATCGTTCAGGGTAAGGAGGTGGATCGCGCGCGGCCCCGTGAGGCCGTCAATGCGCGAGCCCCGGCAACAGTTCGCGCACGCCCTGCGCGAGCATCTGGAACGCGATCGCGGTCAGCACGATGCCCGACAGCCGCTCGACCAGCGTCCTGCCGATCTCGCCGAGCCGCCGGCACCACGACGCCGAGCACGCATACGTGAGCCCGATCACGCCCGCGTGCAGCACGCACGCCGCGCTCAGCGCCAGCAGGTCGGCCGGCGTATGAAAGCGCGTCGCGGTCGTGATCACGAGCGACATCACCGCGCTGCCGATCGACAGCGGGAAGATCAGCGGCACCGCGATGTAGCTGCGCCATTGCGCATACTCTAGCCGCGTGTCGCCGCCGCTGCGCTCGTCGTTCGCCGTGCCGCGCATCATCGGAATCGACCACAGGCACAGCACGAGGCCGCCCGTCAGCGTCAGCGCACCGAGCGTGAGACCGAGCATGCGCAACAGGAACTGGCCGCCCCACACCGCGCCGATCATCAGCGCCGCGATCCACGCGAACAGCCTGAACGCGATCTGCCGCTGTGTCACGTCGGGAAAATGCCCGGTGACGGCCGCATACATCGGGATCGCGACGGGCGGACAGAACAGCGTCAGGAGCCCGGTCAGGAACAGCAGCACGTCGCTCGACGTCAGGGTCATCGCTCGAACTCACATGCGGTCGGGTGGATAAGCGGCGCGGTGGCGACGCGGCCGGGCGTGATCAATCCTGCGTGGCGTCCTGCGGCGCGCGTTCGCGCGGCCGCATGTCGCCATCGAAATCGTCGAGCGTCGGAAACGCCATCGGTTCGTGCCGGTCGATTTCTGCGAGATAGGCGTCGTAGCGTTCCAGCACGGCCGCGCGCTCCGCGTCGCCGATGTACGGCACGTGATAGCCGACGAACGACGGCAGCACGTCGAAGCCCGCGTAGCCGAGCGTGCCGCGCAACACGTGGCGCAGCATCAGGTCCATTTCGCCGTGCACGCCGTCCGCACCGAACATGTAGTCTCGGCCGCCGCACGTATAGGCAAGCAGCGCGCGCTTGCCGCGCATCCCGCCGCGATCGTAGAAGCGCACGCCGCCGTACACCTTGCCCGACACGAGCACGCGGTCGATCCAGCCTTTCATGATCGCCGGCACCGAGCACCAGAACAGCGGAAAGCTCAGGATCAGCAGGTCGCACGCGGCAAGCTTGTCGAGTTCCGCGGCAATGTCCGGCGCGATCGCGTGCGCGGCGACGTTCTCGCGCTGCTCCAGCGCGTAGACGAGATAGTCGGGGTTCTTGCGCACGCCGAAATCGGCCGCGCTCGCGACCGGATTCCACTGCATCGCGTACAGGTCGGACACCGTCACGGTATGCCCCTGCGCTTCGAGCGTGCTCACCGCGCGGTGCAGCATCGACGTCGTGAACGACTGCGGTTCGGGATGGGCGTGAACGATCAGGACTTTCATGGTGCGAGTTTTCTCCGCGACGTAACGTTGAACTGCTGGATTCAGACGGATCCGGCCGCACGCTTGCGCAGCAGCGACAGGCCGATCGCGACGCAGGTCGCGACGAGCAAAAGCGTGGATACCGACGCGATCGCCGGATCGACGTTCTCGCGCATCCCGTCCCACATGCGGCGCGGCAGCGTATAGACGTTCCGGCTCGAGATGAACAGCGTGACGACGAGCTCGTCCCACGACAGGATGAACGCGAACACCGCGGCCGACAGCACGCCCGGCCGGATCGACGGCAGGATCACGTAGCGCAGCGTCTGCGCGACGTTCGCACCGAGGCTGCGCGATGCCTGCTCGATGCGCAGCCCGACGGTCGCGAGCGATGCCGAAACCGCCACCACGACGTAGGGCACCGACAGCACGACGTGCGACAGGATCGCGGCGGGATAGCTGTCGAGCATCCCGAGTTCGCCCCACAGCCGGTAGAACGCGAGCGCCGACACGATCGGCGGCACGATCAGCGGGAACAGGATCACGCCGCGCACGAACTCGCCGCGCCGCGACGCGACTTTCCACAGCCCGATCGCGCACAGCGTGCCGAGCGCGACCGAGATCGCCGACGACACCAGCGCGATCAGCCCGCTTTGCAGAAAGCTCGACACCCAGCCGTCGTCGTCGAGCAGCACGCGGTAGTGCCGCAGCGACAGCGCGCCGTCCGGCATCGACAGGTAGTCGCTCGGCGTCAGCGAGACGGGCACCGACACGAGCAGCGGCAGCATCAGGAACAAGATCGCGGCCCACGCGATACCGACCACGAGCGCGCGTCCTGCGGTCATTCGGGTGTTCATCGGAACCTCCTCCGTTCGGGTCAGCGCGCGCCGAACAGCTCGCGCAGGTCGACGAAACGCGCGAGCAGCGCGAGCGCGGCCAGGATCGACGCCAGCAGCAGCGACGCGAGCGCCGCCCCGCTGCCCCAGTTCACGAGCTGCAGGATCTGCGTGCTGATGTATTCGGCGATCATCACGGTGCGGCCGCCGCCGAGTATCACCGGCGTCACGTAGAAGCCGAGCGAGAAGATGAACACGAGGATCGCCGCGCCGACGATGCCCGGTCGCGTCTGCGGGAAATACACCTTGCGGAACGTGACGAACGCGCCCGCGCCGAGCCCCTGCGAGGCACGCGCGAGCTGCGGATCGATGCCCTTCATGTTCGCGTACAGCGGCAGCACCGCGTACGGAATCATGAAGTGGATCATCCCGATCACGACGCCGACCTCGTTGCGCATCAGCGGCAGCGGCGCGTCGATCAGCCCGATGCGCAGCAGCAGCGTGTTGACGAGCCCCTGCTCGCCGAGCAGGAACAGCCACGAGAACGCGCGCACCAGCACCGACGCCCAGAACGGCACGAGCAGCCCGAACATCAGCGCCATCCGTTGCCGCGGGCCGACGTGCGCCATCGCATACGCAATCGCATAGCCGAGCGCGACCGAACACACGGTCGTGACCGCGCACACGCGCAGCGTGGTCCACAGCACGCGATGCACGCCGTGATTGCCGAGCAGCCGCGCATAGTTGTGCAGGCCCGGCTCCGGCACCGTGAAGCCGAGCCACAGCACACGCACGAGCGGATACACGTACAGCACGATCAGCACCGCGAGCAGCGGCACGACGAGCAGCCAGTAACGATCGGCCTTCGCGCGGCCGAGCGGGACCGCGCCCGCGACGGGAGTAGACAGGGTATTCATGGCGTCACGCTCGCGAGGCGGCTCAGGACGACATCAGGTCGGTGTACTGCGCGAGCGTCGCTTCGTAGTGCTGCGCCCACCACTCGGGATTCACCTTGCACTGCTTTGCCCAGTTCTCCGGCGTGCCCGGGTTGTCGGCGCGTAGCGCCTGCGGCACCGCGGCGGTCGCGGCTGGCGTCACCGGCCCGTTGCCGAGCAGCGACAGCAGGCGCACCTGCGGCTCGACGCCCTGCACGAACTTGATGAACTGCCAGACGGCATCGCCCGACGGATTGTTCTTCGGCACGCCCCACACGTCGCACGACGCGAGCCCCTGCTCCCACGTATAGCGGAACCGGCCATTGCTCTCGCGCTGGATCACGTTCGCGCGCGTATGCCAGATGCACGCCATGCTGACTTCGCCGTTGCGCAGCAGCTGCAGGCTGTCCGCGCCCGAATCCCACAGCAGCACGTTCGAGCGCAGTTCCTTCAGCTTTTTCAGCGCGCGCGGCACGTCGATCGGATAGACCTTGTCCTTGTCGACGCCGTCGGCCATCAGCGCGGCTTCGAGCGCGCCGCCCATCCATTTCCACAGCCCGCGCTTGCCCGGAAACTTGCCGACGTTCCAGAAATCGGCCCAGTTCTTCGGCGGGTTCGCGCCGAACTTGCGCGCGTCGTAGACGAGCACGTAACTCAGCAGGTACGACGGCACGCCGAAGTCCGATGCGAGCCCCGGCAGCGTGTTGCGGCCGACGACCGAATAGTCGATCGGCCGCAGGAAGCCCTGCTTGCCGAGCTTGATCGCCGCGAAGCCGTCGAGATCCATCACGTCCCAGATCACGTTCCGGTTCTCGACCATCGCCTTGATCTTGCCGTCCTCCGGCGACGAGTCGTAGCCCATCCGGATGCCGCTCGACTTCGTGAACGGGTCCATGTACGCGGAGCGGAACGCCGAACGCGCTTCGCCGCCCCATGCGCTGAGCACGATTTCCTTCGGGTTCGACGCGAGTGCGTCCTTCGCGCCGAGCGACAGCAGCGTCGGCGCGATGCCGGCCGCCGCGCACAACCGCAGAAAATCGCGGCGGCGCTGCGACATCGCCGGTTGAAGTTCGCGTGCTTGGTCGAGCAGGTCCTGCAGATGGCGGTTCGTCATGGTGTCTCCTCCAGGCTGGTCAGCGCCCGCACGCGTCTCGTCGTTTTCGGGCATCGGTGAATCGGTGAATCCGTCAGTCGGTGAGTCGGCGGCGACGGCGGCTCGTGCCGCTTCGCGCGGGATGCAACGTGCGCCGCGTCAGTCGGCCGCGATCCGGCACGTCGCGTCGCGCTCCCACTGCACGAACACGTCCATGCCGCAGCGTGGTGACGCGAGCCCGCGCCATGCGGGCACGTCGGCCGTCACGCAGCCGAGCGCCGGCGTCTCGATCTCGAAGCGGTACGACGAACCGAAATAGCTCCAGTGGCGAATGCGACCCGCGACTTCGTTGTGCGCACCGCCGCACGACGTCGCCGACACCGCGACCTTCTCCGGGCGCAGCGCGAACAGCAGCGGCTCGTCGGGCCGCGCACCGCACGCCGGCGCGACGAAGCGCGCATCGCCGACGCGGTAATGCGTCGTCGAAGCATCGCCGCCGAGCGCGACACCTTCGATGAAATTGCTCTTGCCGAGGAAGTCCGCGACGAAGCGGTTGGCCGGCTGCTCGTAGAGCCCGTCCGGCGTGCCGATCTGTTCGAGCCGGCCGTCGCGCATGATCGCGATCCGGTCCGACATCGACAGCGCTTCCTCCTGGTCGTGCGTGACGAACAGGAACGTCGCGCCGAGCCGCTCGTGCAGCGCCTTCAGCTCGACCTGCACCTCGCCGCGCAGCTTGCGGTCGAGCGCGCCGAGCGGCTCGTCGAGCAGCACGAGATCGGGATCGAACACCAGCGCGCGCGCGATCGCGACGCGCTGCTGCTGGCCACCCGACAACTGGCGCGGCAGGCGATCGGCAAGATGGCCGAGCCGCACGAGATCGAGCGCGGCCTTCACGCGCTTCACCGCGTCGGGCCCTTTCCGCTTGCGCACCATCAGCGGATACGCGACGTTCTGTTCGACCGTCATGTGCGGAAACAGCGCATAGCCCTGGAACACCATCCCGAAGTTGCGCTTCTCGGGCGGCACCGCGACGATGCTGCGGCCGCCGACGCGCAGGTCCCCGCTGCTCGGATGCTCGAAGCCCGCGACGATCGTCAGCAGCGTCGTCTTGCCCGAACCCGACGGCCCGAGGATCGTCAGGAATTCGCCGCGCGGAATGTCGATCGTCGTTTCGCGCAGCGCATGCACGCTGCCGTAGCGCTTCGACACGCGATCGATCTGCAGGCCCGCGCCGCTCGCCGCATGCTGCGCCGCCGCGCGTGCCGCATGCGCCCCGGTCCTGCCGTCCTCCACACCTGCCGACGTCTCCATCACCACGCTCATCGTGTGTCTCCTGGTCGACTCACAATTGGGTTGAACGTTCATTTAACAGAACTTATACTATGCCGAAATGCGGTCCGCAAGTAGCGGCGACCCTTGCCGGCTCTGACACCACCCCGACACACAACAACCAGGAGACAGTGATCAGCATGAGCATCGAGGACATTCGAATCGAACGGCACGACGGCGTCGTGACCCTTCGCCTGAACCGCCCGGCGAAACGCAATTCGCTCGCGCGGCCGCATCTCGACTTTCTTCGCGAGACGCTCGACGCGCTCGCGAACGATCCGGCCGTGCGCTGCGTCGTACTGACCGGCACCGGCAGCGCGTTCTGCGCGGGCGCGGACGTCGACGAATGGGCCGAGGCCGAGCGCAACGGCGAACTCGACACCTACGGCTGGACCGAGCGTGCGCACCGTTTCGTGCAGACGCTCGCCGCATTTCCGCGTCCGACGATCGCCGCGCTGAACGGTTCGACGGTCGGCGCCGGCACCGACATCGGCTTCGCGTGCGACTTCCGCATCGCGAGCACCGCTGCGACGCTGCGCTGCGGGTATACGGGCATGGGCTACAGCCCCGACATGGGCGGAAGCTGGTTCCTGCCGCGCATCGCGCGCCCCGACGTCGCACGCCGCTTCATCTTTCTGAACGAACGCTGGAACGCGCAGGACGCGCTTGCCGCGGGGCTCGTGTCCGAAGTCGTCGACGCCGACGATTTCGCAACGCACGTCGCCGCGTTCGCCGCGCGTCTGGCGCAAGGGCCGAGCGTCGCGTTCGGCCATACCAAAGCGCTGCTCGCGCAATCGCTCACGCACACCCTCGCCGAGCAACTGCGCGGCGAGCTGGCGGCCGGCGTCGCGTGCGGTCACAGCGAGGACGGCCAGGAAGCGCTTCGCGCGTCGGTCGAAGGTCGCGCACCTCATTTTGTCGGGAGATGATCGATGGATTTTTCGCTGACCCAAGAGCAGGAAATGCTGGTGACGTCCCTGCGTCAGTTCGTCGAGAAGGAACTGCAGCCTCATGAATTCGCGGTCGATCGCGCGGACGACGTGCCGCCCGAACTCGCCGACTCGATCCGCCGCAAGTCGCTCGAGCTCGGCTTCTATGCGTTCAACATGCCCGAGAGCGCCGGCGGCCCGGGGCTCGACTACGTGACGCAGGCGCTCGTCGAACGCGAGCTCGGCCGCACGAGCTGGGCGCTGCACGTGTTCGTCGCGCGGCCGAGCAAGATCCTGATGGCGTGCAAGGGCGACCAGGTCGAGCGCTACCTGAAGCCGGCCGTGCGCGGCGAGCGCGTCGACTGCTTCGCGCTGACCGAGCCGGGCGCCGGCTCCGACGCGATGGGCATCCGCACGCGCGCGGTGCGCGACGGTGACGACTACGTGATCAACGGCAGCAAGCACTTCATCAGTCATGCGGACACGGCCGACTTCGTGATCCTGTTCGCCGTCACCGGCGAGGAGGAAGTGCGCGGCCAGAAGCGCAAGCGCGTGACCTGCTTCCTGATCGACAAGGACACGCCGGGCATGACCGTGCGGCGCGGCCCGCACTGCACGAGCCTGCGCGGCTATCACCAGTCGGAGATCTTCCTCTCCGACTGCCGCGTGAGCGCCGCGCAGATCCTCGGCGAAGAGCATCGCGGCTTCGAGCTCGCGAACGACTGGCTGACGGCCGGCCGCGTGATGGTCGCCGCGAACAACATCGGCCGCGCGCAGCGTGCGTTCGAGATGGCCGCCGAATGGGCCGCGACGCGTCATCAGTTCGGCAAGCGCATCGGCGACTTCCAGGGCACGTCGTTCAAGCTCGCGGACATGCAGACCGAGATCCGCGCGGCGGAACTCGTCACGCTGTACACCGCGCAGAAACTCGACCAGGGCACGATGACCGACGGCGACGCCGCACTCGCGAAGCTGCTCGCGACCGAGACGCTCGGCCGCGTGACCGATCACGCGGTGCAGATCTACGGCGGCATGGGGCTGATGGACGAACTTCCGATCGAGCGCTTCTGGCGCGATGCGCGCATCGAGCGCATCTGGGAAGGCACGTCCGAGATCCAGCGCCATATCCTGTCCAAGGAAATCCTCCGACGCTACAGCTGACGTGAATCGTCGCGCCGGCGCGTCCGGCGCGACTTCCGAAAGGACCTTTCATGACTTCCTCTCCCGCAGTCAGGGATCACCGCGCGGCCGCGGCGACCAATCTGCGCCGGCTGCTCGACCCGGCCAGCATCGCGTTCGTCGGCGGACGCGGCATCGCGGGCGCCGTGCAGCGCTGTCGCGATTACGGCTATACCGGCGACATCCGGCTCGTCAATCCGAATCATGCGGAGATCGACGGCGTGCGCTGCCATGCGAGCGTCGCCGACCTGCCCGCCGCGCCGGACGCCGTGTTCGTCGCGGTGCCCGCGCGCCAGGCGATCGACGTCGTGCGCGCGCTCGCCGCACGCGGCGCCGGCGGCGCGATCGTCTACGCGTCGGGTTTCTCCGAAACGGGCGCCGACGGCGCCGCGCTGCAGCAGGCGCTGGTCGACGCGGCCGGCGACATGGCCGTGCTCGGCCCGAATTGCTACGGCCTGATCAACGGGCTGAACGGCAGCGCGCTGTGGCCGGTCGCGCATTGCGCGCCGCGCGTCGAATCGGGCGTCGCGGTGATCACTCAGAGCGGCAACCTCGCATACAACCTGTCGATGAGCGCGCGCTCGGTGCCGTTCGCGTATCTCGCGAGCGTCGGCAACCAGGCGTCGGTCGACATCGCGCGCCTCGTCGATGCGTTCGTCGACGATCCGCGCATCCGCGCGATCGGCGTGCACCTCGAAGGGCTGAAGGACGTGCGCGCGTTCAGCGAGGCCGCGGCCCGCGCGCTCGCGCGCGGCGTGCCGATCGTCGCGCTGAAGAGCGGCACGTCGACGCTCGGCGCGCAGCTCGCGATGAGCCACACGAGTTCGCTCGCGGGCTCGGACGCGCTGTACGACGCGCTGTTCCGGCGGCTCGGCGTGATTCGCGTGAAGGACCCGGTCGGCCTCGTCGAGACGTTGAAGCTGCTCGCGATCGCAGGCGTGCCCGAGCGCCGCACGCTCGCCGCGCTGGCGACGTCCGGCGGCGATGCGGGGCTCGTCGCCGATCTCGGCGAAGCGCGCGGCATCGCTTTTCCGCCGGTCGGCGATGCCGGCCGCGACGCGCTCGGCAACGTGCTGCCCGCGTACGCGACGATCGCGAACCCGCTCGACTTCACGACCACGCCGTGGGGCGACCCCGACAAGATGCGCGCGTGCTGCGACGCGCTGCTCGCCGATCGCCCGGGCGCCGCCGCGATGATCCTCGACTATCCGCAGGAAGCGACCGGCGAGCGGCCGCTGTGCGATATCGCCGCGGACGCGTTCGCGGCGTCCGCACGCCAGCACGGCGTGGTCGGCGCCGTGATTTCGGTGTTTCCGGACCTGACGCCGCCCGATCACGCGGCCCGCATGGCCGCCGCCGGCGTCGCGCCGCTGCAGGGGCTGGCCGACGGGATCGCTGCGATCGGCGCGGCGATGGCCTACGGCGACACGCGCCGCCGCGTGCTCGACGCCGACGCGCTGAACGCGCTGCCGGTGCTGCGCGCGGGCGACGGCGGCCACGGCACCGCGACGCTGCACGACGAATGGGCGAGCAAGCGGATGCTGGCTGCGCACGGGCTCGACGTGCCGCCGGCCGAATGCGTCGCGCCCGCCGATGCGCCGGCCGCCGCGCAGCGGCTCGGCTTTCCGGTCTGCGTGAAAGTGGTCAGCGATCGCCTGCCGCACAAGACCGAGGCCGGCGCGGTCGCGCTGAAGCTCGGCTCGCCCGAAGCCGTCGCCGCGACCGTCGTGCGAATGACCGAACAGGTCGCGCGTCATGCGCCGGATGTGCACGTCGAACGCATCCTCGTCGAGAAGATGGCCGACGCGCCGCTGCTCGAGCTGATCGTCGGCGTGAAGCGCGAGCCGAATTTCGGTCTCGCGCTGGTGCTCGGCACCGGCGGCGTGCTGGTCGAACTGATCCGCGACACCGCGACGCTGCTGCTGCCGGTGCGCGAAAGCGACGTGCGCGACGCACTGCTCGGGTTGAAGCTCGGCCCGCTGCTGACCGGCTATCGCGGGCGGCCGAAGGCCGATCTCGATGCGGTCGTCGCGAACGTGATGGCGATCGCACGCTTCGCACAGGCGCATGCCGACACACTCGTCGAACTCGACGTCAATCCGCTGCTGGTGATGGAACGCGGTGCGGTGGCCGTCGATGCGCTGGTGCGGCTCGACGCGTGATGCCGGCCTGAAACGCGGCGGCCCGCTTGCGTGATGCGCGAGCGGGCCGCTGCCTGATTGCCGAGCCGTCCGTCGAAAGCGAAGAACGCTCCGCCGTTCAGATCACCTTGCCGGGATTCAGAAGTCCGAACGGATCGAATGCATGCTTGAGACGTCGCATCGCGGCGATCTCGACGTCGCTGCGCGAACAACCGAGCCAGTCGCGCTTGTAGCGGCCAATCCCGTGCTCGGCCGACACCGAGCCGCCCGCATCGCGCACGAGCGGATACAACACCGCGTCGACGTCGTGCGCGCCCTCGCCCGTCGCATACGGCGCGGAAACGCACACATGCAGGTTGCTGTCGCCGAGGTGGCCGAAGAAGAACACGTGCGCCCCGGACCAGCGTGCGTTCAGCGCGCGCTCGCACGCGTCGATGAACTTCTCCGTCGCGCGCGGCGGAATGCCGACGTCGAAATTGACGACGCCGGGGAGATCGTCGATCGCGAGCCCTTCGCGCACCGTCCAGAAGGCCTGCGCATCGGCCGCGGTCTGCGCGAGCGCCGCATCGTCGATCAGCCCGCGTTCGAGCCAGTCGGCCAGCACCGCTTCGAACCGTTCGGCCGTCTGCGCGGCATCGCCGCTCGCGCATTCGATCAGCACCTTGACGCCGCCGTCCGCCGGCAGCGGCGCGTGCGTGCCGGGCGTATGCGCGCACACGTAGCCGTAGAACGCCGGCCACATCGCCTCGAAGCTCAGCAAGTCCGCGCATGCGGCACGCGCGTCGCGCAGCAGCGCGAGCGCCGCCGCCGTATCGCGCACCGCGCACAACGCGGTGGATGGCGCGGCGAGCCGCGGATGCAGCCGCAGCACGACGCGCGTGATGACGCCGAGCGTGCCTTCGCTCCCAACGAAAATCTGCCGCAGGTCGTAACCCGCGTTGTTCTTCAGCATCTTGTTCAGCGAACTCAGCACGGTGCCGTCGGTCAGCACGACCTCGAGGCCGAGTACCTGCTCGCGCGTCGTACCGTAGCGGATCACGCGATTGCCGCCCGCATTGGTCGCGACGTTGCCACCGATCTGGCACGAGCCGCGCGCGCCGAGATCGATGCCGAGCGCGAATCCCGCGTCGTCCACTGCCTGCTGCAGCTCCTGCAGCGTCGTGCCGGCCCATGTGGTGACGGTGGCCGCGTCCGCATCGATCTCGACGACGCCCTTCATGCGTTCGAGCGACAGCACGACGTCCTGCGCACCGGGCCCGGCGCCGGCCGCGAGCCCCGTCATTCCGCCCTGCGGCACGACCGTCTGACGATGCGCGGTGCAGATCGCGAGCGCGCGGCTCACATCGTCGACGCTGCGCGGCCGCACCAACGCACGCGGCCGCGGGCCGGCCGCTTCGCCGTAGTTCGTGAAATGACGCGCGCCGATGGCGTCGCCCACGCTGACGCAATCGGCGCCGAGTGCGTCGCGCAGCGCGGCGACGACGTCGCCGTTCAAGGAAGGATCGGACATGATCGACGGGGCCGGCCGAACCCGGCCCGGGAGCGAGTGAGGATCAGAAATTGTGCCGCATGCCGATGCGCGCGGCGGCCTGCGTGCGGCTCGTCGACGGCGTGAAGCTGTAGCCGATCACCGCGTCGACGCCGTTCGATGCACGCATCCAGTCGACCGCCGCATACACGTCGGTGCGCTTCGACAGCGCGTAATGCGCGCCGAGCGCGACTTCGTGCCAGTGATGACCTTCGAACGTCGTGTACTGATAGCCCGCGACGAGCGACAGCGGCACGGTTGCCTGGTACAGGCCGCCCGCTTCGTACACGCGCATCGTCGACGATTGTCCGTAGCCCTTGAACGTCGTGTTGCTGAAGTCCGCGTTCAGCGTCAGCTTGCCGAACGTGTACGACGCGCCGACACCGAAGATCGATTGCGAATCGATCGAGAACGGCGTCGAATCGTGCAGGTCGGTGACGGCGCCCGTCGCCGGGTCGACCGTCGCGACCGTCTGCCCGAGCATCGTCCGCACGCCCATCTGCGCATACGGATCGAGCGCGGCAAGCCGGCGTGGCGCGTTGAGCCGCGTGTAGTTGCCGCCCGCCGAGAAATCGCCGTGCGTGTAGCTCGCGCCCACGCTCCATGCGCTCCCGTCATGGAAGCTGCCCGCGTCGTTGCTGAACGAATACATGCCGCCGACCACGAGCCCGTGGAAGCTGTTGCTGACGAATTTCACCGCGTTCTGCAGCCGGTCCCCGCTCTGGCGGTCGAAATCGCCGAGATGCACGCCGTAGCCGCTACCGAACGCGCTGACGTTGTACGCGGCCGTGAAGTCGAATGCGAAGTCGTACTGATTACCGAACGTCAGCGTGCCCCAGTCGTTGCCGAGCCCGACGTACGCCTGCCGCCCGAACATCGCGCCACCCTGGTTCAGCCTGCCGGTGCCGAGCCGGAAGCCGCTCTCGAGCTTGAACACCGCCTTGTTGCCGCCGCCGAGATCCTCGGTGCCCATCAGGCCGACGCGGTTGCCGTACGACACGCCGTCGTCGAACAGGTACGCATGCGCGCCGCCCGTGTTGTTCACGTAGGTGATGCCGCCGTCGATGATCCCGTACAGCGACACGCTGCTCTGGGCATGGGCGTAGCCGTGGACCATCACCGACATCATGCCGGCCAGCAGGAAGCGCTTCTTCATTTTCGGTGTCTCCGGTTGCCGCGCGCGGCGGCTCGATTTTCGTTGTGCGTGAACGCCGCCCGCCTGCTTCGCTTCGGCACCGCGGCGCTGGCGAGTATAGGTTTTGCTGAATGAATGTTCAATCGATTGACGAGAACGGATGCACCGGTGTTTACACCCATCGGCGATTTCATTATTGAAAAAACGTTCAACCCGTCATAACATCGACCGGCAGCCCCGCGGATGACGTGCGGGCCCGTTCCGAACCTCGGAGTGCACTGGATGACGACCACCCTCAGCCCCGCCGCCGAGCCGCGCCTGCGCTCGGCCTACGAAGGACAGAAGTCGCGCCCGTACGACCCGGCCGCGCCGATCGCGACGCCGCTCGAACTGCATCGCTGCATCGTGCAGCCCGAGTGGGTCGACTACAACGGCCACATGAGCGAGTCGTGCTACCTGCTCGTGTTCGGCGACAGCAGCGATGCGTTCTTCCGCTACTTCGGCATCGACGACGACTATCGCGACGCCGGCTGCTCGATCTATTCCGCGGAAACGCACATCCGCCACCTGCGCGAAGCGATGCTCGGCGAGCCGCTGCGGCTCACGGTGCGGCTGCTCGACCTGGACGATCGCCGGCTGCACGTGTTCCATTCGATGCATCACGCGACGACCGGCGCGCAACTCGCGACCGGCGAACAGCTGCTCACGCACGTGGACATGCGCGCGAAACGCTCGGCGCCGTTTCCGGACGCGATCCGCCGGCATCTCGACGCGATTCACGCCGAGCATGCGCGCGCGCCGCGCGAGCCGCACGCGGGCCGTGCGATCGCGATCCGCCGCGCGGCCCCTGCTGCTTCCGCTGCTTCCACTTCCCGCTGACCAAGCCGAACCACGACGGAGTTTTCCCATGCAGACGCACGACGCCTGGCGCAGCCGCGCTGGCCAGCTCGACATCGCTTCCCGCGCGTTCGTGGACGGCACGTTCCGCGACGCGCACGACGGCGCCACCTTCACATGCACGAGCCCGATCGACGGCCGCGTGCTCGCGCCGGTCGCGCATTGCCGCGCGGCCGACGCCGACCTCGCGGTCGCCGCCGCGCGGCGCGCGTTCGAAAGCGGCATCTGGCGCGACGCATCGCCGCGCGAACGCAAGCGCGTGCTGCTGCGCTGGGCCGCGTTGATCCGCGAGCACGCGGACGATCTCGCGCTGCTCGAAACGCTCGACACCGGCAAGCCGATCGGCGATACGACCACGATCGACATCCCGTCCACCGCGTATTGCGCCGAGTGGTTCGCCGAGGCGATCGACAAGACCGGCGGCGAGGTCGCGCCGGCCGACGCGCATCTCGTCGGGCTCGTCACGCGCGAGCCGATCGGCGTGGTCGCGGCTGTCGTGCCGTGGAATTTCCCCGCGATGATCGCGATGTGGAAATGCGCGCCCGCGCTCGCGGCGGGCAACAGCGTCGTGCTCAAGCCGTCCGAGAAGTCACCGCTGAGCGCGCTGCGGCTCGCCGCGCTGGCCGTGCAGGCCGGGCTGCCGGCCGGCGTGCTGAACGTGCTGCCGGGGTTCGGCGATGCAGGTGAAGCGCTCGCGCGGCATCCGGACGTTGACTGCATCGCGTTTACCGGCTCGACCGCGGTCGGCCATAAAGTCGCGCGCTGCGCGGCCGATTCGAACCTGAAGCGCGTATGGCTCGAACTCGGCGGCAAGTCGCCACAGATCGTGCTGCCCGATTGCCCCGATCTCGAACGCGCGGCGCGCACCGTCGCGCATGCGGTGTTCTACAACACCGGGCAGATGTGCACGGCGGGTTCGCGCCTGCTCGTCCATCGCGCGATCCGCGACGAACTGGTCGCGCGCGTGCTCGCGATCGCGCCCGAGTATGCGCCCGGCGATCCGCTGTCGCCCGACACGCGGATGGGCAGCCTGATCGACGCCGCCCAGGTCGAGCGCGTGCTCGGCTACGTCGATGCCGGCCGTGACGAGGCGACGCTGCTCGCGGGCGGCCGGCGCGCGCGCGCCGCGAGCGGCGGCCAGTACGTCGAGCCGACCGTGTTCGACTGTCCGCGGGCCGATGCGCGGATCGTGCGCGAGGAGATTTTCGGGCCGGTGCTGGCGGTGACGGCGTTCGACGATCTCGATACGGCTGTCGCGCTCGCGAACGACACGCGTTATGGGCTCGCGGCGTCGGTGTGGACCGCGAACCTGACGACCGCGCACGAAACCGCGCGGCGGCTGCGGGCCGGCACGGTGTGGGTGAACGGCTACGAGGAAACCGACGACATGAACTTCCCGTTCGGCGGCTTCAAGGAATCGGGCAACGGGCGCGACAACTCATTGCACGCGCTGGAGAAGTACACGGAGTTGAAGTCGACGGTGATCCGGTTGCGGTGATATCCAGCAGAAACTTCATTCGAACACGTCCGGCCCGGAGCATTCATGAGCGGCGGGCTCGGTTGTCGCAGCTTCCTCGAAATCGGCATCAACCGGGCCGATCAGTGGCGTCAACCACGCCCAGCCTTGCGGCACGGGCTCGAGGATGACAGACGCGCCGTGCCGCCGAATCCGGACCTCCGTGGTATCGAAGCGGAAATCCTTCGGCAAGCAAACAGCCTGCGATCCATCATGCTCGAAAATCTTGGCGGTCTCCATCTCGACACTCCATGCATCGACAAAACGTGGATATTTTGCCGACTGTGGGTCGCGGCGGCGAGTCGTGCGGTCGACATATTGGTGATGAACGGTCGCCTCTCGGGAAATTTGCTCGCGACGGGACACACGTAGCCGTACCCAATATCGGACGTTCTGGCTCCACATTCATTCCCAACAGGAAACAATCAATCACCATCCGGCGATTCATCTCCCCGTCCGCGCGTTCTAGACTATCGGATCACTCCCCCACCGGACCCACGCAATGACCGATGTCCTGCCGCTGACCACCGACCCCGAATCCGGCCTCCACTACCGGCTGCGCCCGGCCGCCGGCCGCCCCGCGGGCCGCCTGTTGCTGCTGCACGGCGTCGGCGGCAACGAAACCAACCTGCTGAACCTGGCCGCCACGATCGATCCGCGCGTCGAAATCGCGTTCGTGCGCGGGCCGCTGACGTTCGGCCCCGGCCAGCACGCGTGGTTTCCGGTGCGCTTCGGCCCGAACGGCCCGGAAATCGATGCGGCCCGCGCGGAGGAGAGCCGTGTGCAGTTGATCGCGCTGCTGCGCGCGTTGCGCGCGCGGGACACCGGGAACGAACCCGCCGCCTTGCCGACCGTGATCGCCGGCTTCAGCCAGGGCGGCATCATGAGCGCGAGCGTCGGTCTCACCTCGCCGGCCGACGTCGCCGCGTTCGCGGTGCTGTGCGGGCGCATCCTGCCGGAGATCGATCCGCTGATCGCGTCGCGCGATGCATTGAGCCCGCTGCACGCGCTGGTGATGCACGGCCGCTTCGACGACAAGCTGCCGGTCGCGTGGGCGAACACGGCCGACGCGAAGCTGACGGCGCTCGGCGTCGCGCACGACACGCAGCTCTATGACGCCGGCCACGAGCTGACCGCGCAGATGGCCGGCGACTTCAGCCGCTGGGTCGGCGCACGCGCCGGGTTGAATTGATCGCACCGGGCGGTCGCCCGCCCGGGCCTGCCGTCAGACGTTGCTCGCCGGATCGGCAACGATCGGCACGCCAGCCTCGGCAGCAGCCTCTCGCGCGGCACCGCGCTTGGCCAGCTTCCAGCCGACCACCAGCGCGAGCACGACCACGGGAATCATCGCGACGGTCCACGTGCCGCCCGGGTAATCGAACGCCATCAGCACCAGCACGCTGACCAGGAACCCGAGCGTGAGCCACGACGTGAACGGCGCGCCGGGCATCCGGAACGACACGGGGCTCAGCTCGCCGCGATTGACCGCGCGGCGGAACAGGATCTGGCACATCACGATGAAGCCCCAGGTCGTGATGATCCCGAGCGACGCCATGTTCAGCACGATCTCGAACGCCTGCGCCGGCACGATGTAATTCAGCGGCACGCCGATCGCGTTGACCGCGACCGTGACCAGGATCCCGCCGTACGGCACGCCGCGCGCGTTCATCCGCGACACGAAGCGCGGCGCCGAGCCGCCCATCGCGAGCGAACGCAGCACGCGCCCGGTCGAATAGAGGCCGGAGTTCAGGCTCGACAGCGCGGCGGTCAGCACCACGACGTTCATCACCGTGCCGACGTACGGCACGCCGAGCCTGCTGAAGAACGTGACGAACGGGCTTTCGTGCGCGCTGTATGCGGTCCACGGCAGCAGCATCGTCAGCAGCACGACGGAGCCGACGTAGAACAGCGCGATGCGCCACATCACGCTGTTGATCGCCTTCGGCAGCACCTTGCGCGCATCGGCGGTCTCGCCCGCCGCGACGCCGACGAGCTCGATGCTCGCATACGCGAACACGACGCCCTGCACGATCAGCACCGCCGGCAGGATCCCGTGCGGGAAGATCCCGCCGTGATCCGCGATCAGGTGCAGCCCCGGCATCTGCCCGGCAACCGGATGGCCGCTCGCGAGAAACACGGCGCCGACCGCGAGGAACAGCGCGAGCGTCCCCACCTTGACGATCGAGAACCAGAACTCCATCTCGCCGAACACCTTCACGCCGATCATGTTCATCACCGACACGATCCCCAGCGCGCCGAGCGCGAACACCCACTGCGGCACGTCGGTGAACACGGCCCAGTACTTCATGTAGATCGCCACCGCGGTGATGTCGACGATGCCGGTGGTCGCCCAGTTCAGGTAGTACATCCAGCCCGCGACGAACGACGCGCGCTCGCCCATGAACTCCCGTGCGTACGACACGAACGAGCCGCTGGTCGGCCGGTGCATCACGAGCTCGCCGAGTGCGCGCATGATCAGGAAGGCGAATGCGCCGCACACGAGATACACGACGGCCAGCGCGGGCCCCGCGCTCTGCAGGCGGCCGCCCGCGCCGAGAAAGAGGCCGGTGCCGATCGCACCGCCCATCGCGATCATCTGCACGTGTCGGGGCTTCAGGTGCTGCGCATAGCCGGCTTCGTGCGACGCGAACATCGCATCGCGATCGGCGTGACGGGGGTCCGCGCCGCCGGCCGGGTCGGCCGCGCGCTCGCTGGCGTGCTTCATGGTGTGTCTCCGTTTCTTGATGTGTTGCGCCCGTCGACGGGCGCTCGGGAACGGCCGCGCGCGGGCCGCCGGCGGCAGGCGCCGGCGCCGCGCGGCCGGAGTCAGTACGCGCGCGGACGGATCAGCGCTTCGGGCTGCAGCGCCTCGTCCAGTTGCGCGGCGGTCATCAGCTGGCGATCGAGCACGACTTCGCGGATCGACTTGCCGCTCGCGTGCGCCTCGGCGGCCACGGCGGTCGCGCGCTTGTAGCCGATGTACGGGTTCAGCGCGGTCGCGAGCGCGACCGACCGCTCCATCGTTTCGCGCAACCGCTCGGGGTTCGCGGTGATTCCGCTCACGCAGCGGTCCGCGAGCGTCGTGCAGGCGGCCGTCAGATGGCCGAAGCTGCGGAACAGCGCGCTCGCGATCACCGGCTCGAACGCGTTGAGCTGAAGCTGGCCGGCCTCGGCGGCGAAGGTCACCGTCAGGTCGTTGCCGAACACTTCGAACGCAACCTGGTTCACGACTTCCGGAATCACCGGGTTCACCTTGCCCGGCATGATCGACGAGCCGGCCTGCACCGGCGGCAGGTTGATTTCGCCGAAGCCGGCACGCGGGCCGCTCGACAGCAGCCGCAGGTCGTTGCAGATCTTCGACAGCTTGACCGCGATCCGCTTCAGCACGCCGGAGACCTGCACGAACGCGCCGCAGTCCTGCGTCGCCTCGATCAGGTTCGGCGCGGTGCTCAGGTCCAGGCCGGTGATGCGGCGCAGCGCGGCCAGCGCCTTCTCCGCGTACTGCGGATGCGCGGTGATGCCGGTGCCGATCGCGGTCGCGCCGAGATTGATCTCGCGCATCAGCAAGCCGGCTTCCTGCAGGCGCGCGATGTCTTCCGTCACCATCACCGCGTAGGTCGAGAACTCCTGGCCGAGCGTCATCGGCACGGCGTCCTGCAACTGCGTGCGGCCGAGCTTCAACAGATCCGAGAACGCGTCGGCCTTCTCCGCGAACGCATCGCGCAGGCGCGCCATCGCGTCGAGCAGATGCTCGACCGCGAAGCAGGTCGCGATCCGGATCGCGGTCGGGTAGACGTCGTTCGTGCTCTGCGCGAGGTTGACGTGCTCGTTGGGATGCAGGTATTCGTACTGCCCGCGTGCGTGCCCCATGATCTCGAGCGCGCGGTTGCAGATCACCTCGTTGGCGTTCATGTTGGTCGACGTGCCGGCCCCGCCCTGGATGATGTCGACCACGAACTGGTCGTGCAGGCGACCTTCGCGGATCTCGACACAGGCGGCGGCGATCGCGTCGCGATACGCGTGCGGCAGCAGCCCGAGCTCGCAGTTCGCGTCGGCCGCGGCTTCCTTCACCGCCGCGAGCGCCATGACGAGGTACGGCAGCGACGCGATCGTGCGCCCCGAAATGTCGAAGTTCTCCTTCGCGCGCAGCGTATGGACGCCGTAGTACGCCGAATCCGGAATGCTTCGTTTCCCTAAGAGATCCGCTTCGACGCGGAAGCCGTTTTCCGTCATGGGTGCCCCTCCTGAAATGTCTCGTGCCGCCGCGGCCAGGCGGCTGCGTTCACCGCTTCCCCGTGCGACGGGATCGCATTCTATGCCTTTGCATAAAGAAGCTCGCCTCTGTATTATCGAAAGCGGTTTTGCGTGGGACGCAACAGCGAGAGACGAATGAAAACAATGGCAAGAGACACCGGCATCGATCACCTCGGCGCGATGCGCGCGTTCGTGCGGGTCGTCGAAATGGGGAGTTTTTCCGCGGTCGCGAAGGAGATGCACGTGTCGACGTCCACCGTCGCGCGCAAGATCACGGCGATCGAGGACGCGCTCGGCGTCGCGCTGCTGCATCGCTCGACGCACAGCGTGACGCTGACCGAGGCCGGCCACATCTACCTGGAACGCGCGGTCACGCTGATCGCCGATCTCGACGACACGCTGCGCGTCGTCGCCGAGCTCAATTCGCAGCCGAGCGGCCCGCTGAAGCTCACCGCGCCGGTCGGGTTCGGCCGCCGCCACCTCGCGCCGCTGATCGCGCCGTTTCTCGCACGCTACCCGACGATCCAGCTCGACGTGCGGCTCACCGACAACCACAACGACCTCGTCGCCGGCGGCTTCGACCTCGACATTCACGAGGGCGAGAACTACCTGGACAACCTGGTCGTCCACCGGCTGTCGCGCAACGACAGCATCCTGTGCGCGACGCCCGGCTATCTCGACCGCTGCGGGCGCCCCGCGACGCCGGACGACCTGCGGCATCACAACTGCCTGCGCTACGTGCACCCGGAAGGCGATCCGCGCTGGGAGCTCGTGCGCGGCGACGCGCGGCACAGCGTGCTGCCGGCCGGCAACCTCGTCACCGATCATTCGGAACTGCTGCTGGATGCGACCTGCGCGGGGCTCGGCATCGCCGAATTCGAGATCTGGCTGGTGCGCGACCTGCTCGCGAGCGGTCGGCTCGAAGCCGTGCTGCCGCGCTACCGGCTGCAGAACAAGCTGACGGGCGACTACATCTACATCGCGTATCTGTCGAACCGGCGCAGCTCGGCGAAGCTGCGCGTGCTGAAGGACTTCCTCATGGAGCATCTCGCGCACATCGGCGAGCTGTCGGAAGTCGAGCTGGCGAAGATTCGCGACGCGGGCGCGTAGCGGCTGCCGTCGCGCCGGCCGGCAACGCGGCGCCGCTGCGCACCGCGGCCCTCGGCATCGGTGCGCCGACGCCCGTCAGGCCGGCTGCAATTCGAACGGGAACGTCGCGTGCCCGATCTCGACACCCTGCGTGTTCAGCATCCGCGGCCGGTGGAACGCGGCGAGCCGCGCGCGCTGCGCGTCCGTGCCGATCTGCAGTCGCTCGAGCAGTTCGCTGACCATCATGTACAGCACGTCGATGTTGCCGTCCTCGATCTTCACCGAGAGGCCGAGCGCGCCGTCGGCGCCGAGCGCCCGCGTGCGCGCCGATGCGCGTACGCCGATCCCGTAGCACGCATCCGCACCGAGCTTGCCGACGACCTGCCCGTCGAACGCATCCATCAGCACCGTGCAGTAGCGCCCTTCCCCGGCGACCAGCTCCGGATGGGCCGTCATCGCATGATGAATGCGCGCCAGCGCGCGCACGCGACCGGTCGCCGCGGCGCCGCCGGCTGCCACCGTATCCGCGCCGTCGGCCAGCGATGCGTAAAGACGCGCGAGGCGATCGAGCGGGAACGCCGGCGTCGGCAGGTTGCAGCCGTCGATCGCCCAGTCGACCTCGTCGTCGCGCAGGCCGCACGCGTTGGCGACCACCTGCTTCACGCGCACCTGCATCGGATGCTCCGGCAGATGGTAGTCGGCGATCGCGGCGCCGATCGCCCGCGCGCCGGCCAGCATCCCGACATGCTTGCCCGAACAGTTGCTGCAGACGCCGGTCGGCGTGTAGTCGCGCTTGATCCACGACCGGTACACCGCGTCCGACAGCGGCGCATGCCCGCCGCACCGCAGATCCGACTCCTGCGCGTCGACCTTCTCCAGCATCGCCCGCGTGCGCGCGATGTGCCGCTCCTCGCTGCTGTGCGACGCGCACATCAACGCGATGTCCGCGTCGTCGAAACCGAACCGCTCGGGCGCGCCCGTCTCGATCACGGACAGCGCCTGGGCCGGCTTCGCCGCCGAGCGCGCGAGCGTCATCCGGTACGGATCGCCGAGCCGGAACAGCAGCTTGCCGCCGGCATCCACCACCGCCACGTCGGCGACGTGTTTGTTCTCGATCGCCTTGCCGCGGTACGTCACGACCGCTGCGCGTTGGGTGTCCATCTGTCTTGTCTCCTTCGTCGGGGCCTGAATGCCGGGGCCCGTGCAACCGGTACGGCAGTGTATCGAGTCTGCCGCCGGGTCGAGCCGGTCGGCCGGTGGAAAGTGGTATTGCGCCGGATGCAAAGCCATCGGCCCCCACGAAAACCTGACAGATTCAGTACACGGAGCCTTCGATCGCCAGCAGCGCGAACGTCGCGAGCCAGTGCTCGCCCATGTAATCGCCGGCCACGTGCGCGAGCGCGCTCGCGAGATGCCGGTCGGCCGCATCGAGCAGCCTCGCGCGTCGCGCATCGCCTTCCGGAAGCGCGCCGGCCAGCGCGCGCTGGCACCACGCGCGGCTCAGGTTCAAGCCGTCCAGATGCGCGATCTTGCCGTCGCTGCGGTCGCTGACCGTCGCCGGCACGAACAGCGTCGCGGGCTCGCCGCGCGCGAGATCCGGCAGGAAACGCGCGAACCAGCCGTCGAATTCGGCCGCCGGCAGCACGCGCCGCATCAGCTCCGCCTCCATCAGCGCGGGCGACAGGAACTCGTCGCCCGACGGCTCCCACGCCTGGCACGCGACATCGTTCAGGTGCCAGCGTCTCGCGGTATCGACGATCAGCGCCGCGAGCCCGTCGCGCTGCGTCGCGCGCGCGAAGTCGAGTGCGAGCGCCAGTGCGAACGCGGTGTTGAAGTGCGTGCCGACCCGTAGCGGATAGGTCGCCTTCGGCAGGAAGGTCTCGAAGCGCGCGACGAACAGGTCGGCGAGCGGCGCGATCGTCTTCGCCCAGCGGGCGGCCTGCGGCACCACGCCCTTCAGCGCGAGCCGCTCCAGCTGCGCGGACAGCGCCAGCAGCCACGCCCATCCGTACGGCCGCTCGAAGCCGCTGTTGTGCGGCAGCGCGAGATACGCGCGTTCGCCGGCGACGTTCGCGTCGGTGAAATGCGCGTCGACGACGGCGATGATCCGCTCGGCTTCCGCCAACGCCGGATAGCGTTCGAGCACGCGCAGCACGAGCCAGTAGCCGTGCACGCACGAATGCCAGTCGTAGCTGCCGTAGAAGATCGGGTGCAATGCGCGCGGCCCCTGCACGTCGTGCGGGCCTTCGAGCGAATGGGTGAGCCTGTTCGGATATTCGCGGGTCAGGTGCGCGAGCGCGAGCGACGCGAATTTCGAGGCGAGTTCGGGGGTCAGTCGGTCGGTCATGGGCATCTCGTCAGAAGCGGAATACGAACGCGTACATCAGCAGCGTGTTGACGGCCAGCAGCAGCACGGCGGTCGGCCACTGCGCCTCGATCACGCCGTTCTTGTCCTTCAGTTCGAGCCGCGCGGCCGGCACGATGTTGAAGTTCGCGGCCATCGGCGTCATCAGCGTACCGCAGAAGCCGCTCAGCATCCCGATCGCGCCGAGAATCGCATCCCGCCCGCCAGCCCCATCGCCAGGCCCGCGATCGTCGCCACCAGCAGCGCGTTGAAGCGCAGCGCGAAACCGATCACGACGATCGGCACGCCAATCAGCACCAGCATTGCTCCTCCTTGTGTTGGATGCGCGGCGCCGTGACGACGTGCTGTCCGCCCGGTTTCGACCGGGTTCAGGCCGCAAAATCCAACACCAGATTTTATCGATAAAAAGTCGACAATTTAAGGCTTCGGCCAAACGTTGAAACCGGTACTACCGTGCGCCGGCCTTGTGCCTGCCGTATGTCAGCCGTGTGCCAGAAGTGTGTCAGCGGCGTTTCGACCGTGTGCGGCCCGAGCGGTCGGCAGCGGGCGGCAACGGCGGCGCGCGCGGCATGCACGCTTGCGCCGCGCGAACCGCGGGCGGCCCGCGCGCCCGCCGCGCATGGCGGAGCGCCGGTGCGCCGACTAAACTGGAAGGCATCGGCAACGTTCGGGAGAGCCGCCATGATTGACGTATTCCAGACCATCGGCAGCCGCGCGTTCTCCGCTCATCTGGCGAAGGACGGGATGGTGACGCTGATGGAACAACGCCACGAAGTCGACCGCGTGACGCTCGCGACCGCCTATGCCGCGCTCGTCGAGGAATCGGAGCAGGAGGCCGACCTGCTCGACGCAACCGTCGAAGGGATGATGCGCGCGCTGATCCAGGGGTACGCGCGCAGCCATTGATCGACTGAACGCGCCCCGGGCGCGGTGCGCCGGCCTGCGCGGCCGGCTCGCCGATGCCCGCGCATGCGCCCGCCCGTTTCCCGCCGAAACGAACGCGCCGGCAACGGGTTTCCGCACTGCCGCATCGTCCCGCAGATCGCCGTCCGCCTTCGCGGGCGGCAAAAAATGTCGCCCCGGAATAGAGAAAAGGGTCTGAAACGACGCAATGCGCAATTTTTTCGATTGCCGCCGCTCGCGCCGCATGACAGCATGCGGACGTCGCCAATCGAAAAGAATCCCGTGCCGCGCGCCCGCCGATGCCGTTCGGCGGCGCCGAACCGGCACTGCCTTTCATGAACCCGGCCCATACCCAACACTACGAACCGACCGGAGCATCCCGCTTGTGAATATCGGCATCGTCAACGACCTCCCGCTTGCCGTCGAGGCGATGCGCCGCGCGCTCGCGCGCCGGCCCGAGCATCGCGTGCTGTGGGTCGCGACCGACGGCGCGCAAGCCGTCGAACTGTGCGCCGCGCAACCGCCCGACGTCGTGCTGATGGACCTGGTCATGCCGAAGTGCGACGGGATCGAGGCGACGCGGCGCATCATGCGTTCCGCCCGCCCGTGCGCGATCCTGATCGTGACGAGCTGCATCGGCGCGAACGCATGGCGCGTGTTCGAAGCGATGGGTGCCGGCGCGCTCGACGCGGTCGATACGCCTCGCCTCGGCGAGGACGCGGCCGGCGACACCGCGCGGCTGCTGCTCGCCAAGATAGACCAGATCGGCCGCCTGCTCGACGCGCCCGGCGGTGTCCGCGCGGCCGGCACGGCCTCGCGCACGGGCGGCGGCCCGCTGATCGCGATCGGCGCGTCCGCCGGCGGCCCCGGCGCGCTCGCGTCGATCCTCGGCAGCCTGCCGGCCGACTTCAGCGCGCCGATCGTGATCGTCCAGCACGTCGATCGCGCGTTCGCCGAAGGCATGGCGCAATGGCTCGACGGCCAGACGCCGCTGACCGTGCGCGTCGCGCACGAAGGTGACCGCCCGCAGCCGGGCGTCGCGCTGCTCGCGGCGACCGACGATCACCTGCGCATCACGCGCACCGGCACGCTCGAATACACGCGCGAACCGGCCGCCACGCCGTACCGGCCGTCGGTCGACGTGTTCTTCAACAGCCTGACCGAGCACTGGCCGGGCCGCGTGATCGGCGTGCTGCTGACCGGCATGGGACGCGACGGCGCGATCGGCCTGAAGGCCCTGCGGATGAAGGGCTATCACACGATCGCGCAGGACGAGGCGACCAGCGCCGTCTACGGCATGCCGAAGGCGGCCGCGACGCTCGGCGCGGCCCGCGCGATCCTGCCGCTCGAGCGCATCGCGGGCGAGCTGGCGGCACTCGCGCGAATCTGAACCCAATGAAACCCTGTCCCACCCGTCGCAGCCATGGCGCGACCCTGCATCAATCATGACCAGCGACCTCACCCGCCCGCCCGGCAGCCTGCAGGCGGCGTTCGACGCCTTGCACGTGCCGCCCACGCCGCACGCCGACACCCCCGCGATGGTCCTGCTCGTCGACGACCAGACGATCGTCGCGGAAGCCATCCGGCGCGCGCTCGTCGACGAGGACGGCATCGACTTCCACTACTGCCCGCGCTCGGACGACGCGCTGGCGACCGCGATCGAGACGCGGCCGACCGTGATCCTGCAGGATCTCGTGATGCCCGGCATCGACGGGCTGAGCCTCGTGAAGGCATACCGCGCGAATCCGGCGACGCGTGACGTGCCGATCATCGTGCTGTCGACGCAGGAAGAGCCGGTGATCAAGAGCGCCGCGTTCGCGGCCGGCGCGAACGACTATCTCGTGAAACTGCCCGACCGCATCGAACTGGTCGCGCGGATCCGCTATCACTCGCGCTCGTACATGAACCTGCTGCAGCGCGACGAGGCCTACCGCGCGCTGCGGCAATCGCAGCAGCAACTGCTCGAGGCCAATCTCGAACTGCGGCGCCTCACGCACTCGGACGGCTTGACCGGGCTGTCGAACCGCCGCTATCTCGACGAATACCTGGCCGCCGAATGGCGGCGCGGCACGCGCGAGCGCAGCGAGCTGTCGCTGCTGATGATCGACGTCGACAACTTCAAGCTGTACAACGACACGTACGGCCACGTGTCGGGCGACAGCGTGCTCAAGCAGGTCGCGACGACCATCGAACGCTGTCTCGGGCAGTCCGGCGATCTCGCCGCGCGTTTCGGTGGCGAGGAGTTCGCGGTCGTGATGCCGGCCACGTCGCCGGGCGCCGCGCGGCTGCTCGGCGAGAAGATCCGCCTCGCGGTCGAGTCGCTGCGGCTCGAGCATGTGCACGCGTCGACGGGCCGCTACGTGACGATCAGCATCGGCGGCGCGAGCATCGTGCCGGCCCCCGGCCTGCCGACCACCGCTCTGATCGAGGCGGCCGATCGCGCGCTGTATCGCGCGAAGCACGACGGCAAGAATCGCGTCGAGATCGACGCGCCGCCGGCGCCCCCGGTTCCGCCGGCCGGCGGCGGTTTCGCCTGAATGCCTACACGGTGACGAGCCGGCGCGCGTAATCGGTCGGATCGAGCGGCCGGCCGAACAGGTAGCCCTGCTGCATGTCGCAGCCGATCTGCTGCAGGAACCACGACTGCGCCTGGGTCTCGACGCCTTCCGCGGTGACCTTCATCCCGAGGGAATGCGCCATCGCGACGACGGCCTGCGTGATCGCGACCGAGTCGCGATGATCGGGCACGCCCGATACGAACGAACGGTCGACCTTCAGGTTGTGCAGCGGGAAACGCTTCAGGTAGGCGAGCGACGAGTAGCCGGTGCCGAAATCGTCGACCGAGATCCGCACGTTCATGTCCGTGAGCGCTTCGAGCATCGGCAGCACGGTGTCCGTGTCGTTCATCAGCAGTCCTTCGGTAATCTCCAGTTCGAGCGCCCCCGGATCGAGCTGCGTCTGCGCGAGGCAGTGGTAGACCGACTCGACGAGCCCCTCGTGGAACTGCCGCGGCGACAGGTTGACCGCGAGCGTCAGGTCGGGCGCGATCGTGCGGCGCCATTCGGCGGCCTGCCGGCAGGCCGTTTCGAGCACCCACTGGCCGATCGCGACGATCAGCCCGGTATCTTCCGCGACCGGAATGAATTCCGCCGGCGACATCGGCCCGAGTTCGGGGCTCGTCCAGCGCAGCAACGCTTCGGCGCCGACCGTGCGGCCGCTGCGCGCGTCGACGACCGGCTGGTACGCGAGCCGCAGCATGTCCGACGAGAACGCGCGCCGCAGCGACTGCTCGATCGCGAAGCGGCGCTGCAGGCGCTGGTTCAGCTGCGCGGTGAAGAACGTGAAGTGGTTGCGGCCGCGCTGCTTCGCGTCGTACATCGCGGAGTCGGCGTTGCGCATCAGCGTGACCGAATCGTCGCCGTCGCGCGGCGCGACGCTGATGCCGATCGACACGCCGAGCCAGTATTCGTTGTTCGCGATCTCGAACGGCTGCGCGATCGTGTCGATCACCTCGCGCGCGAGCACGGCCAGCTCGTCGGGATCGTCGCAGTGGTCGACGAGGATCACGAACTCGTCGCCGCCGACGCGCGTGAGCGCGTGGCGCCCGCCCGCGCAGGCCGCGAGGCGCGCCGCGACGCTGCGCAAGAGCGCGTCGCCGGCCTCGTGGCCGGCCGTGTCGTTGACCTTCTTGAAGCCGACGAGATCGAGGAACAGGATCGCGACATGCGCAGGCCCGGCCGCCGCCTCGCGCGCGCCGAACAGCTCGCGCATCCGTTCGGAGAGCCAGCGCCGGTTGTAGAGGCCCGTCAGCGCGTCGCGCGTCGCCAGGTAGCGCAGTTGCTGCTGCGCTTCGCGCACGGGGCCGATGTCGTGAAACGACACGAGCACCGATTCGGGCTGCGTCTCGCCCGGTTTCACGATCGGCACCGCGTTGCCGCGCACCCAGATGACGTCGCCGTCGGCGAGCCCGAAGCCGACCGAGTAGTCGAGCTGCGGCATGGCCGTGGTGAACGCGAGCCGGCTCGGCCAGTCGTCGGGCGCGAGCGGTGTGCCGTCCTCGCGCAGCTTGTACAGGATCACCGTCGACAGCCGGCGGCCGACGAGGTCGCCCTTCGCACGCATCATCCGGTTCGCGCTCGGATTGCTCGCGATCACCATGCCGTCGCGCGACACCACGAGAATCCCTTCGTTCAGGCTGTTGACGACCAGGCGGTGATGTTCCTCGCTGCGCGCGAGCTGCCGCGCGATCCAGTCCTGGTGCACCGCGAGGCCGACGCTGTTGCCGATATCGCGCAGCAGGTCGGTTTCGGTGTCGGTGGGCCGCCGCGGCGTACGGTGATAGACGGCGAATGCGCCGAGCACGGTGCCCGTATCGTCCAGGAACGGCACCGACCAGCACGCGCGCAGGCCGTGCGGCAACGCGAACGAACGGTAGGCGGCCCACAGCGGATCGGTTTCGATGTCTTCGACGGCGATCATCCGGCGCTCGTACATCGCCGTGCCGCACGAGCCCGCGGCGGGCCCGATCGATGCGCCGTCGATCGCCGCGCTGTACTGCACGGGCAGCGACGGCGCGGCACCGACGTGCACGTGCACGCCGTCCGCGTCGAGCAGCAGGATCGTGCACGACGCGCCGTCGCCGAGCAGCGCCTCGGCGCGCCGGCAGACCTCGACGAGCAGTTCCGGCAGTGGTGTATTGCGTGTGATCAGCCTCAGCACGCTTTGCTCGGATGCGAGCACTTCCGCTGCGAGGCCGAGACTGTAGCGAGAACTTTGCGGTTCGGTATTCAAGATGAATCCTGCCGTCAGTTCGACCGGGTCTGGTGCGCCCGATTCGTAGCGATTCTTCGTGCCGTTTTTTCATCGCTCCGGGTTTACGAGAGCCCGGTGCGTCCCCAAGAGCGCGCGTCGCGACGCGTACCAAAATACATTTAACACCAATCCGCGCGGCCCCGCGCATCCGCGTGCATCAGGGCTTACGCGCGGTCGCGCCCCGCATGCGCGGCGACGCGCGTGGCGGCGCCCGATTCATCAGACGGTTGGCGCGCGCGGCGCCTCACGCGTGCCCGCCCGGCGGCTCGCGCGTGACCGCCTTCAGCGCGTCGATCGCGGCCGCCACCGACGCGCCCGCCGGCGCCGCGAACAGCGCGCCGACCGTGTCGGGCATCGTCGACAGCTTCAGCGGCAAGCGGCCGACACGCTCGCCGGCGGCCGCCGCCATGCCGAACGCGCGGGCCGACTGCACGAACAGGCACGGCGTCTGTTCGGCGACCGCGCGGTTGGTCTGCCATGACACCGATTCCATCATCACGACCGGCGGCGCGAGGCCCGCCTTCGCGAACTCGGCATCGAGCGCCGTGCGCGCCGGCGAGCCGAGCGGCGGCGCGATCCACGGAAACGCCGCCGCGTCGCGCCAGCCGACTCGCGGGCGCCGCAGCAGCGGATGGCGCGGCCCGCACACGACGATCATGTCGTCGCGATAGAGCGGCGCGATCTCGAGCCCTGCGCGCAGCGCCGACACGTCGAGCCGGCACACCAGCAGGTCGAGTTCGTGGCGCTGCGCCTGCGCGAGCATCCGGTCGAGCGTGTCCTCGCGAACGTTGAGCTGCACCGCGCGCCCCGCGTCGCGCAGCCAGGCGAGCACGCCCGGAATCAGTTGCGGCGCCATGTTCGGCAGCAGGCCGATCGACACCGGGCGGCCGGCGCCGGTGCGCAACGCGTCGAACGCGGGCGCGACGCCGCGCAAGTCGGTCAGCACGCGGCCGATGCATTCGAGCAGCGCATCGCCGTACGCGGTCGGCGCGACGCGGCGCGACGTGCGCTCGAACAGCAGCAGGCCGAGCGACGCCTCGAGTTCGCGCAGCCACTTCGACAGCGCCGGCTGCGTGATCGACGCGGCCTCGGCCGTGCGCGCGAAGCTGCGCGTGCGGGCGAGCGCGTCGAGCGTCTCGAGGTCGCGCAGCCGCAGCCGGCGCAGCGCCTGCGCGATGCGCGGGTCGTGGGCCGGCGCGCCGGGCGGCGCGAGCGGGTCCGGCGCAAGGCGGCCGCCCGGGCCGCGGGTCGCGAAAGTCACTGACATCTCCGTCATTCATGTTCCGGGGGTTATCGATCGATCGCGATCTTTCATCGATCGATACGCGATCGTGCCGCATAGTCGTCGGCATGAAAACCCCCGGCGCGCGCCGGCACGAACAGGAGACGACGACGTGAAAGACGATCAGGACCCCACCGCCGGCGCACCCGCGGCCCGGCGCCAGTTCCTCAAGCTCGCCGGCGCGGCGGTCGCGGCGGCCGGTTTCGGCGCGGACGCTCGCACGGCCAACGCGGTGCCGGCCGCCCCGGCAGCCGCGGCAAGCGGCGACGCCGGGCCCGCGCCGGCGTTTCACGGCGCGGCGACGGCACCCGCCGCGCCGCCCGCCGGCTACAACATCCTGTTCATCCTGACCGACCAGGAGCGCCACTTCGACCGCTGGCCGTTTCCCGCGCCGGGCCGCGAAGCGCTGCGCCGCGACGGCATCACGTTCACGCGCCACCAGATCGCCGCGTGCGTGTGCTCGCCGTCGCGCTCCACCGTCTACACCGGACAGCACATCCAGCACACCGGCGTGCTCGACAACGCGGGCATGCCCTGGCAGAAGGACATGTCGCCGGACGTGCGCACCGTCGGCCACATGCTGCGCGACGCCGGCTACTACGCCGCGTATCTCGGCAAGTGGCACCTGAGCGCGACGATGCACGAAACCACGAGCCCGTACACCGCGCCGGTGGCCGACTACAACCGCACGATCCGCGCGTACGGCTTCGACGACTACTTCGGCGTCGGCGATCTGATCGGGATGGTGCGCGGCGGCTATCAATACGATGGCATCACGACCGAGGCCGCGGTGAGCTGGATGCGCAACCATGCGCCGCGGCTCGAGAAGGAAGGCAAGCCGTGGTTCCTCGCGGTGAACCTCGTCAATCCGCACGACGTGATGTTCGTGAACACCGACACGAACGGCTCGGCCGTGCAGGACGCGAACCATCCGATGCTCGGCAACGCGCCACCGCCCGACGACGCGCTGTATCGCACGTCGTGGCGCGACGTGCCGCTCGCGGCGTCGCGCCGGCAGCCGTACGACGCGCCCGGACGACCGGCCGCGCACGGGATGTTCAATGCCGCGCATGCGAACCTCGTCGGCCGCTATCCGTTCACCGACGAACGCCTGCGCATTTACCAGGATAACTACTTCAATTGCATCCGCGACTGCGACACGCACGTCGTGCGCCTGCTGCAGTCGTTGCAGTCGCTCGGCCTCGAAGAGCGCACGATCGTCGTGATGACGGCCGACCACGGCGATCACGTCGGCGCCCACCAGCTCGTCGGCAAGGGCGCGACCGCGTATCAGCCGCAGAACCACGTGCCGCTCGTGATCCGCCATCCCGCGTATCCGGGCGGCACGCAGTGCGATGCGCTGACGTCGCACATCGATATCGCGCCGACGCTGCTCGGGCTGACCGGCATCGACACCGCGCGCGCCGCGTCGATCCGCGGCGACGCGCTCAAGGGCCACGACCTCACGCGCTGGCTCGCGAAGCCGGCCGACGCGAAGCTGCACGCGGCACGCGACGCCACGCTGTTCAACTACGCGATGCTGCTCTACTACGACAGCGAATGGATGCTCAAGGAGCTGACCGCGCTGCGGCAAAAAGGCGTGCCCGAGGACGCGCTGCTGCGTCGCGCGCTCGCGCAGCAGCCCGACTTCCGGCTGCGCGGCACGATCCGCAGCGTGTACGACGGCCGTTATCGGTTCACGCGCTATTTCTCACCGCTCGAGTTCAACCGGCCGACGACGCTGGAGGACCTGTTCGCGCGCAACGACGTCGAGCTGTTCGACGTCGCGAACGATCCGGCCGAAATGCACAATCTCGCGCGGGACCGCAAGCAGCAAGGCGAGCTGCTGCTCGCGATGAACGGCCGGCTGAACGACCTGATCGCGAGCGAAGTCGGCGACGACAGCCCCGATGTGATGCCGATCCGCGACGGAAAGGTGCAGGTGCAGATCCGCAAGCATCACTGACGGCGCGGAAGGCGTGATCGAAAGGCGCCGTCCGATGACGGCGCCCCACCGCCGTCAGTCCTTGCGGATGTGTTCGGCGAGGAAGTCGATCAGCAGCCGCACGCGCGGCAGGAGCCCGCGCCGGGACGGGAACACCGCGTGAATCACGCCGCCCTTCGGCGCCCACCCCGGCAGCACGTCGATCAGCGTGCCGTCGCGCAGGTCGTCCTCGATGACCATGCACGGCAACTGGACGATGCCGACGCCATGAATCGCCGCGTCGCGCAACGCGTGCATGTCGTCGGAGATGTAGCGCGGATGATGGCGCAGCTGCGCCTGCTCGCCGTTCGGCCCGACCAGCTGCCACACGTGCTGCCGCGGCGGCCCCCAGTCTAGGCTCGGCTCGCCGGCCAGCTCGGCCGGGTCGACCGGCACCGTGCGTCCGGCCAGCCACTGCGGCGCGGCCACCAGCCGCTGCGGGCTGTCGCCGAGAATCCGCATCACGAGGTCGCTGTCCTCCAGCGGTGGGAAACGCACGCGCAGCGCCAGGTCGAAGCCTTCGCTCAGCAGGTCGACCCGGCGGTTCGTCGCCTCGAGATGCACGTGTACCGCCGGATGGATCGCCATGAAGCGCGCGACGAGCTCGCTCACGCGATATTCGAGCAGCGCGGTCGGGCAGCTCACGCGGACGATCCCGCGCGGCTCCGCGTGCCGGCGCTCGATCACCTCGCGCGCCGCGTCGGCCTCGACCAGCACCGCGAGGCAGCGTTCGTAGAATTCGCGGCCGGTTTCCGTGACCGTGAAATGACGCGTCGTCCGCTGCAGCAGCCGCACGTCGTAGTGCGCTTCCAGCGCGGCGATGCGCCGGCTCAGCGTCGACTTCGGGACATCCAGCGCCCGCCCCGCCTGCGTGAAGCCGCCGTGCTCGACCACCTTCACGAAATAGTAGAGGTCGTTCAGGTCATCCATGATTGTTCCACCCATAGAACACTGACGGCAGTCTAAGGGACTGGAAGCTCGGTTGTTGCGCGAATAGCATCTTTCTTCGTTGTGGATCGATTGCGCGAACGCGAGCGTAGATTTTCCCTGACGGGTGCCTCGCGTGCCGAATCGATTGACTAAGCTTGGAGCATTCGCCCGCCGCGCGCACCGCATCGGACGTGTGCGACAGCACGGGCGCCCCGCCGCGACGACGATCCCGACGCCGCGGCCGCCCATCCTGGACCCTCGGGATTTCTCTCACTTCCTGTCCTGTCTCTGGAGGCAACCATGGCAAGCGAACCGATTCGCGATCCCGCGAACGACCACCTGCTCACCCCGCAGAACGCGGCGTTCATCGTCA
>NZ_QTQN01000033.1:0-87101 GCF_003853755.1 Burkholderia sp. Bp8984
ATCGCGGCCGACAGCCCGGCCGGGCCGCCGCCGACGATCACGACGTCGTATTCCATCGATTCGCGCGGGCCGTATTGCTCGATGAGGCTTGCGGGGGTCATTGGCGTTCCTCTAACCGTTAGAATGCTTTTATTCGGGAGCGTATTGTCTGCGAAACGAAACGCTTGCCGCAACAGCATGCGGATACATTAGCACGATCGTTCTATTTTATGTGCTAGGGTTATGCTGCGTGGGACAGGGCGCCCGCGGCGGCGAAACGACATCGAAAGGGGATGTGCAATGGGTCGATCGATCAATCTGGAAGGCAAGGTCGCGTTGGTCACGGGCGCATCAAGCGGCCTCGGGCAACGCTTTGCGCAGGTGCTGTCGCAGGCCGGCGCGAAGGTCGTGCTCGCGAGCCGCCGCGTCGAGCGCCTGAAGGAACTGCGCGCGGAGATCGAGGCGGCGGGCGGTGCCGCGCACGTGGTGTCGCTCGACGTCACCGACGTGCAGAGCATCAAGGCGGCCATCGCGCACGCGGAGACGGAAGCCGGCACGATCGACATCCTCGTGAACAATTCGGGCGTCTCGACGATGCAGAAGCTCGTCGACGTCACGCCGTCCGATTTCGAGTTCGTGTTCGACACCAATACGCGCGGCGCGTTTTTCGTCGCGCAGGAAGTCGCGAAGCGGATGATCATGCGCGCGAACGGCAACGGCAAACCGCCTTACCGGATCATCAACATCGCGTCGGTGGCGGGGCTGCGCGTGTTTCCGCAGATCGGGCTGTATGCGATGAGCAAGTCGGCGGTCGTGCAGATGACGCGCGCGATGGCGCTCGAATGGGGCCGCCACGGGATCAACGTCAACGCGATCTGTCCGGGCTATATCGATACCGAAATCAATCATTACCTGTGGGAAACCGAGCAGGGCCAGAAGCTGCAGTCGATGCTGCCGCGCCGGCGCGTCGGCAAGCCGCAGGATCTCGACGGGCTGTTGTTGTTGCTCGCGGCCGACGAGTCGCAGTTCATCAATGGCTCGATTATCTCCGCCGACGATGGCTTCGGCCTCGCCTGAGTGGATGACATTCAGCAACAAAGAAGACTGCAATGAGCGAATATTCCCCCGTATTTGAAATGTCGATGCCGATCCGCTGGGGCGACATGGATGCGTTCGGCCACGTAAACAACACGGTCTATTTCCGCTACATGGAACAGGCGCGGATCTCGTGGTTCGAGGAACTCGGCATCGCGGGCGGCAACGGCGAGGGGCAGGGGCCCGTGATCGTCACGGCGTCGATGGAGTTCCTGAAGCAACTGCACTATCCGGGCGACGTGATCGCGAAGATGTCGGCCGCGAAGCCGGGCCGCAGCAGCTTCGACACCGGTTTCGAGCTGACGCGCGCGGACGATCCGCAGCACGTGTATGCGCGCGGCAACGCGCGCTGCGTGTGGGTCGACTACGCGCTCGGCAAGTCGGTGCCGCTGCCGCAACTGCTGCGCGATACGATCGAGCGCGCGCTCGCGGCGCAGGTCGGCTGAGCGCGGCGGCGCCGAAGCCGGCGCCCGGTGTGTCGCCATTTCCCGATGATCTCCCGAATCGGCCGCTTCACGCGGCCGATTGCCATTCCGGGGCGCGTCTTACTGGCCGAGCAGGCGCTGCAGCAGCTCCGGCGTATTGTTCGTGCCGTACTTGCGCATCAGCCGCGCCCGATAGATGTCGACCGTGCGCGAACTGATGTCGAGCACGCGCCCGATCTGCTTGCTGGTCTTGCCGGTCGCGAGCTGCGCGGCGATCTCGCGTTCGCGCGGCGTCAGCTCGACGGCGACCCGGCGCGTCGCGCTCAGGTCCTCGAAGGTCCAGACGCCCGCCGCGAGCGGCGCGGTGCGGTCGAGCGCGCGGCCCGTCACGTGGCACCAGAACAGCTCGCCGTCGGCCCGTTTCATGATTCTGTCATCGGCGTAGGTGCCGTTCGCGATCATCACGCGCGAGATGCGCTCGCCGATGCGCTGGAATTCGTCCGGCGACGGATACAGCACCTCGTACGACTTGCCGATCAGATCGGCCCGCGCGCAGCGGAAGATCGCCGCGAGCGCGTCGTTGCAGTCCTCGATCACGCGGTCGCGCGACATCACGAGGCCGAGCGGCGCGAGGTGAAAGGCAGTCTGGTAATCGAGAGCGGGCATGGCGCGGGCAAGCGGAGGCAAATGCTTATGTATTTTTGCGTATTGTGCCGTATCGGCGTCACATCGTACCCTTTCAGGCATCTCGCGGCGGTGTGCCGCGATATAAAAACAGCGCGCCTCGACGCAGGTATCGCCGTGCATGCATAGAATGATGCGGCGGGCTTGCGGCCCAGTGGGCGCGTGAACCGGTTTTGCTGGTTTCCATAGAGGAAGGGACATACAGATGAACAAAGTCTATCCAAGCGCGGCCGCCGCGCTGGAAGGGATCGTCCGCGACGGACAGACCTTCGCGGTGGGCGGCTTCGGCCTGTGCGGGATTCCCGAGGCGCTGATCGCGGCGCTGCGCGATTCCGGCGTCAAGGGCATCACCTGCATCAGCAACAACGCAGGCGTCGACGGCTTCGGTCTCGGCCTGTTGCTGGAAACGCGCCAGATCCGGAAGATGATCTCGTCGTACGTCGGCGAGAACAAGGAGTTCGAGCGCCAGTACCTGGCCGGCGAACTCGAGCTCGAATTCACGCCGCAGGGCACGCTCGCCGAGAAGCTGCGCGCGGGCGGCGCCGGCATCCCCGCCTTTTTCACGAACACCGGCTACGGCACCGTGATCGCGGAAGGCAAGGAAACGCGCCAGTTCGGCGATCGCCACTACGTGCTCGAGCCGTCGCTGACGGCCGACGTCGCGCTGGTGAAGGCATGGAAGGCCGACAAGTCCGGCAACCTGATCTATCGCCGCACCGCGCGCAACTTCAACCCGATGTGCGCGATGGCGGGCAAGATCACCGTGGCGGAAGTCGAGGAGATCGTCGAGAACGGCGAACTCGATCCGGACCATGTCCACACGCCGGGGATCTTCGTGCAGCGCATCGTGCTGAACGCGACGCCCGAAAAACGCATCGAACAACGCGTCGTACGCGCGAAAGGAGACTGACATGGCCTGGAATCGTGACCAGATGGCCGCGCGCGCGGCGAAGGAACTGCAGGACGGCTTCTATGTGAACCTCGGCATCGGCCTGCCGACGCTCGTCGCGAACCACGTGCCGGAAGGCGTCGAAGTGTGGCTGCAGTCGGAGAACGGGCTGCTCGGCATCGGCCCGTCGCCGACCGAGGACGAGGTCGACGCCGACCTGATCAACGCCGGCAAGCAGACCGTCACGACGTTGCCGGGCTCGTCGATCTTCTCGTCGGCCGATTCGTTCGCGATGATTCGCGGCGGCCACATCAACCTCGCGATCCTCGGCGCGATGCAGGTCAGCAAGAAGGGCGACCTCGCGAACTGGATGATCCCGGGCAAGATGATCAAGGGGATGGGCGGCGCGATGGACCTCGTCGCGGGCGTGAAGCGCGTCGTCGTGCTGATGGAGCATGTCGCGAAGGGCGACCAGCACAAGATCCTCGACGAATGCAACCTGCCGCTGACGGGTGTCGGCGTGGTCGACCTGATCATCACCGATCTCGGCGTGATCGAAGTGACGCCGGCCGGCCTGAAGGTGCTCGAACTCGCCGACGGCGTAAGCGCGGAAGAGATCCAGGCAAAGACGGGCGCGCCGCTCGACGTGAGCGCGGTCGCGTAAGCGCCGGCCTTTCGTCTCGACGCTCGACGCCCCGCGTTCCCCTGTGGAACGCGGGGCGTTTTGTCATGACCGCATACGTCACCCGAATCACGCTAATCACGCGATCGCGCCGCCGCCGTCGATCAGCACCGTCGAGCCGGTTGCATAAGGTGTTGCCGCCAGATACACGATCGCATTCGCGACGTCCTCCGGCTGGCCCACGCGGCGTGCCGGGAGGCGCTGCGCGGCGCCCGCGTACATCGCGTCGCGCGCATCGGGGGCGAGCTTGTCCCACAGCGGCGTCGCGATCAGGCCCGGTGATACGGTATTCACCCGCACGGGCGACAGCTCGAGCGCAAGGCCGCGGGCGAGCGCCTCGAGTGCCGCGTTGATGGCCCCCTGCAGTACCGACGACGCGTTCGGTCGCACGCTTAGGTAGCCCGACACGAACGTCAGCGAACCGCCGGGTGCGATATCGATCGAGCGTGCGACGCGGTATGCGCCCCAGAACTTGCTGTCCATCGCGGCCTGCGCGTCGGCAAGCGGCAGTGCGCGGACCGGGCCCGTCGCTGTCTTCGCGGCCGAAATCACGACGTGGTCGAACTGGCCGGCACGCGCGCAGAACGCATCGACGGCCGCCGTATCCGTGATGTCGAGCGCTTCGGTGCGTACTTGCGCGCCCGGCGCGGCATCTGCATTGACCCTGGCAGGGTCGCGCGATGCGATCGTCACGACAGCGCCGAGTCGTGCGAATGCGGTCGCGGCGGCGGCACCGATGCCGGAGCTGCCGCCGACGACGAGTACCTTCTTTCCGTGGAGTGAGTCGTTCATGGTGGTCCTTCCGAGGTGAGGGGGTGAGCAGGTGAGCGCAATCCGGTTAGATCGTTTCGGCTTCGCGCAACGTCGACGGGCTGCGCAGCGCAAAGCGGGCGATGTCGTCCTTGCGCATGAAGGCAACGCCCGGATGCGATCGAGCGTAGTGCAGGAACGCGTCCCAGGCGCGGACCATCTGCGGCGTGCCGCTGATCCGGTCGTGCGCGCTGATCGACATCAATCGTCGCCGCTGGCCGGCTTCCGCGTACAACTGGTCGAAATCGAGCTTGATCTGCTCGAGAAACATCGTCGGCGAGTAATTGCGGCCTTCGATCAGCAGGATGTCGTTGTTGCGCAACGTGTATGGAACGACCGCGAAATCGCGGCCGTCGACGGTTTCGATGAAGGGCTCGTCGCGGCTGACGTCGTCGATGTGATACACGTAGCCGAGTTCCTGCAGCAGCGGCAGCGTGTGCGGTCCGCGCCGCAGCCAGTTGCAGTTGTAGCCGATCGGGCGCCGTCCCGTCGCCGCTTCGACCATGTCGCGGGCTTCGGTGAGGAAGCGGCGCTCGTCGTCGCGGCTCATTGCGAATTGCGACCGCCAGGTCGGGCCGTGCGCGGCCGCTTCGTGGCCGCGCGACACGATCTCGCGTGCCAGTTCGGGATGCCGGCGCACGGCTTCCCCGATCATGTGCGACGTGACCTTCACGCCATGCCGGTCCCACAGGTCGAGAAGACGCGGGATCCCTTCACGGTAGCCATATGCGAACCACGTGGCCGACGCGAGGTCGACCGGGACCGACGGTGGAAACTCGACGGACGGGAACGGGCTGTCCGCGCCCTTGGGCGGTTGTCCGCCGGCCTCGAACTGCATCGAGATCGAGATGGCGAGCCGCGTGTTGTCCGGCCAGAACCCGCTGGCGTTCGTCCCGGCAGCATCCGATATTGGCGCGGCAGTTGCCGACCGGGAGGCGCCCGCGGCCATCGCGATGCCGGCGGCCGCCCCGGCGCCTGCTTGTGCAAGAAACTTGCGGCGCGCCGGACGCATCGCCGAAGAATCGTAGTCGCTGTCAGTCATCGTCCCCTCCGTCAGCCGACGAGCCCGAGCTGACGCATCAGCGTCAGGTTGTCCTCGATGTGCCAGTTTTCCGCTATCCGACCTTGGACGATGCGGTAGATGTCGGTCGCGATGAAGTCGATCGCCTGTCCGCTTCCGGTCGTTCCGTTGAACGTGCCGGTGAAATGGCCGCGAAAGTGCAGGTGCACGACGACACGGTCGCCCGCCACGATCATCTGTTCGATGTCGCAATGCAGGTCCGGGATGGCCGTGCGCATCGTCCTGGACGCCGCGAGTGGCCCCGCTACGCCTTGTTGACGGCCGGCCGGCAACGTCCGGTCGACGAAATCGGCCGCGAGTGCAGCGCGGGCGAGGGTCGCATCACCGGTATCCCAGAACGTGCCGTAGCGACGCGCGGCGAGGATCTGCGCGCGCGCCTGCGTAGCCGGCACGTCGGTCGCGACGGTCAGGCCGTGTGGGTCGAGAAGGTCGGCGGCGCGGGCCGCGACAGGCGACAGCGCAGCGACGCAGGCCGCCGCGGCGATGACGCGGGTGAGCGGGCGCACGTTCGAAGGAAGGATCGACATGGTTTCGGATGTCCTGTGAATGGCGTCGCGGGACGACGCGGAACAGGTATGGTAGGTTTCCGTTCTGAACACAAATACGGTCTAAAAGCGAATGGATTATTCGAAAAAAAGAAAGGGCGAGGCGAAGCGGGTGCCGCGATGCTGATCGACGATCTCCCGGCGCTCGATACCTTCGCGAGAATCGTGTCGGCCGGTAGCCTGTCCGCGGCGGCGCGCGAGCTGGACTTGTCGCTGTCCGTCGTCAGCAAGCGGCTCGCGCATCTCGAGTCGCAGCTCGGCGTGCGTCTGCTGCACCGGACGACGCGACAGCAGACGCTGACCGACGACGGTGCGCAGTTCCATGCGCAGGTGCTGCGCATCCTGGCCGAGGTCGATCGCGCCGAAACGCTGATGAGCGATCGTCGCGGCACGGTCAGCGGCGTGCTGCGCCTGACGGCGCCCGGCGAACTCGGCCGGCTGCGGATCGCGCCGCTCGTCGCCGCGTTTCAACGGCAACATCCGGAGTTGACCGTGCACCTGATGCTGACCGACGCGATCGTGGATCTGCTCGCGCAGGACATCGACGTTGCCGTGCGGATCGGCAGCCTCGCCGATTCGACGATGATCGCGCGCGAGCTGGCGCCGAATCATCGCGTGCTGTGCGCGTCGTCGAGCTATCTCGCCGTGCACGGGCTGCCGGCCCATCCCGCCGAGCTTCGCATGCACCGATGCATCGTGATGGGCGACCAGCCGCGTGCGGAGTGGCGGTTCGACGGTGTACAGGGCGCGGTTGCGGTCGAAGTGACGGCCGCGCTGCTGACGAACGACGGCGGTGCGGCTCGTACGTTGGCGCTGGAGGGCGCGGGCATCGCGCTGAAGTCGATCTGGGACGTCGGTGCCGACCTCGACGCGGGCCGGCTCGTCCGCGTGCTGCCGGCATTCGCCGCACCCGCGGCACCGCTTCATGCGGTCTATCCCGGCGGGCGTCACGTGCCGTTGCGCGTACGGGCATTCATCGACTTCCTGCGCGAGCAGTTGCGCGCCTCGTGGCGCCGCGGCGCGTGAGCCGGTGCGAACGATGCGCCGGATGACCGCAGGCGCGTGACGACCCGCCGTTAAGAAGCGGTTTACAATCGTTTGCATCGGGTGGTGCAAGCATTGCCCGCCGCACCGTCCACGTTCGACAGGATGCCAACGATGCCAACAACCTCAGCGAATCCTCCGGTTCCCCGTCAGCGACGGGTGCAGTGTGCGAGCGCCGCAGGCCTTCACCACGTCGCCTATACCGAATGGGGCGACCCCGCCAATCCGCGCGTGCTGCTCTGCGTGCACGGCCTGACCCGTTCGGGGCGCGACTTCGACCGGCTCGCCGCCGCGCTGTCCGATACGTATCGCGTCGTCTGCCCCGACGTCGTCGGGCGCGGGCGCTCCGACTGGCTCGCCGATCCGCGGCTTTATGCGATTCCGCAATACGTGGCCGACATGGTGACGCTGATCGCGCGGCTCGACGTCGAGTCGGTCGACTGGTTCGGCACGTCGATGGGCGGGCTGATCGGCATGGCGCTCGCGGGGCTGCCCGGTTCGCCGCTGCGCCGGATGATCGTCAACGACGTCGGCCCGCGCATCGAGCCCGATTCGCTGACGCGCATCGGCGAATACCTCGGCGTGCAGCCGCGCTTCGCGACGGAGCAGGAGGGCATCGACTATCTGACGTCGCTGTCGCTGCCGTTCGGCGCATTGAGCGGCGACGAGTGGCGCGAGATCAACGGGCCGTTGCTGCGCGAGTTGCCCGACGGCGGCTGGACGATGCGCTACGATCCGCGCATCGCGGAGCCGTTCAAGGCGACGACGCCCGAACTGGCCGCGCTCGGCGAGGCCGCGCTGTGGCGCGCGATCGAGACCACCGATGCGTCGCTGCTGGTCGTGCGCGGCGAGCGTTCCGACCTGCTGTCGCGCGACACGGCGGCCGAGATGGTGCGGCGCGGCCGGCACGTGACGCAAGCCGAGATCCAGGACGCGGGCCATGCGCCGGCGTTCATCAGTGCCGACCAGATTGCGCTCGCCCGCCGGTTTTTCGTCGAAGGCGGCGCATAAACGCGTCATAATATGCGGTTCGGCGGCACGCGGGCCGTGTCGTCGCCGATACTTCACCTACTCACACGACCGGAACATTCCATGGCAGTCATTCGTCACCACGTCGGGGCCCGTCTCTCCGAAACCGCGATCCACAACGGTACCGTGTATCTGGCCGGCCAGATTGCCGAAGACACCACCCAGGACATCAAGGGCCAGACGCGCGAAGTGCTCGGCCACATCGACCGCCTGCTCGCCGAAGCGAACAGCGACAAGGCGCATCTGCTGTCGGTGCAGATCTACATTTCGGATCTCGCGAACTTCGAAGGCATGAATGCGGAGTGGGACGCGTGGGTCGCGCCCGGCAATACGCCGCCGCGCGCGACCGTCGAGGCGAAGCTCGCGGATCCGGCGCTGCTCGTCGAGATCGTCGTCGTCGCCGCGCAGCGGAGCTGAGCGAAGCATCACGATGACCGCAATACGCCAGGCCGTGCAATGACCGAGTCCGTTTCCGCTTCTTCCGTCGCGGCGCCGTCGTTCGACGACGTGCTCGCGTTCGTGCGCGAGCGGGCCGGCGACGCGCGCCTGTCGACGGGCGAGTTGCTCGCCGATCATTCGGCGGGCACGGCGTCGATCATGCGCACGCTGAACGTCGACCCGCACGCGATGCAGGCGGCTGCGCTGTTCGTGCTGACGCCGCACCTGAACGACCCGGAGCGGGAGTTGACCGAACGCTTCGGCGAAGAGGTTGCGCGGCTCGTATCCGACGTGCGCAAGCTGCTGCGGCTCGGCACCGTGAGCCTGCGCGCCGCGCAGAACGCGATGCCCGACGCCGGGCGCGACGCCGCGGAAGAGCGGCGCACGCAGATCGAGGCGCTGCGCAAGATGCTGCTCGCGTTCGCGCAGGACATCCGCGTGGTGCTGATCCGGCTGGCGTCGCGGCTGCAGTCGCTGCGCTACTACGCGGCGGCGAAGATCGACCCGCCCCCCGACGTCGCGCGCGAGACGCTCGAGATCTATGCGCCGCTCGCGAACCGTCTCGGTATCTGGCAACTGAAGTGGGAGCTCGAGGACCTCGCGTTCCGCTTCGAGGATCCGGTCACCTACAAGCGCATCGCCAAGCTGCTCGACGAAAAGCGCATCGAACGCGAGGCGTACGTCGCGCAGGCGATCGAGCGGCTGCAGCACGAACTGGCGGAAGCGCACATCCCGGCCGACGTGAGCGGTCGGCCGAAGCACATCTACAGCATCTGGCGCAAGATGCGCGGCAAGGAGCTCGACTTCTCCGAGCTGTACGACGTGCGTGCATTCCGCGTGATCGTGCCGGACATCAAGGATTGCTACGCGGTGCTCGGCATCGTGCATCACCTGTGGCAGCCGGTGCCGAAGGAATTCGACGATTACATCTCGCGCCCCAAGCCGAACGGCTACAAGTCGCTGCATACGGTCGTGATCGGCGACGACGGTCGCGCGTTCGAAGTACAGATCCGCACGCAGGAAATGCACCGCTTCGCGGAGTACGGCGTCGCCGCGCACTGGCGCTACAAGGAAGCGGGCGCGCGCGGCTATGGCGGCCAGTTCTCGGCGAGCGACAAGTACGACGAGAAGATCGCGTGGCTGCGCCAGCTGCTCGCATGGAAGGACGACGTCGAGGACGGCACCGAAGTCTCGGGCGACAAGGCGTGGGCACAGCTGCGCGAGACGTCGCTCGACGACGACCATATCTACGTGCTGACGCCGCAGGCGCGCGTGATCGCGCTGCCGCAGGGCGCGACGCCGGTCGATTTCGCGTATCACCTGCACAGCGAGCTTGGCCATCGCTGCCGCGGCGCGCGCGTCGACGGCGTGATGGTGCCGCTGAACACGTCGCTCGCCAACGGCCAGACGGTCGAGATCGTCGCGGTGAAGGAGGGCGGGCCGTCGCGCGACTGGCTGAACCTGCAGCTCGGCTACCTGAAGAGCCCGCGCGCGCGACAGAAGGTGCGTGCGTGGTTCAACTCGATCGAGCAGGAAGAGAACATCGCGCATGGTCGCGCGCTCGTCGAAAAGACGCTGCAGCGCGAGGGCAAGACGTCGGTCAACCTCGACAATCTGGCCGCGAAGCTCGGCTTCAAGTCGCCCGATGAGTTGTTCTCGGTCGTCGGCAAGGAGGAATTCAGCCTGCGCAACGTCGAGCACGCGCTGTCCGATGCGCCGCCGCCCGACCATGCGCCCGAGGCGCCCGCCGATTTCGAGAAGCGCAGCAGCGGGGCGAGCGTCGCGCACGGCGCGTCGACCGGCGTGCTGGTGGTCGGTGTCGATGCGTTGCTGACGCAGCTTGCGCGCTGCTGCCGTCCGGCGCCGCCCGACCCGATCAGTGGTTTCGTGACGCGCGGCAAGGGGATGTCGATCCACCGCAGCGACTGCCCGACGTTCCGGCGGATGGCCGAGCGGGCGCCGGAGCGCGTACTGCAGACGACCTGGTCGGCCGACGTGCTGGGCGGCCGTGGCGTGTCCGTCTATCCGGTCGACCTGATGATCGAGGCGAGCGACAGGCAAGGCCTGCTGCGCGATATCTCTGAAGTGTTCGCGCGCGAGAAGATGAACGTGGTGGGCGTGAAGACGCAGAGCCGCCGCAACGCGGCATTCATGCAGTTCACGGTCGAGGTGTCGAATTCCGCGCAGGTGCAGCGGGCGTGCACGCTGCTCGGCGAAGTGCCGGGCGTCGTGCGGGCGGGGCGCAAGGCTTGATGTCCCTGTAATGGGGTTGGAGCCCGATCATTTTGCTGCGGCCGCATAAAAACGCTTGCCAAGTCTGCGTTGGCTCCATATAATCTTAGCTTCTCTAGGCTCGTAGCTCAGCTGGTTAGAGCACCACCTTGACATGGTGGGGGTCGTTGGTTCGAGTCCAATCGAGCCTACCAACGAATTGAGAATGCCCGGTTTTTCGGGTGTTCGATGCAGTAAATAACTCAACGCGAACAAGGCGAATACGGTTATGACACCGCGAACGTTGACCGAAACCTTTTCGGAGCGACGCTAGTCGAGGAACGTTTTCGCCCTTTCAGTTTGAGTGAAGTATCGAATGCGGCCCCTCGAAAGCGGGGCCGCATTTTTTTTGTCGCGAAATTTTCGCGCGTGACTTTGATATCGCGTGCTTGGTTTGCCGCCCACTGTCGGCATCACGGAGATTGCTATGGTTTCGATACGCTTGCCTGACGGCTCAGTTCGACAATACGAGCATCCGGTGACAGTTGCCGAGGTTGCGGCCTCGATCGGTCCCGGCCTTGCGAAGGCTGCGCTTGGTGGCAAGCTCGATGGCGAGCTGGTCGATACGTCCACGGTCATCGATCGCGACGCATCGCTCGCGATCGTCACGGACAAGGATGCCGACGGTCTCGACATCATTCGTCACTCGACCGCGCACTTGCTCGCCTATGCGGTGAAGGATCTGTATCCGGATGCGCAGGTGACGATCGGTCCGGTGATCGACAACGGCTTCTATTACGACTTCTCGTACAACCGCCCGTTTACGCCTGAAGATCTGGAAAAGATCGAAAAGCGCATGCAGGAACTCGCGAAGAAGGACGAGCCGGTGACGCGCCGCGTCGTATCGCGCGACGAGGCGGCCGGCTATTTCCGCAGCCTCGGCGAGAAGTACAAGGCCGAGATCATCGAATCGATTCCGCAAAGTGACGAAATCAAGCTGTACTCGCACGGCGGCTTCACCGACCTCTGCCGCGGCCCGCACGTGCCGTCGACCGGCAAGCTGAAGGTCTTCAAGCTGATGAAGGTCGCGGGCGCGTACTGGCGCGGCGACTCGAAGAACGAGCAGCTGCAGCGCATCTACGGGACGGCCTGGACGAAGAAGGAAGACCAGGATCAATACCTGCACATGCTCGAGGAAGCGGAAAAGCGCGACCACCGCAAGCTCGGCAAGCAACTCGACCTGTTCCACATGCAGGAAGAGTCGCCGGGCATGGTGTTCTGGCATCCGAAGGGCTGGGCGCTGTGGCAGCAGGTCGAGCAGTACATGCGCCGCCGCGTGAACGAAGCCGGCTACCTCGAGATCAAGACGCCGATGATCATGGACCGCTCGCTGTGGGAAGCGTCGGGCCACTGGCAGAACTACCGCGAGAACATGTTCACGACGGAGTCGGAGAAGCGCGACTACGCGATCAAGCCGATGAACTGTCCGGGGCACGTCCAGGTGTTCAAGCACGGCCTGCGCTCGTACCGCGACCTGCCGCTGCGCTACGCGGAATTCGGTTCGTGCCATCGTAACGAGGCGTCGGGCGCGTTGCATGGCCTGATGCGCGTGCGCGGCTTCGTGCAGGACGATGCGCACATCTTCTGTACGGAAGACCAGTTCATCTCGGAATCGATCGCGTTCAACACGCTGGCCATGAGCGTGTACAAGGACTTCGGTTTCGATCACATCGACATCAAGCTGTCGCTGCGTCCCGAGCAGCGTGCGGGCACGGACGAGACGTGGGATCGCGCGGAGCAGGGCCTGCGCGACGCGCTGACGGCCTGCGGCCTCACGTGGGAAGAGTTGCCGGGTGAAGGCGCGTTCTACGGCCCGAAGATCGAGTACCACATCAAGGATGCACTCGGCCGTTCGTGGCAGTGCGGCACGCTGCAGCTCGACATGGTCCTGCCGGAGCGCCTCGGCGCCGAGTACGTCGCGGAAGACAACAGCCGCCGCCGGCCGGTGATGTTGCACCGCGCGATCGTCGGTTCGATGGAGCGTTTCCTCGGCATTTTGATCGAGCACCATGCTGGTGCAATGCCCGTCTGGCTCGCGCCGTTCCAGGCAATTGTGCTCAATATCGCCGAAAGTCAGGCCGAATATGCGCAGTCCCTGGCCCAATCGTTGCAAAAACAAGGGGTTAGAGTGGCGGCCGATTTGCGCAACGAGAAGATTAGCTATAAAATACGCGAGCACACGCTGGAAAAGGTGCCTTATCTCCTCGTCGTGGGCGATAAGGAGCGTGATGCGCAAACGGTAGCCGTGCGTGCCCGTGGCGGCGTCGATCTTGGCGTTATGCCGATCGAAGCCTTCGTTGAGCGTCTGCAGGAAGACCTGCGCTCGTTCAAGTAACCGCCCTGGCAGCGCGGCTCGTTTTTTTAATTTTTAGAGGAAACGTAACATCGCTACTGATAAGTCGTCGCACCGCATCAACGGTGAAATCACTGCGCCGGAAGTGCGTCTGGTCGGGATCGAGAACGAACCGCTCGGTATCGTAAAACTCGCTGATGCTTTCCGTAAATCGGAAGAACTGGATGTTGACCTGGTGGAAATCGCGCCGCAAGCGGTTCCGCCGGTTTGCCGTCTGATGGATTACGGCAAGTTCAAGTACCAGGAATCGAAGAAGCAGCACGAAGCGAAGCTGAAGCAAAAGGTCATCCAGGTGAAGGAAGTCAAATTCCGCCCGGGTACCGATGACGGTGACTACAACGTCAAGCTTCGCAATCTCGTGCGCTTCCTCGAAGAGGGCGACAAGACGAAGATCACGTTGCGTTTCCGCGGCCGCGAAATGGCTCACCAGGAGATCGGCATGCGGATGCTTGAGCGTCTGCGCACGGATCTCGAGGAAGTCGGCCAGGTCGAGCAGATGCCGAAGATGGAAGGGCGCCAGATGATCATGGTGCTCTCGCCGAAGAAAAAGAAGTAACGGGCCCGCGCGCCACGCGCGCAGGTTCGAAAGTGGTTCGGTGCGTGGCCCGGTCAGGGCGGCGCACCAACAATGACGGCGGCTGCGCAAGCGGTTCGCCGTACACAAGTGGACTGGGTTTCGAAGGGCGGGTCAAGGGCGCAAGCCAACCGCACACCCATCGCCATCAAATAAACTGGAGTTGTTCGTCATGCCTAAGATGAAGACCAAGAAGAGTGCTGCAAAGCGCTTCGTGGTGCGTCCGGGCGGTACCGTCAAGCGCGGTCAAGCCTTCAAGCGTCACATCCTGACCAAGAAAACCACGAAGAACAAGCGTCACCTGCGCGGCGCAACGGCAGTTCATGATTCCGATCTGAACTCCGTCCGCGCAATGCTGCCGTTCGCGTAACCCCTCAACTGATACTCCAAGGAGAGAAACATGCCTCGAGTCAAACGTGGGGTAACCGCACGGGCCCGCCACAAGAAGATCATCAACCTGGCCAAGGGTTATCGCGGCCGTCGCAATAACGTCTACCGCATCGCCAAGCAGGCGGTGATGCGCGCTGGTCAGTACGCGTACCGCGATCGCCGCAACAAGAAGCGTGTGTTCCGCGCACTGTGGATCACGCGTATCAACGCGGCAGTTCGCCAGCACGACATGACCTACAGCGTGTTCATCAACGGCCTGAAGAAGGCGTCGATCGAACTCGACCGTAAGGTCCTGGCCGACATGGCGGTGTTCGACAAGGCTGCTTTTGCTGCGATCGTCAAGCAGGTGAAAGCCGCCGTTGCAGCCTAATTGCGAAATTAGCACTGCGTGGTTAGTTGCAGCGACGTTCCGGTAGTCTCGGCCGCTGCAGCGAAAACGGGGCTCTTCCGAGCCCCTTTTTTGTTTGGTGGAGCAGTTTCGCTCGCCAAGACCGAATGACGTTGGAAATGATGGGATCTATGGATCTGGACCAGATTGTCGCCGACGCGCAGCAGTCCTTCGAACAGGCTGCCGACATCACCACGCTCGAAAACGAGAAAGCCCGCTTTCTCGGCAAGTCGGGTGCGCTGACCGAGTTGCTCAAGGGCCTCGGCAAGCTCGATCCCGAAGCACGCAAGACCGAAGGCGCACGCATCAACGTCGCGAAGCAGCAGGTTGAAGCCGCGCTGACCGCACGCCGCCAGGCGCTCGCCGACGCGCTGTTGAACCAGCGCCTCGCCGCCGAGGCGATCGACGTGACGCTGCCGGGCCGCGGCGCCGGCGCAGGCAGCCTGCACCCCGTGATGCGCACGTGGGAGCGCGTCGAACAGATTTTCCGCTCGATCGGCTTCGACGTGGCCGACGGTCCCGAGATCGAGACCGACTGGTACAACTTCACGTCGCTGAACAGCCCGGAGAACCATCCGGCGCGTTCGATGCAGGACACCTTCTACGTCGAAGGCAAGGATGCCGACGGCCGCCAGCTGCTGCTGCGCACGCACACGAGCCCGATGCAGGTGCGTTACGCGCGCATGAACCGCCCGCCGATCAAGGTGATCGCGCCGGGCCGCACGTATCGCGTCGACAGCGATGCGACCCACTCGCCGATGTTCAATCAGGTCGAGGGGCTGTGGATCGACGAGAACATCAGCTTCGCCGACCTCAAGGGCGTCTATACCGACTTCCTGAAGAAATTCTTCGAGCGCGACGACATCCTCGTGCGCTTCCGCCCGTCGTATTTCCCGTTTACGGAACCGTCGGCCGAGATCGACATGATGTTCGAGCACGGCAAGAACGCCGGCAAATGGCTCGAGATCTCGGGCTCGGGGCAGGTGCATCCGACCGTGATCCGCAACATGGGCCTCGATCCCGAGCGCTACATCGGCTTTGCGTTCGGCAGCGGCCTCGAGCGCCTGACGATGCTGCGCTACGGCGTGCAGGATCTCCGGCTGTTCTTCGAGAACGACCTGCGTTTCCTGCGCCAGTTCGCATAACGCACGCGCCGCGCCGACATGTGCCCGCGCATGCCCCGCCGGACGTTTCCGACGGGGGCCGGGCGCCGATCTAACCTGTTTCGAACGTAGACATCCATGCAATTCCCTGAATCCTGGTTGAGAACCTTTGTCGACCCGCAGCTGACGACCGACGAACTGTCGCACGCGCTGACGATGGCGGGGCTCGAAGTCGAATCGCTGAGCAAGGCTGCGCCGCCGACATCGAAGATCGTCGTCGGCCGCGTGCTCGAAGTCGTCAAGCATCCGGATGCGGACAAGCTCAATGTCTGCCAGGTCGACGCCGGCACCGGCGCGACGCTGAATATCGTGTGCGGCGCACCGAACGTGGCGCCCGGCATCAAGGTGCCGGTCGCGCTGGTCGGCGCGGAACTGCCGCCGGCAGAAGAGGGCGGCAAGCCGTTCGCGATCAAGCTGTCGAAGCTGCGCGGCGTGGAGAGCCAGGGGATGCTGTGCTCGGCGCGCGAGCTGAAGCTGTCCGAGGACCACAGCGGCCTGCTGATCCTGCCGGAAGACACGCCGGTCGGCCAGGACATCCGCGATACGCTCAATCTCGACGACACGATCTTCGAAATCAAGCTGACGCCGAACAAGGCCGATTGCCTGTCGGTGTTCGGCATCGCGCGCGAGACGGCCGCGATCACCGGCGCGCCGCTGACGCCGGTCGATATCCGTCCGGTGCGCGTCGAGCTCGACGAAACGCTGCCCGTGCGCATCGCTGCGCCCGATCTGTGCGGCCGCTTCTCGGGTCGCGTGATCCGCGGCGTGAACGCGCATGCGAAGACGCCGCAATGGATGGTCGAGCGCCTCGAGCGTTCGGGCCAGCGCAGCGTGTCGGCGCTCGTCGACATCTCGAACTACGTGATGTTCGAGCTCGGCCGTCCGTCGCACGTGTTCGATCTGGACAAGATCCACGGCGGCATCGAAGTGCGCTGGGGCAAGCGCGGCGAGTCGCTGAAGCTGCTGAACGGCAACACGGTCGAGCTCGACGAAACGGTCGGCGTGATTGCGGACGACCGTCAGGTCGAAAGCCTCGCGGGCATCATGGGCGGAGACAGCACGGCCGTCACGCTCGATACGACCAACATCTACCTGGAAGCCGCGTTCTGGTGGCCGGACAGCATCCGTGGCCGCGCGCGCAAGTACAACTTCTCGACCGATGCGGCCCATCGGTTCGAGCGCGGCGTCGACTACGCGACGACCGTCGAACACGTCGAGCGCATCACGCAGCTGATTCTCGAGATCTGCGGCGGCAAGGCCGGCCCGGTCGACGACCAGGCAGTGAACCTGCCGCAGCGTGCGCCGGTGAAGATGCGCGTATCGCGCGCGAACCGCATCATCGGCGTGAAGATCGACGCCGACGAGATCGCGAACATCTTCACGCGCCTGCGCCTGCCGTTCGAGCGTGACGACGACGCGTTCCTGGTCACGCCGCCGTCGCACCGCTTCGACATCGAGATCGAGGAAGACCTGATCGAGGAAGTGGCGCGCATTTACGGTTTCGAGAAGATTCCCGCGCGTCCGCCGGTCGCGACGAGCGAGATGCGCGCGACCAACGAGACGCGGCGCTCGATCCACGATATCCGTCACGGGCTCGCGGCGCGCGACTATGCGGAAACGGTCAACTTCAGCTTCGTCGATGCGGAGTGGGAGCACGACTTCGCCGGCAACGACAATCCGATCCGCCTGCTGAACCCGATCGCGAGCCAGCTGTCGGTGATGCGCACGACGCTGTTCGGCAGCCTGATCTCCGTGCTGCGCCACAACCTGAACCGTCGCGCGGATCGCGTGCGCGTGTTCGAGACGGGGCGCGTGTTCCTCGCGGATTCGTCGGTGAAGGCCGGCGAGTTGACCGTCGAAGGCTACACTCAACCGAAGCGTGTCGGCGCGCTCGCGTACGGCCCGGCAGTCGACGAGCAGTGGGGCGTCGCGACCCGCGCGGTCGATTTCTTCGACGTGAAGGGTGACCTCGAGGCACTGCTCGCGCCGGCCGCCGCGCGCTTCGTGAAGGCCGAGCATCCGGCCCTCCATCCGGGCCGCAGCGCACGCATCGAAGTGGATGGCCGCGCGGTCGGCTGGATCGGCGAGCTGCATCCGCGCCTGATGCAGAAGTACGAGCTGCCGCACGCGCCGGTGATGTTCGAAATCGACGCGGATGCGCTGATCGCGCGTGCACTGCCGGCGCCGACCGACGTGTCGAAATTCCCGCCGGTACGGCGCGATATCGCCGTTGTCGTCGATCAGGCGGTCGAGGTTCAGGCACTTTTCGATGAAATGAAGAAGGCGCTGGCCGAAGACGCCTGCCGATTCGTTCAGAAGGTTGTACTCTTCGACGAATTTCGTGCAAAATCAAATACTTCCGGTGGTCTTGCCGCGCACGAGAAGAGCCTTGCCTTCCGCGTGACGCTGCAGGATGCGGCTGGCACGCTACAGGACGAGGTCGTCGATCAGGCGATCCAGACGCTGGTCGAGCGGATGGCTCGTGCGGGTGCCCGCCTGCGCGGCTAAGGAGAGGAGCCGCCCGTTCGCGGGTGGCGCTTCCCCATCGTGAGTTTTGGTTTAACGCGCTGTATGGCAGATATGAACGACATGACCTCGAGTGAATTCGAAGCCCTCCTGACGGCGCAACGCAGCGCCATGAACCGCGACGCTTCGGCGCCGGCGTCCACCGAGACGCCGACGCTGACGAAAGCGGAGCTGGCGGAGCTGCTGTTCGACAGCGTCGGGCTGAACAAGCGTGAAGCGAAGGACATGGTCGAGGCGTTTTTCGAAGTGATCCGCGACGCGCTCGAAAACGGCGAAAGCGTCAAGCTGTCGGGGTTCGGCAACTTCCAGCTGCGCGACAAGCCGCAGCGTCCGGGCCGCAACCCGAAGACGGGCGAGGCGATTCCGATCGCGGCCCGCCGGGTGGTAACCTTCCACGCGAGCCAGAAGCTGAAGGCGCTGGTCGAAAACGGCGCGGAGTAACGCCCGCGCGTCGAAGTCTCCGCGCGGCCGCCGCGCATTCTTTACCGACGGTTAACCGACGATGACCACTACGGTTGAGAAAGTCGTCTTGCCTCCGATTCCCGCGAAGCGCTATTTCACGATCGGTGAAGTCAGCGAACTGTGCGGGGTCAAGCCGCACGTGCTGCGTTATTGGGAACAGGAATTCACGCAGTTGCGGCCGGTGAAGCGGCGTGGCAATCGCCGATACTATCAGCACCACGAAGTGCTGCTGATCCGGCGGATTCGCGAGTTGCTGTACGAACAGGGATTCACGATCAACGGGGCGCGCAACCGGCTCGATTCGCCGGGCGGCGAGCGCGCTGCCGCGGCGCCGGCCGAGCCCGATGTGCCGGCCGGCGACGTGCGAGTATCGGGCAAGCCGGGTGCAACGGTCGACGTGATCGCGTTGCGGCAGGCGCTCCTCGATGTGATCGACGGACTCAAACACGACTGAGCGCAACGCTCGAATCAACAGGAAACCCGGTCGGCGATGCGCCGCCGGGTTTTTTCATGCACGCGGGCTCGTGCTCGGCGGGTCAGCGCGATGCGAGCGGGTTCGGCTTGCCCATGTCGACGACCAGCGTGCCGTCCGGCAGCATCCGCACCGAGCCCTGCGCGACCTGGCTGCGGTAGCCGTACAGGTCGAAACGCATCGGGCCGGCCTCGGCCGAGTTCCGGATCAGCGCGCGCACGTTCAGTTCGAGCACGTTGAACATCTTCATGTCGCCGCCTTCCATCCACATGTAGCTCGGCGCGTCGATCTGCGGCCGCTTCGTCGCGGGCGCGTCGGCGGCACGCCGGAACGTGAGGCGCAGCCCATCGCGTTCGACCGTCGCCTGGCCGAGTTTGCCGTTCAGCACCGGCGGCGGAAACACGGTGTACTGGTCGAGCACGAGCGTGTCGCCGCGCAGCTCCGCGCCGCGGCGCTGCAGCGGCGTCAGCGACGCGAGCTCGATGCCGAGCGAGCGCAGCAGCTTCGCCTGCGGGATGCCGAGCACCGATACCTGCGCCGGCTTGAACGCGAGGTGCCGGTCGTCGAGCACCGACAGCGTGCCCTTCATGTCGGTCGGCAGCCACACGCCGGGCACGTGATTCCAGAGCTTGATGCCGCCCTCGACGCGCAATTCCTGGCCATCCGCACTCAACTGCAGGTCGTTCAGCGAGCGCGGCGAGTAGTCGAGCAGGTAGTTGTTGAAGAGCGCCGACATCGCCTTCCACGATTCGACGACCGTCCCGCCGAGAATGCGGATGTCGTACTGGTTCGGATCGTCGAGATCGACCGGTTCGCCCGGGCGTTTCGCGATCAGCTGCACGTCGAGATCCTCGACATGGAAGCCGATGTCGCCGGACAGGTTGAAGTCGACGTTGTGCAGGTGGATCGTCGGGTTGCGGTTCGACACGTGCCGTTCGTTGAACGGGACGGTCGACGAGCGCCGCATCGCGACTTTCTGCATGCCGGGTTGCGGTGCGCTGGCCGCGAGTGCAAACGCTTCCCAGTGCTGGCGCGAGTCGCGCAATGCGTTCTGCTGCGCGGCGAGGAAGCTGTCGTTCAGGCGAGCGGCCGCGTTGCCGAGCGCGGCGCCGCTCGCGGGGCCCGCGTACGACGGCATCCGGATCGCCATCGCGCCGCTTTCGTCGAAATTGAAATAGCCGGCCGAAACCTGGTCGCGATAGTGGTACAGGTCGAACACGAAGTGCTGGTCGCGCTTCGTCGGATCGACCGGGCCGATCAGGATGTCGGCGTTCATCGGCATCGAGCGCATGAATTTCACGTCGCCGCCGCGGATGTACATCGCCTGTTGCGGCGCGTTCGCGGGGAGCGCGAAGCCGGCGTGCGAGCCGTCGTCGAGCGTCAGGTCGAGGCCGGCCGGTGTAACGCGCAGCGCGGTGATCCGGATCTTCAGCCGTGGCGGCGGCATCAGCTTGTCGACCGACATCACGAGGTCGTCGCCGGCGAGCCGCGCGATCGGTGTTTCCACCTTCAGCAGATCGGCCATCTTCACGTTGGCCGCGCGCATGACCGGCTGCGCGTTGATGCCCGACACGCGCACGCCGGTCGGGTGGAATACGAGCTGGCTGCCGTCGCGGATCGCGAGCGTGCCGGTCAGCGAGAACGGCACCCAGCCGTCGCGCTGCATCTCGCCTTGAAGATGGATCACGCCGTCGCCGGCCGATACGGCAAGCTTGCGCAGCGGCGCGTTGCGGTAACCGAAGATGTAAGTGTCGAAGAGCGCGGTCAGCTTTGCGTTGTCGAGCGTGACCGCGCCATCGTGTACGTCGATCTCGAAGCTCGTCGGGTCGTCGAACACGATGGGGGCGCCGGCCTGCGTCGGCACGAGCGTCGCGGACAGTTGATGGATGAAGAAGCCGAGGTTGTTGACGATGCGGAAATCGACGTCGCGCAGGAACGTCATCGCGCCGTTCTGGCCCGAGTCGCGCAGCGTGAACGGGCGCGGCTGCGTGAGGTTGATCGACGCGAGCGACGGCACCGTGCGGGCGATCTGCTGTTCGTGAGCGAGGCGTTCGGCTTTGGCGCGCTCGATCTTCGTCGATGCGACCGACGCGTTGCCGTCGCGCTGCGCGGCCGGTTCCGCGCAGCCGGTGCAGAGCAGCGCGAGCGCAAGCGCACCGCAGCCGAATGCGCGAGCGGTGCCGTGTGAAACCGGGGCGACCGCGCGTCGCAGGCCGGCCATCCAGTCGAAACTTGCCAAGGGCGTGCGATGGCCGCGCCGGACCGAATTCCGCATCGTCTGTCTCCATGTCTTGTCGTGACCGGCGAGGGCGCGCGATCGATGCGCGGCGCAGTCGTCGATGCCGTGCAGTGTGGCATAGCGCGCTAGAGCGGCGTTACCAAACAGCGGGCGTGCGGGCAACACCGGTCGGCGCACGACGGGGCAAAGGATTCGCGGCGTCGGGGCGGCAATATCAAACGGTCGTTTGGTTTTGCGGTCGAGGGGCGGCGCGCATTGCGCCGGATCGGCAAACCCGGCGGCGTGGGTTGACGCCGGGTTTCGTGCCGGATGAAGGCCGTGTCCGGTCCGGGCGCGGCGGCAGCGCGATGACAGCCGCGCTGTCGCCAGCGCCGCCTGCATGGTCGGTCAGACCAGCATGCGCTGCCGGATCGCATTCTGCGTCGACGCGTCGAGCTGCAGGCCGTTCTCGATGTATGACGTCATCGAGCCATACGACGCGACGACCTGATCGAACGCCGCCTGCAGATAGGCGGCTTGCGCGCCTTGCAGCGCGGCCATCATGTCGGCCGCATCCTGCCCGCCGCGCTTTTGCGCCTGCGCGACATAGGCGGCGATTTCCGACGCGCTGTAGACGTTGGTCAGCAGATAGTCGGCGAGAATCGTCTGCGGGCGGACACCGAGGATCGTGTGCAGGATGGCCGTCGCCCAGCCGGTGCGATCCTTGCCGGCCGTGCAGTGGAGGACCAGATTGCCGCCGGACGAGGCGAAGCCGGCAAACAACGCGTGGTAGCTCGTGCGTGCGGTTTCCGACGTCACGAACGCCCGATACATGCTCATCATGAAGGCCGTGGCCGTCGCGCCGCTGGTCGGCAGCGGGCCGAGATTGGCGGCGCCGAGCACGTTGAGGTTCTGCCAAATGGCGCCCGCCAACGGTACATCCGGCTGCGCTTGGATCTCGGAGGTCGTGCGCAGGTCGCACACCTGCGTGATGCCGAGCGTATCGACCGTTGCGACGTCGGCCGCGGACAACGTGAGCGCGGACGACCGGTAGATCACGCCTTTTTTCATCGCTGCGCCGCTCGGGGTGGCATAGCCCGTTCCGTCCGGTCCTGCGGTATCACGAAAGTTCGCTACCGAGGCGAGCCTGGGCGTCGTGACGGGGGCGATCGCGATCGAATCGCCGCCGCACGCGGACAGAAGCGACGCGCTTCCCAGCGCGATGCCGAACGTGCCGGCGCCCAGCCGGAGAAAGTGTCGTCGGGAAATTTCGTTTTTCTGATGCATTCACTGACCTTTGTCGGAGACTGTCACGGGAAGTTGCGACCGCCGTTGCGATCGAAGTCGCTGCCGGCCCGGCGCGCCGCGCGGCAACGCGCAGATCTGCGATCTCGATCGGCCTGCAGTCGGACGATGCGCCGGGCGCGTCGATCTCGCGCCGGGTAAGCGCACGGTAGCGATCCGCGGCGAAACGGCCATCGTCCTTTTCGACTAGGACGCGATGCGGGCGCGGTGCAATTCGCGCAACTTGCGATGCGTGCGACGGCTGCGGCGCGGTAAGATCGGCGTCAGTAGCTTGATGATCGAAGCATGGTGGCCGACACGGGGGAGGCGTCATGGATCTGAAGGAACTCGACGTATTGGGAGCGGACGTCGGCGATCACTGGTACTACGCGTCGAAGGCGAGCGCGATTCGCCGGTTTCTGGGCGCGGCGGATGCGAACCGGATACTCGATGTCGGCGCGGGCTCGGGTTTCTTTTCGAAACATTTGCTCGAGCGCACGCAGGCGACGGAAGCGTGGTGTGTCGACACGAGCTACGCCGACGATACCGACGGCGAGGCGGCAGGCAAGCCCGTCCATTTTCGCCGCGCCGTCAATCGGCTCGATGCCGATCTCGTGTTGCTGATGGACGTGCTCGAGCACGTCGACGACGATGTCGGGCTGCTTGCACAATATGTGGCCGGCGTGCCGAAGGGCAGCCGCTTCCTGATCACCGTTCCCGCGTTTCAGTTCCTCTGGAGCGCGCACGACGACTTTCTCGAACACAAGCGCAGGTATACGCTCGACGGCCTCGAAGACGTCGTGCGCCGTGCGGGGCTCGAGGTCGAGCGCGGCGCTTACTACTTCGGCTTCACGTTTCCGCTCGCGGCGGCATTGCGACTGAGCGAGCGAGCGCGTCGCCAGCCACGCGAACCCGCGTCGCAACTGCGTCGACACAATCCGGTAGTCAATGGTTTGCTCAAGCTGATCTGCCGCGCCGAGTTGCCGATGTTCCGGTTCAACCGGTTGGCGGGGCTCACGGTGATTTGTGTCGCGCGCAGCGCGTGAGCGTCAGGCGGATCGTGTGGACGGACGACGGACCGGCGGGGCGTCATGTGCGTCGCAGTTCGTGTCGAATCGGTCACGCCACGTGCGCACAAAAAATTTCGGCAAGAACATGCACAAAATGCATGCGACCCGTTCTAAACCGGCCAACTCTCTGTTATAATTTTTTTCTTTCGGGGCGTAGCGCAGCCTGGTAGCGTACCTGCATGGGGTGCAGGTGGTCGGAGGTTCAAATCCTCTCGCCCCGACCAGATAAGAACCCGCGTCAGTTCAGGCTGACGCGGGTTTTTTCTTGCCCGTCGCTTTTTTGCACATCCCGGCGCGGCCCCGGTAAAATGCAAGGTTGATCCACGGAAAGCGCCGTGATTTAGCGGAAGAGGATTCCCCGAACATGACTGATCTTCGTCTTACCATGCGGTTCGCTGCAGTGCTCGCCACTGGCGCGCTCGTCGCCGGTTGCGGTACGTCGTCGCCCACGAAAGTGGACTACAAGAGCGATTCGAAATCGAAGGAAGCGTCGCTCGCAGTGCCGCCCAACATGCTCGACGAGACGGCCGATCAGCGTTCGCTGCCGCCGCAGGGCGGCGCGACTTCCCTGTCCGCGCTTCAGCAGGTCCAGCACACGGCGCCCGCGACGGATACCGTCGCGCCCGCCGTGGCCGGCATGCATATCCAGCGCGACGGCACCGAGAGCTGGCTCGTGATCGACGGCAAGAAGCCCGCCGACATCTGGCCGCAAGTGCGCCGCTTCTGGCAGGAGCAGGGCTTCCTGCTCGTCGTCGACCAGCGCGACAAGGGCGTGATGGAAACCGACTGGAACGAGACCCATCCGCAGATCAACGACGGCCTGATCCGCAGTGTGATCTCGAAAGCGATGGGCAATTCGTACGTGACGGCCGAGCGCAACAAGTACCGCACGCGCCTCGATTCGGCGCCGAACGGCGGCACCTATGTGTTCGTCAGCCAGAAGGGCATGCGCGAGGCGATCACCGGCGCGAACAACGATTCGAGCAAGTGGGAAGCGAAGCCGAACGATCCGGCGCTCGAGACGGAATACCTGAAGCGGCTGATGGCGGTGCTCGCGCAGAACGAGCAGCGTGCGAAGAACGGCGAGCCGCCGGTCGCGAACATCAACGACAACACGGTGCCGAAGGACAAGAAGGCCGATACCGACGCATCGAAGGCGGCTGCCGCGGCGATCGCTGCGCAGAACGTCGCGCGTACGTCGTCGCAAGCGAACGACGTCGACACGAGTGCGGTGCCGTCCGAAGTCACGCTCGGCGAGCCGTACGACCGGTCGTGGCTGCACGTCGGCCTCGCACTCGATCGCGCGAACTTCACGGTCGACGATCGCGATCGCACGAAGGGTCTGTATTTCGTGCGTTATGTCGATCCGAAGGATCTGAGCGCGGCCGAGCAGGGCTTCTGGAGCCAACTGTTCCACGGCAAGAAGGAAAAGCAGGCGAAGCAGTATCGCGTCAACGTGAAGGCGTTGACGGCCGACCAGACGCGTGTGGCAGTCGTCGACGATTCGGGTGCGATCGATTCGTCGTCGCCGGCCCGGCAGATCATGGGGCTGCTCGTGAATCAGCTGCGCTGATCGCGACGATCCCGCTCGTCGAACAAGCCCGCCGCCCGGCGGGCTTTTTTTATGGTCGCGCGCCGTGACGTCGGCGTGTGCGGGACCTTCGGCTGCTCCGCCTTGTGACGTTACGTAACATCCGCGCGTTACGGCGGCGGAACGGGTGTTACATCGTCATGGTCCCGAAAAATATCCTTATGGATCAATGATGTGCTTTCGAAAATGCACCTGGCACGCAAACTGCTTTATTAGTTCGAATCGTTAGGACAGGGAGGGTGGTGCCAGAGACCGGGCAGGCGTCGCGAACGCCCGACCAACGGTTTCGACGTCCCCAGATGCCGGCGCTGCGAGCGCGGGCACAACCGATGATGATCCGCGCCGCGCGCGGGTCTCGATGGCCCCGTCGCCTATCCTCGTAGGGCGACGGTTTCGCCCGCGCTTCGTATGAAGCGCGGGCAATTTTTTTGGTGGGGCCGCAATGCGAGGGCGCCGATCCGGCCTGTGCGGGATTCGGTGATTCGCAATCAATTGGAGTGGGGGCGGCGCGGTTCGCATCCGGCGAGCGCCGGTAGGGCGAGGTCGCGTTGGCGGCGTGTGAGCGTTCCGCTCACACGCCGCTCAATCGCGAAACGGACGTGGACCGGCTCGATCGGCCCGGGATTCGCGTGCCGTCGCAGCGCATGCGAGCAGGGCGGTGCGGCCGGACGCGTTGCCGGCCGCCGCGACGCGTCAGTGCGACGCGCTGGGTACGTCAAGGATCAGGATGATCGTCCAGTCGGCATCGCCGTCGTGGTGATACTGGCGTTCGGCGACGATGAACGGTTGCTGCTTGCCTTGCGGCCCGAGGAAAAGCACGTCGCCCTCCATCGGCAGGCACTCGATCGGCGGCAGCGCGAGAAAGGCGTCGTCCGAGCCGCGCGGCATCAGTTGCTTGATCTTGCGAGTGGCTGCTTCGGTCCACTCGATGTCGAGTTGAATGTTGCTCATGCTGTCCTCCGCACCGGGGTGCGCACGGGTGGAAAATTTCGGTGCGCGACTTTAGCACAGCGCGCAGGCGCCGCAACCAAAAAAGCCGAACCCGGTTGCCCGGATTCGGCTTTTCGCTTGTGCGGTGCCGCCGAACTTACTGGCTGGCAGCGTCTGCCGGAGCGGCCTTGGCGGCCTTCTTGCCAGCCTTCTTCGCTGCCTTGTGGTGAGCAGCCTTCTTGCCGTGGTGCTCTTCCTGCGCCGCCGGCTGTGCAGCCTCGGCTGCTTGCTGCTGTTGCAGTGCCTGTGCGCGCTGCTCGATCTCGGCGATCTTCGCCGGGTCGGTGATGGTCTGGATTTGCGTGCTCTCTTGCGCATACGCTGCGCCAGTCAGCGCCGACATCGCGACCAGAATAGCCAGGGACGTCTTCTTCATTGCTTTACCTCCGCTAAGTGGTGATGAACCCGAATGTTGCCGTTTTGTCTGGCGACTGCAATCGAGTGCGTGTCGAGTGTAACAAAAGTGACGGATCAATGTGCACCGGATCGAGGCACAGCGCAAGACCCCGTTGAAGTCGCGCAACACTTCGTGCATTCCGTCATGCGCATGCCATTCCGGGGCGGCACCGTCGCGTTCGCTGCCGGTGCAAGCGTTGCCATCAAAACCAGCCGAGCCATCGGTATACGTGGAACTGCGCGATGCCGATCAGTTCGTGCAATGCCTGATTCGCGTCTTCCAGGTTGTGCCAGCGGGGCAGCCAGCCCGTTTGCGCGCGCCGGCGGTTCGAATAAACGGGTTGCGGATCGATGCCGAAGCGGCGGAAATCGAGCAATGCGCGGCGCATCTGATAGGACGACGTGACGAGAATGCGCGTGTCGTCATGTTGTGAGCGTAGTATAGATGCAGTGAATTTCGCATTTTCGTAGGTGGTACGGCTGTTCGGCTCGCGGATGAGGTCGCTGGAAGCGACACCCGCCGCGACCAGCAGGCGCCCGTAGACGGCCGCCTCGGTTTCGCCGTGACGTTGCGGGTCGCCGCCCGACATCACCACGGTGCAGCGCGTGGCCTGCTGCCGGCACGTGCGGTAGAGCGCCGCGGTCGTGCGGATGCGTGCTTCCCCGTCGGGAGGCGGTCGCAGGCCGGCGTCGCTGCGCCGCGTGCCGGCTCCGATGATGATCAACGTGGTCCGGCCATGCATGTCGGCGCGCTCGACCGGCGTCACGCCTGCCTCGGTCCATGCGATGAGCGGCGCGGCGAGCCAGCCTGTCGCGAGCAGCCAGAATAGCGCGACGCTCGCGATCGCGACGAGTCGCCGCCGCTTGCGGCAGAGCATGAAACCGATGAAGAGAAGTACAAATGAATCGAACAGAATCAATTTGATTGGGGTATGGTGTCTTTTTATGGACGGCTGACGATCCGGCCCTGACGCGACGCCGAACGTCGGCCCCCAGAATCGGTGGCGGTATCGGCGGGCGGAGCTCCCGCCCGGCGCGCCGCTTCGCATTGTCGCTGCACTTTAAGAAAGAATCGAGATGACCACGTATTCCAACGAAGCGGTGCTCGACGCATTGAGACGAGTGCAGTACCGCCAGGTACCGTGGGCGCGCCGCCCGGGCGTGTTCGAGTATCTCCGGTCGCTGGGGCTGATGGACACGGTCAGGCAGAAGACCGTTGCTCCCGCACCGGGTTTCCATGCGCCGGTCGACATCGCGGTGCTGACCGACAACGGTCGTGCCGAATGCGCGCGCCTCGAGCGTGATGAGAAACTGCTTTCCTGGACCGATCGCCGTATGGACGACTACGCATTGAGCGAAGCGAGCGCCGTGGCGATTCTCGAAAGCCGCCTGTAGCGGCGCACTCCCGTTCTCGCGCGCCGGCCACCGGTGACGCAAAAAAAGCCCGTATCGCGAGGATACGGGCGTACCGGATACTTTTGCTGTTGCCACGCTATGCTCATGGCAACGAATGTGACTCGTCGCATGTCGGGCAGTTCCCGAATCCGGTAATTTTCTTTGACGAAATCCTGCGGACTACGGATGACGCGGCAGGTCGGTCGGCTGCGAGCCAGTGCGCGCGCGCGCGTTGCTGGCGATGTCGCCGCGCAAATCGCCGCGCGGCACGGTCTGCCGATTGGGCGGCGCGGCGGGCGGTTGCTGGCGAAGGGTGTTCCGATGATCCTGCTGGTGGTGAGGCGGCTTCGCGCGATCGTCCGCGCGAGCGGGGGCGGTCAGCGCCAGCGAAATGACAATGCCGCATGCGACGAGCAGTGACATTGGTTTCATGGCGGGGCTCCCTTCAAGCCACCGGCGCGGCCTGTTGATATTTCGCTAAGGTAAGCGTGGGAGTGCAGGCTTGCTGTAAATAATCGTAAATAGATGTATCGCCGCACGACAGGCGTAATCGACGGCGACGCGAGCGCCGCGCAAAAGCGCGTGGCACTGAAAGAAACCGGGCGGCCGAAGCCGCCCGATCGAGCATGCGTTACGCCATCTTCACGGGGGCGCGCCAGGATTCCGGGTTGGTCCAGAAGGCGCCGCGCAGCCGGTCGCGGCTCGGCGGTGCAGGCGGCTTCGTCGCGCTCGCCCCGATGCGCCCGCGCAGCGAGATCTGGCGGCCGCTCGTGCCGAGTCGCTTGACGATTTCGGCGAGCGTGCCGTCTGCCTGCCATTCGTCGAAGCGACGGCGGCAGGTCGGCGGCGACGGATAGCGGCCCGGCAGCTTCGACCAGCCTTCACCCGTCGACAGTACCCACAGCACGGCGTTTACCACCGAACGGGCCTCCACGCGGGGACGGCCGCGCCGTTCACTGCGTGCGGGTTCCGAGCAAAACAGACCTTCGACCAGCGCCCACTCGTTATCTCTCAAATCGTCGAACAGCATCATGTCCTCACCTCAGCGAAGCTAACTCCGGTGCGCTGCCCTGCGCCGCGCACTCTTCAAGCACTCGATCGTCGAGTGCCGGGTGGGGGCTTCCGGTTGGCCGGCAGCGGCGTTTCTGCCCTCTGTCCGACTCGACCTGCGCCCTGTACGTCAGATAAAGCACGATGTGTGCCATGTCTGAGGCGATTCCCGCGAGAGCCGCTTGGCAGCGGGCTGACGGCTAAGTCAGCTAGGGGCGTATAAGACGCCAAAATAACCCGCCAGCAAATCAGGACAATCACCAATCTTGTGCAAGTCGCCCGTGCTACGTGCGTTTGCGTCGATATTGCACCGCAGCGAAACATGTGCTGCCGGTGCCGGATTCGCACATCGAAGACGATGGCGCGCATTAAAATCGCGCATCGGTATCGACGATTGATGAGGAGAGGGGATGAACGTTACGCTGCGCCAGCTTCGCGTATTCATCGAGGTTGCGCGGCTCCGGAGCTTCAGTCGCGCGGGCGACGAGATCGGGCTCACGCAGTCCGCGGTCAGCCGTTGCGTACGCGAACTCGAGACCGAGCTCGGACTGAAGCTGATCGACCGGACGACGCGCGACGTGCAGTTGACCGACGTCGGGACGAACCTGATCGCGAGCGTGTCCCGCCTGATCGCCGATCTCGACGACACGCTGCGCGAGATTCGCGAGATCGGCGAGCAGCGGCGGGGGCGCGTGATCGTCGCTGCGAGCCCGACGATTGCGTGCCGGCTGATGCCGCGCGTCGTCGCGTCGTGCGAACGCCAGTTCCCGTTCGTCACGCTCGGCCTGCGTGACGACGTGCAGAGCGACGTCCTGCGCAAGGTGAAGTCGAGCGAAGTCGATTTCGGCGTCGTCATCGGGCCGCTCGCCGTTGCCGATCTCGTATGCGAACCGTTGATGACCGACTCGTTCTGCCTGGTCGCGCGCGCCGATCATCCGCTCGCGGCGCGGGCCGAGGTGCCGTGGACGGCGCTCGACGGCGAGCGTCTCGTGCTGCTCGACCATGCGTCCGGAAGCCGGCCGCTGATCGACGCCGCGCTGGCCGCCCATCGGGTCAATGCGACGGTCATGCAGGAGCTCGGGCATTCGGCGACGGTGTTCGGGCTCGTCGAGGCCGGCGTCGGGGTGAGCGTGCAGCCGTGGCTGTCGCTGCCGCTGCCGGCCGGATCGACACTGGTCGCGCGGCCGCTGACGCCGCGTACCGAGCGCACCGTCGAGCTGGTGCGCCGCCGCGACCGCTCGCTGTCGCCGGCCGCGCAGGCGATCTGGGAACTCGTGCGCCAGATGCCGGCGCGGGCGGAGGATCTCGACTGAAAGGGTGCGGATCGGGCGCGCACGCCGGTACACTACGCGGATCGTGTTCCTCGGTGGCGGTTCTCGATGACGCATTCCGCAGATGTCGGCCCGGCGACGGGCGAGCCGGCGGCGCGCAGCGCAGTTCAGGCGCTGCGTCCGTCGCTGATCCGGGAAGTGGCGAACGCCGGCTTCGGCGTACCCGACGTGCTGCCGTTCTGGTTCGGCGAATCCGATCGCGTGACGCCCGAATTCATTCGCGACGCGGCTGCCGCGGCACTGCGCGACGGTGCGACCTTCTACACGCACAACCTCGGCACCGTGCCGCTGCGCAACGCGATTGCGACCTATGTCGGTGCGCGTCACGGTGCGACGGCGGCCGATACGATCGCCGTGACGAGTTCGGGCGTGAGCGCGCTGATGCTGGCCGCGCAATTGCTGGTCGGCCCGGGCGACCGCGTCGTCGCCGTCACGCCGCTCTGGCCGAACCTCGTCGAGATCCCGAAGATCCTCGGTGCACAGGTCGAGTGCGTGTCGCTCCGCCATGGCGATGCGGGCTGGCGGCTCGACGTCGACCGGCTGATCGCGGCGCTGACGCCCGGCACGCGGATGCTGTTCGTCAACTCCCCGAACAATCCGACCGGCTGGGTGATGTCCCGCGACGACCAGCAGGTCGTGCTCGCGCATTGCCGGCGCCACGGCATCTGGGTGGTCGCCGACGAGGTATACGAGCGGCTCGTGTTCGGCACGGACGGCGCGCCGTCGTTCCTGGACATCGCATCGCGCGACGAGCGGGTAATCGTCGTGAATTCGTTCTCGAAGGCCTGGGCGATGACGGGCTGGCGGCTCGGATGGCTGGTCGCGCCGGCGTCGGTGATGGGCGATCTGTCGAAGCTGGTCGAGTACAACACATCGTGCGCGCCGGGTTTCATCCAGGCCGCGGGAGAAGTCGCGCTGCGTGACGGCGAGCCGTTCGTGCAGTCGTTCGTCGCGGCGCTGCGCGGTGCGCGTGACCACCTGGTCGCCGCGCTGCGCACGTTGCCGGGCGTCGACGTGCCGCCTCCGCCGGGTGCGATGTACCTGTTCCTGCGGTTGCCGGGCGCGGACGACAGTCTTGCGTTCTGCAAGTCGCTGGTGCGCGAGGCGGGGCTCGGGCTGGCGCCCGGCCGCGCGTTCGGCCCGGAGGGGGAAGGGTTCGTGCGCTGGTGCTACGCGTGCGATCCGGTGCGGCTCGAGGCAGGCGTCGAGCGCTTGCGGGCGTTCCTCGCGCGCGGCGCAGGCCTGCGTTGAAGCGGGGGCGGAGCGGGTGCGGCATGCGGGCGGCGGGCCTTTCGGCTCATCTTTACGCACCGGGCAATTTTGCGTAAGATGGCGCTCAGTCACGCGGTTCCGTCGTTGAACCGTGCTGTTCCGTCCGGTTTGGGCCTGGCTTGAAGTTGGTTCGCCGCCCCCGGTTCGTGCTCCCATCAATATGACCGATCAGAATCGGGCGAGCGCGTCTTCCGTTCCTTTCGTCTGTTTGTTGATCCGGTTCGTTTGACCACAGGGTCTGGCCTAGCTGCATGAATACCCAAGAGGCGAAGATCGTCCTCGAGACTGCTTTGATCTGCGCGCAGGAACCGCTGAAGCTCGGCGATTTGCGCAAGCTCTTTGCCGACGGCGTGTCGGCTGACACGGTCCGCACGTTGCTCGAAGATCTGAAACAGGATTGGTCCGGCCGCGGTGTCGAACTGGTGGCGCTGGCAACCGGATGGCGCTTCCAGAGCAAGCCGGCGATGCGCCATTACCTGGACCGACTGCATCCCGAGAAGCCGCCGAAATATTCGCGTGCGGTGCTCGAGACGCTCGCGATCATTGCGTATCGGCAACCCGTCACGCGTGGCGACATCGAAGAGATTCGCGGCGTCACGGTCAATACGCAGGTGGTCAAGCAGCTCGAGGATCGCGGCTGGATCGAGGTGATCGGGCATCGCGACGTGCCGGGCCGCCCGGCGCTGTACGCGACGACCAAGCAGTTCCTCGACGATCTCGGCCTGAAGGCGCTCGACGACCTGCCGGCGCTCGAGGAGCCGGCGGCGAACATCGAAGCCGCGCTGCTCGCGCAGCAGGCGATGGACTTCGACGGCGATGCGCCGGCGGCGGACGCGGTGCCGGAAGCCGGCGAGGCGGCGGCGGACGAGTCGTACGTTCGGTCGGACGAATTGCCGGGCGACGCCGCAACGGAAGGCGCGCCGACGCAGGAAATGCCGAACCGCGATACGCTGGAAGCGGATCGCGTTCAGAGCGAACAGGGCGGCGCCGAAGCAGCGCCGGCCGGCGAGCAGCCCGAGCCGCTGCACGCGGTGTGGAACGAGGAAGATCGCAAGCCGGCTGCCGACGCGGTTGCCGGAGACGGAGCGGAAGCGGCCGGCGACATGCCGGGCGAGGCTGGCCAGGCCGACGCCTCACGCTCCCGTCCTGCGGACGGCGAGTTGCTGGACGATACGTCCGACAGCCTCGCCGACGCCGTACGCAGTGCCAGCGCGCCCATCGGCGCCGACGCGCTGCCGGACGACGAAGCAGAACCCGAACAGCGCCGCGCCTGATCGCGGCCGACTTCTTGCCGCGCCCGAGTCGGGCGCGAGACCTGACATTTTGAGGTTGTTTTGACTGATATCCACGATATTGAATCGTCCGCGCCTGCCGTGCAGGCCGCGCGTGCCGACGATGCGCCGGAGCAGGACGCTCCGGCCGCGGGTGGTGACGAGCGTCCCCGCCGCGGCCTGCGGCGCGGCCCGCGCAGCCTGATCGCGCGTCGCCGCGCGGCAGCCAAGTCGAAGGGCGATGGCGAGTCGCAGGGCGGCGAGGGCGCGGAAGCGCAGCCGGCCGACGCGGCGGAAGCGCAGCCCGCACGCGCGCCGCGCAAGGAAGGTGCGGCCAAGGGTGGCCGCAAGCCGGCCGGCAAGCGCGAAGGCGCAGCCAAGGGTGCCCAGGGCGGGCAAGGCGGCCAGGGGCGACGCGGCGGTTCGGCGAAGGCCGAGGGCGGCGCGGCGAAGGCCGAAGGCGACGCAGCGTCGCAGGACGATCTGTTCGCCTATGTGACGTCGCCGGCATTCGACGCGGACAATTCGGCGGGCGGCAGCGGCGTACGTGCGCCGATGCTGCGTCGCGGCCGCAGCCAGCCGGCGAACAAGCGCGTGCTGTCGCCGGACGACGACGCGCCGAAGCTCCACAAGGTGCTCGCGGAAGCCGGCATGGGTTCGCGCCGCGAAATGGAAGAGCTGATCGTCGCCGGCCGCGTGTCGGTGAACGGTGAGCCCGCGCATATCGGCCAGCGCATCATGCCGACCGATCAGGTTCGCATCAACGGCAAGCCGGTCAAGCGCAAGCTGCCGAACAAGCCGCCGCGCGTGCTGCTGTACCACAAGCCGACCGGCGAGATCGTCAGCCACGCGGACCCGGAAGGTCGTCCGTCGGTGTTCGACCGCCTGCCGCCGATGAAGACGGCGAAATGGCTCGCGGTGGGCCGTCTCGACTTCAACACCGAAGGCCTGCTGATGCTGACGACGTCGGGCGATCTCGCGAACCGCTTCATGCATCCGCGCTACAGCGTCGAACGCGAGTACGCGGTGCGCGTCGTCGGCGAACTGTCCGAAGGGATGCGGCAGAAACTGCTGCATGGCGTCGAGCTCGATGACGGCCCGGCGAACTTCCTGCGCATCCGCGACGGCGGCGGCGAAGGCACGAACCACTGGTATCACGTTGCGCTGGCCGAAGGCCGCAACCGCGAAGTGCGCCGGATGTTCGAGGCGGCCGGCCTGATGGTGAGCCGCCTGATCCGTACGCGCCACGGTCCGATCCCGCTGCCGCGCGGCCTGAAGCGCGGCCGCTGGGAAGAGCTCGACGAGGCGCAGGTGCGCAAGCTGATGGCGACCGTCGGCCTGAAGGCGCCGTCCGAGGAAAAGGGCAAGCGCGGTGGTGCAGGGCAGGCCGAGCGCCGCCAGCCGGATCCGATGCAGACGTCGATGGGCTTCATCGGCCGCGAGCCGGTGCTGACGACGCATGGTCAGCTCGACCAGCCGCGTCGCGGTGGCGGCCGGCGCGGCGCCCCGGGCCTGCCCGGCCTGAGCGGTTACGGCAGCTTGCCGGTTTCGCCGTCGGGTTATGGCAACCGCTCGGGCGGCGGTCGCGATGTCGACGGCAATCGTGCGTCGTATGGCGCGGGCCCCAAGCGTGAAGGCGCTGGCGGCAAGCGCGGCGGCGGCAAGGGCGGCAACCGCAATCCCAACGGCAATCGCGCCGAAGGCGCCGGCAACGGCGGTGGCGGTGCGCGCGGCGGTCAGCGTCCGCAGCGCAATCGCTCGCGGGGTCGCTGAGCGTTTGCGGCGTCCGGCGGCGTGAAGCCGCCGGTGTGCCGGCGAAATCGGCACGAGTCCGGTTGGGTCGGCACCTCGCCCTGCGTGGTTTGCTTTTGACTGTATATATATCGCGCTGCCGGATTATGCCGCCTGGTCGGACAGTCCGGTTTCGCATTTTTGGTCGGTAAAGGCGGGCTGGACGCTGCTTTTACCGGCTGGCTTGGCGTTTGCGCCAAAAATCGCTATAATCGCGGAGTCGCTGGGCGTACGGATTCAATGTGCGGCTCAGGTGCGACCACCAGTAAGAAGATGGGCGTTCCGCCCATTTTTTTTTGCTGAAACGGTTAGGCATCTCGGGTAGCGCTTCCTGCGCCGGCTAAGGCGCGCGCCCGCGGGTGAATCGCGAGCGGCGGGCGCGAACACCTGAGAGGACACTGTGCAACTGACGGAACTGATAGAAACCACGGTCACCGGGCTCGGCTACGAGCTGGTGGATCTCGAGCGCACCGGGCGCGGCATGCTTTGCATCTACATCGATCAGCCTGCCGGCATCTCGCTCGAAGATTGCGAAAAGGTCACGCGTCAGCTCCAGCACGTCTTGACGGTCGAAAACATCGATTACGAACGGCTCGAAGTCTCGTCCCCGGGGCTCGACCGCCCGTTGAAGAAGCTGGCCGACTTCGAGCGCTTCGCCGGCAGCGAAGTTTCCGTGACCTTGAAAAAGCCGCTGGACGGGCGCAAGACGTACCGGGGCATTCTGCACGCGCCGAATGGCGAAACGATCGGTTTGGAATTTGAGAGGAAGAAGGGCGAGGCAGCCATGCTGGATTTCACGCTGGCCGATATCGACAAAGCCCGCCTGATTCCGCAAGTTGACTTTAGGAGCCGCAAATAATGAGTCGCGAAGTGTTGATGCTGGTGGATGCGCTGGCGCGCGAGAAAAACGTCGACAAGGATGTGGTGCTGGGCGCCCTCGAGGCCGCGCTCGCTTCCGCTTCCAAGAAGCTGTTCGACGAAGGCGCCGAAATCCGCGTCCATATCGATCGCGAAAGCGGCGAGCACGAAACCTTCCGTCGCTGGCTCGTCGTGCCCGACGAGGCAGGCTTGCAGGAGCCGGATCGCGAGATCCTGCTGTTCGAAGCACGTGAGCAGAAGCCCGACGTCGAAGTCGGCGAATTCATCGAGGAGCCGGTGCCGTCGATCGAGTTCGGCCGTATCGGCGCGCAGGCCGCGAAGCAGGTGATCCTGCAGAAGGTGCGCGATGCCGAACGCGAGCAGATCCTGAACGACTACCTCGAGCGCGGCGAAAAGATCATGACCGGCACGGTGAAGCGCCTCGACAAGGGCAACTTCATCGTCGAATCGGGCCGTGTCGAAGCGCTGCTGCGCCGCGACCAGCTGATCCCGAAGGAAAACCTGCGCGTGGGCGACCGCGTGCGTGCCTACATCGCGAAGGTCGACCGCACCGCGCGCGGCCCGCAGATCGAACTCTCGCGCACGGCGCCCGAGTTCCTGATGAAGCTGTTCGAGATGGAAGTGCCGGAAATCGAGCAGGGCCTGCTCGAGATCAAGGCAGCCGCTCGCGATCCGGGCGTGCGCGCGAAGATCGGCGTGATCGCCTACGACAAGCGGATCGATCCGATCGGCACCTGCGTCGGCATCCGCGGTTCCCGCGTGCAGGCCGTGCGCAACGAGCTCGGTGGCGAAAACATCGACATCGTGCTATGGTCCGAGGATCCCGCCCAGTTCGTGATCGGCGCGCTCGCGCCGGCAGCCGTCCAGTCGATCGTCGTCGATGAAGAAAAGCACTCGATGGACGTCGTCGTCGACGAAAACGAGCTGGCTGTCGCGATCGGCCGCAGCGGTCAGAACGTTCGCCTTGCCAGCGAACTGACCGGCTGGCAGATCAACATCATGACGCCGGACGAATCCGCCCTGAAGCAGGGTGAAGAGCGCGACCGACTGCGTTCGCTGTTCATGGCGCGTCTCGACGTCGACGAAGAAGTTGCCGACATCCTGATCGACGAAGGCTTCACGAGCCTCGAAGAGATCGCGTACGTGCCGCTCAACGAAATGCTCGAAATCGAGGCGTTCGACGAGGACACCGTGCACGAACTGCGCAACCGCGCACGCGACGCACTGTTGACGATGGCGATCGCGAACGAAGAAAAGGTTGAAAATGCAGCGCTGGATTTGAAGGGCCTCGACGGCATCACGCCGGAGTTGCTCGCGAAGCTGGCCGAACACGGCATGCAGACGCGCGACGATGTCGCCGAGCTGGCCGTGGATGAACTGGTCGATATGACCGGGATGGAAGAGGATGCCGCTAAGGCGTTGATCATGAAAGCACGTGAACACTGGTTCCAGTGAGAAATGACCATGGCGCACTGATTTGATGGCGGCCGTATGGCCTGACCCGATGCTAACCGCAAGGAATCGGTCCTTGCACTAAGAGGAATGAATGGCGAGTAACAACGTAGCCCAATTTGCCGCGGAACTGAAAATGCCTGCTGGTGTGCTGCTCGAACAGCTGCAGGCAGCGGGCGTCCAGAAAGCGAGTGAAGACGATGCGCTGTCCGAAGCGGACAAGGCGCGTCTGCTCGATCATTTGCGCAAGTCACACGGCGCAACCGACGGCGACAAGCGCAAGATCACGCTGACCCGCAAGCATACGTCGGAGATCAAGCAATCTGACGCGACGGGCAAGGCTCGCACCATTCAGGTCGAGGTCCGCAAGAAGCGTACGTTCGTCAAGCGCGACGACGTGGCCGAGGGTGCGGAACAGGGTCAGGCGCAGGTCGCCGAAGCGGACGACGATGCGGAACTGAAGCGTCGCGAGGAAGAAGCGCGCCGCGAGGCCGAGCTGCTCGAGAAGCAGGCGCAGGAACTGCGCGAGCGCCAGGAGCGCCTCGAGCGCGAGGAAGCCGAGCGCCGTGCCCGTGAGGAAGCGGCCGAAGCCGAGCGCCGCCGTGCCGAGGAAGAAGCGGCGGCGAAGCGTGCCGCGGCCGAAGCCGCAGCGGCACAGCAGGCGGCTGCCCAGCAGGCCGCCGAGGCTCAGCAGGAAGCAGCCGGTGCGCAGTCCGCGCAGGATGAAGCACGCGCGGCCGCCGAACGTGCGGCCCAGCGCGAAGCGGCGAAGAAGGCCGAGGATGCTGCCCGCGAGGCTGCGGACAAGGCGCGCGCCGAGCAGGAAGAGATCAGCAAGCGTCGCGCGGCGGCAGAAGCCGAAGCACGCGCGATCCGCGAAATGATGAACACGCCGCGCAAGGCCGTGGTCAAGGCAGTCGAGCCGCCGAAGCCGGTGGAACCGCCGAAGCCGGCCGAAGCGAAGGGCACGCTGCACAAGCCGGCAAAGCCGGCGGGCGCAGGCGCGCAGGCACGTCCGGCCGTGAAGAAGCCGGCCGGTGCAGCGCCGGCGGCCACGACGGCACCGGCAGGCGCGGGCGACCGCAACAAGAAGCCGGGCGGCGGCAAGGGCGGCTGGCAGGACGACGCAGCGAAGCGCCGCGGCATCAAGACGCGCGGCGATTCGAGCGGCGGCGTCGACCGCGGCTGGCGCGGCGGCCCGAAGGGTCGCGGCCGTCACCAGGACAGCGCATCGACGTTCCAGGCACCGACCGAGCCGATCGTGCGTGAAGTGCACGTGCCGGAAACCATCTCGGTTGCCGATCTCGCGCACAAGATGTCGATCAAGGCCTCCGAAGTCATCAAGGTGATGATGAAGATGGGCCAGATGGTCACGATCAACCAGGTGCTGGACCAGGAAACGGCGATGATCGTCGTCGAGGAACTGGGCCACCGCGCGGTTGCCGCGAAGCTGGACGATCCGGAAGCACTGCTGGTCGAAGGCGAGACCGGTACCGATGCGGAACAGCTGCCGCGCCCGCCGGTCGTCACCGTGATGGGTCACGTCGACCACGGCAAGACCTCGCTGCTCGACCACATCCGCCGCGCGAAGGTTGCAGCGGGCGAAGCGGGCGGCATTACGCAGCACATCGGCGCATACCACGTCGAAACGCCGCGCGGCGTCATCACGTTCCTCGATACGCCGGGTCACGAAGCGTTCACGGCAATGCGTGCACGCGGCGCGAAGGCGACCGACATCGTGGTGCTGGTGGTGGCTGCCGACGACGGCGTGATGCCGCAGACGAAGGAAGCCATCGCGCACGCGAAGGCGGGTGGCGTGCCGATCGTCGTGGCGATCAACAAGATCGACAAGCCGGAAGCGAACCCGGACCGCGTCAAGCAGGAACTGGTCGCGGAAGGCGTCGTGCCGGAAGAATACGGTGGCGATTCGCCGTTCGTGCCGGTGTCGGCCAAGACGGGCGCCGGTATCGACGACCTGCTCGAGAACGTGCTGCTGCAGGCGGAAGTGCTGGAACTGAAGGCACCGGTCGAGGCGCCGGCGAAGGGCATCGTGATCGAAGCGAAGCTGGACAAGGGCAAGGGCCCGGTCGCGACGATCCTGGTGCAGTCGGGTACGCTGAATCGCGGCGACATCGTGCTCGCAGGCACGGCTTACGGCCGCGTGCGTGCGATGCTCGACGAGAACGGCAAGCCGACGAAGGAAGCCGGCCCGTCGATCCCGGTCGAAATCCAGGGTCTGTCGGAAGTGCCGGGTGCAGGCGAGGAAGTGATCGTGCTGCCGGACGAGCGCAAGGCGCGCGAAATCGCGCTGTTCCGTCAGGGCAAGTTCCGCGACGTCAAGCTGGCGAAGCAGCAGGCCGCGAAGCTGGAAAGCATGCTCGAGCAGATGGGCGAAGGCGAAGTGCAGAACCTGCCGCTCATCATCAAGGCAGACGTGCAGGGCTCGCAGGAAGCGCTCGTGCAGTCGCTGCTCAAGCTGTCGACCGACGAAGTGCGCGTGCAGATCGTGCACAGCGCGGTGGGCGGCATCAGCGAGAACGACGTCAACCTGGCAACGGCATCGAAGGCGGTCATCATCGGCTTCAACACGCGTGCGGATGCACAGGCGCGCAAGCTGGCCGAAGCGAACGGTATCGACATCCGCTACTACAACATCATCTACGACGCAGTGGATGAGGTGAAGGCCGCGATGTCGGGCATGCTGGCGCCGGAGAAGCGCGAAGTCGTGACCGGCATGGTCGAGGTGCGCCAGGTGTTCAAGGTGCCGAAGGTCGGTACGGTTGCCGGCTGTATGGTCACCGACGGTATCGTCAAGCGCTCGTCGTCGGTTCGCGTGCTGCGCAACAACGTCGTGATCTTCACGGGCGAACTCGAATCGCTGAAGCGCTTCAAGGACGACGTGAAGGAAGTCAAGCAAGGCTTCGAGTGCGGTATGTCGGTGAAGAACTTCAACGACATCATCGAAGGCGACCAGTTCGAAGTCTTCGAAGTGACCGAAGTCGCACGGACGCTGTAATCGTCGCGTATCGGCTCATGGGGCGGGGCAGGCTTGGGCCTGTCCCGCCCATTTTCATGGTGGCGTGCCAACGGCGCGTCGCTTTATCCTGATAAACGGATCACGGATCGATCATGTCCAGGAAACGTACTTCCCCCAATCGCAACGTTCAGATCGCCGACCAGATTCAGCGCGATCTGTCCGAACTCATCATGCGCGAGGTCAAAGACCCGCGCATCGGTATCGTGACCATCCAGAGCGTCGAGCTCACGCCGGACTACGCGCACGCGAAGGTCTATTTCACGGCGCTGACCGGCGATCCGGACAAGACGCAGGAAGCGCTGAACCACGCGTCGGGCCACCTGCACAACCTGCTGTTCAAGCGCCTGCACATTCATACGGTGCCGACGCTGCACTTCCATTACGACCAGACGATCGAGAAGGCGGTGGAAATGTCGCGCCTGATCAAGGAAGCCAACTCGACGCGCGCGAAGGACGACGACGAAGCCGACGCGCCCGCGAAGGACGATTGAGCGCGCACGCCCCATGACGACTGCAGCTCCCCAGCGTCCACGCGTGCCGCGGCGCGCGCTGGACGGCGTCCTTCTGCTCGACAAGCCGGTCGGCCTGTCGAGCAACGACGCCCTGATTCGCGCGAAGCGCCTGCTTCTCGCGAAGAAAGCCGGCCATACCGGCACGCTCGATCCGCTGGCCTCGGGCCTGTTGCCGCTGTGCTTCGGCGAAGCGACGAAGTTCTCGCAGGACTTGCTGGAAGCGGACAAGACCTACGAAGCGACGATGCGTCTTGGCGTGCGCACGACCACCGGCGACGCGGAAGGCGACGTGCTCGACACGCGCGCCGTCGAATGCGACCGTGCGGCGGTCGAAGCGGCGCTCGCGCGCTTTACCGGCGAGATCGTGCAGGTGCCGCCGATGTATTCGGCGCTCAAGCGCGATGGCAAGCCGCTGTACGAATACGCGCGTGCGGGCCAGACCGTCGAGCGGGAAGGCCGCAACGTGACGATCCACGCGCTCGATCTGCTGGCCTGTGAATTGCCGGACGTGACGTTCCGCGTGACCTGCAGCAAGGGCACGTATGTGCGCACGCTGGCCGAAGACATCGGCGAAGCGCTCGGCTGCGGTGCGCATCTGACGATGCTGCGTCGCACGGGTGTCGGCGCGCTGACGCTCGAACACGCGGTGACGCTCGACGCGCTGTCCGATGCCGCCGAAGGCGCGCGCGACGCGTGGCTGCAGCCGGTCGACGCGTTGCTGTCGACGTTTCCGCTGGTGCGCCTCGACGAAACGAGTGCGAAGCGATTCCTGCACGGCCAGCGCTTGCCGCTGTCGGCGCTCGATTCGATCGATGCGGCCGAGGGCGAGCGTGTGCGCGTGTACGACGCGCAGCGACTGCTCGGCGTGGCGCGCAAGGCCAACGGCGTGCTCGCGCCCGAACGCCTCGTCGTGACGGCTGCATGATGCGCGGCGCGCAAGCGCCGTCGTCGGAACGAAAAAAACCCGGTCGAAATCGACCGGGTTTTTTGTTGGGCGCGCTGGTTCGAGCGCGGTGCTCAGTGTGCAGCCGACGCCGCCGCACCCGCATCGCCGCCGCCCGCGCGCTCCGGCTTCGTGATCCAGATCAGTCCGATCAGCAGCACGAAGATCGCCGCCGAGATGTAGAACAGGTCGTTCACGCCGAGTTGCGCAGCCTGCTGCGTGGCCATGTTGTTGATGAGGCCGTGCGCCTGGTCCTGCGTCAGCCCGAGGCTGCGCATCTGTGTGACGGCCTGGTTGAACGTCGGGTTGTACGGGTTCGCCTGCTCGACCAGTTGCGCGTGATGGAAGTTGTTGCGGTGGTCCCACGCGGTCTGGAAGATCGATGTGCCGATGCCGCCGCACATGATCCGCACGAAGTTCGACAGGCCGGACGCCGCGGGAATGCGGTTGCCGGGCAGGCCGGACAGCGTGATCGACACGAGCGGGATGAAGAAGCCCGCCATCGCGATACCCTGCACGAGCGTCGGCAGCGTCAGCGACCATTCGTCGACGCCCGTCGTGTATCGCGAACGCATCCAGAAGCACAGCGCAAACGTCAGGAACGACGCCGTCGAGATGAAGCGCGGATCGGTACGCGGCAGATACTTCCCGGTGAGTGGCGACAACAGGATCGCGAACAACCCGACCGGCGCCATCACGAGGCCGGCGTCGGTCGCGGTGTAGCCGATTTGCGTCTGCAGCCACAGCGGCAACAGCACGAGATTGCCGAAGTACAGGCCGTACCCGATCGACAGTGCGACTGTGCCGCCGGTGAAGTTCCGCATGCGGAACAGCGACAGGTCGACGACCGGGTGCTCGGCGGTCAGCTCCCAGATCACGAAGAACGCGAACGCAATGACAGCGGTCAGCGCGAGCACGATGATGGTCGTCGACGCGAACCAGTCGAGATCCTTGCCCTTGTCGAGCATGATCTGCAGCGAGCCGACCCAGATGACCAGCAGCGCGAGGCCCACGCCGTCGATCGGCGCGCGGCGCACGGCCGACTCCCGATTGCGATAGATCGCCCACGTCGCGGCGGCGGCGGCGATGCCGACCGGGATGTTGACGTAGAAGATCCACGGCCACGAATAGTTGTCCGAGATCCAGCCGCCGAGAATCGGGCCCGCGACGGGCGCGATCAGCGTCGTCATCGCCCATAGTGCGAGCGCCATCGGTGCCTTCGCGCGCGGATAGCTCGACAGCAGGAGCGCTTGCGACAGCGGAATCATCGGGCCCGCGACCGCGCCCTGCAGCACGCGCGAGCCGAGCAGGAACGGCAGGTTCGGCGACAGCCCGCACATCCACGACGAGATGACGAACAGGATGATCGACGCGAGGAACAGGCGGACCTGACCGAAGCGGTCGGTCAGCCAGCCCGTCAGCGGCACGGAGATCGCGTTCGCGACGGCGAACGACGTGATGACCCACGTACCCTGGTCGGACGACACGCCGAGGTCGCCCGAGATGGTCGGGATCGCGACGTTCGCGATGGACGTGTCGAGCACGTTCATGAACACCGCGAGCGATACCGCGATCGTCCCGAGCACGAGTTGCCCGCCCTGCAGCGGCGGGTGGGAGACAGGAGCCTGTGCCATGTCGATAGTTTTCCGGAGTCGGAACCGTCACATCATCTTGGCGGCGGCGTTCGACTTCGCCGCGGCCGGTGCGGGCGCGTTGCCGCCGGCGTTCTCGGCGATGATGCGCGCGATCTCGGCGTCGGCTTCGTCGCCGTACTTCGCGAACACGTTCGTTTCGTAGACCGTGTTCTGCGCGTTGGCGAGCTGGTCGCCGTGCTCGTCCTTGATGTCGACGTCGACCTGCATCGACAGGCCGATGCGCAGCGGATGCTTCTCGAGTTCCTTCGGATCGATCTCGATACGCACCGGCAGGCGCTGCACGACCTTGATCCAGTTGCCCGTCGCGTTCTGCGCCGGCAGCAGCGAGAACGCCGAACCCGTGCCGGCCGAGAAGCCGACGACCTTGCCGTGGTAGACGGCCGACGAGCCGTAGATGTCGGCGGTCAATTCGACCGGCTGGCCGATGCGCATGTGCTTGAGCTGGACTTCCTTGAAGTTCGCGTCGACCCACACCGCGTTCAGCGGCACGACCGACATCAGCGGGTTGCCCGGCGACACGCGCTGGCCGACCTGAACCGAGCGCTTCGCGACATAGCCGGTGACCGGTGCGGGCAACACGTTGCGCGCGTTCGCGAGGTACGCGTCGCGAACCTTCGCTGCCGCGGCCATCACGTTCGGGTGCGACGCGATCGTCGTGTTCGCGGTCAGTGCGCGGTTCGATGCGAGCTGCTGTTGCGCGGCGTCGACCGACGCCTGCGCGGCGCGCACCGCGTCGCGTGCATGGGAGATTTCTTCCTGCGACACGGCGCCCGTCTGTGCGACGGCCATCCGGCGGCGCAGGTCGTCCTGCGCCTTCGACAGGTCGGACTGGCGCAGCGCGACTTGCGCGCGGTACTGGTCGTCGTTGACGAACAGGCCGCGCACCTGGCGCACCGTCTGCGCTAGGTTGGCCTCGGCCTGCTGCAGCGCGACCTGCGAGTCGGCCGGGTCGAGCACGACCAGCGGATCGCCGGCCTTGACCGTCTGCGTATCGTCGGCCTTCACGGCGATCACGGTACCCGTGACCTGCGGCGTGATCTGCACGACGTTGCCGTTCACGTATGCGTCGTCCGTCTCTTCATGGAAGCGCGCGACGAGGAAGTAGTACAGACCGTACGCGATGGCCGCGATCACGATGACCGCGATCAGCAGCGTCATCATCCGTTTGCGCTTCCCGTTGTTCTGCGGCTGTGCGCTGGCGGCGTTTTGTTGAGGGTCGCTCATGGCGATTTTCTCCGTCCGTTATTTCGAGTGTCTGCGTAGTGGTGGCGCCGGATCAGTTGGCGGCCTGTCTTGTCTGCTTGTCGGCGTCGGGCGCGGCGAGCCGCGTGCCGGTCGCGTCGAACCCGCCGCCGAGCGCCTTGATCAACGCGAGCTGCATGTCGCGCCGGCGCATCTTCAGGTTGGTCACCGTCTGTTCCGATGCGAGGCGGTTGGTGTCCGCGGTCAGCACCTGGAGCTGCGGCGACAGGCCCGCCTTGTAGCGGATCACGGCGAGGTCGTACGCCCGCGTCGACGCATCGAGCGCACGCTGCGCGTCATCCATCTGGCGATCGACCGCACGGATCGACGCGACCTGCGTCGCGACGTCGTTCAGCGCGCTGATCAGCGTCTGGTTGTAGTTCGCGACCGACAGGTCGAAGTCCGCGTAGCGGCCCTTGAGCTGCGCGCGCAACGCACCGGCATCGAAGATCGGCAGGTGGATGGCCGGCCCGAACTGCGCCTGGCGGCTCGCGAAATTCAGGAATTTGCCCCAGCCGAACGCATCGAAGCCGAAGCCGGCCGCGAGGTTCACGTCGGGGAAGAATTCGGCCTTTGCTTCCTTCACGTCGTGCATCGCGGCCTCGACCTGCCAGCGCGCGGCGACGATGTCGGGACGGCGCGACACGAGGTCGGCCGGCAGGTTGCCGGGCAGTGCGACTTCGCCGGTCGGGTTCATCACCGGCGCGGCGATCTGCAGCCCGCGATCCGGCCCCTTGCCGAGCAGTGCGGCGAGCTGGTAGCGCACGGTCGTGATCTGGCCGTCGAGGTCGGACAGCGATGCCTGGGTCGTCGCGATGTTGCCGCGCGCAGTCTGGCGTTCCACGTTGGTGTCGAGACCGGCCGACACGCGGCCGTCGGTGATCCTGCCGACCGTCTGGCGGTTGGCGATCTCGCGCTGCGCGATGTCGCGCAGCGCATACAGCTGGGCGAGCGAGTTGTAGGTGCGGGCCACCGACGACGCGAGCGTGATGCGCGCCTGTTGCATGTCGGCCTCGGCGGCCTTTTCCTGCGACACGGCGGTGTGCAGGCGCTCGCGGTTCTTGCCCCACAGGTCGAGATCCCACGACGCGCTCGCGAGCGCGTTGTTCTCGCTGTACCACTGGCCGCCGTACGGGGGCGGGAACAGCGCGTTCGACGAATACAGCTCGCGTGTCCACGAGTAGCTGGCTTCGGCTTTCGGCATCAGGTTCGAGCGCGACGACTCGATGTACGACGACGCCTTCGCGATGCGCGCCTGTGCCTGCGCGATCGACGGGTTGCCCTGGAGCGCCTCGTCGATCAGCTTCGGCAACTGCGGATCGCCGAACTGGTTGGCCCAGTCGAGCGCCGGCCACTGGCCGCCCTGGGCCGGCAGGCTCTGGGCGGTTTCGAATTGCGATGCGGGTGCGATCTGCTTGTCGCTCTTGATGCCGATGTAGTTTGCGCAGCCCGCCAGCGCCAGCGCGGCAACCGCGGCGGCGACGGCGGCGCGGCACGACCCGGCGCGCACGGACAACGGGGAGGATTTCATCGCGCTGTTCCCTGACTCGGAATGAATGATGGACACTGCAAGGATTTCCTTACATTGATCTGTCAAAAGTAATTGTTATGGCAACTATTACGTGATGCTGCCGCCCGCGGTTTCGCAGTAGTTGCTGAGAATGCGGCGCAGCATGCTCTTCAGGAACCCGACTTCTTCCGGCGTAAATCCGTCCAGCAGCTCGTCGAGCACGCTGCGGAACACCGGCGGCAAACGCTCGGCAAGCGCGCGGCCTTCATCGGTCAGCTCGAGGCGTACGACCCGCCGATCCTCGATGCTGCGCACGCGGGACAGCAGGCCGCGTTTCTCGACGCGATCGAGCAGGCGCGTGACCGCGCTCGCGTCGATCCCGTATTCCCGAGCGAGTTCGGCGGCCGTCGAGCACTTTCCGACGGCGATCATGAACAGCATGCTCGCCTGCGTGCCCGTAATGCCGAGCTCTTCCTGCGTACGCTGCGTGACGAGGTTGGTCATCACCGACTTCACACGCGACATCAGATAACCGACGCTGTCGTTCATCTGATACGAGGACAGCGGTGAAACGGGCGGTTGGGAAGGAGAATCCGACATAAAACCCTGAAGCTGCAATAGTTGACTAGGCAGCAGTATAGGCGCTATTTGCTTGCCGCGGCAAATATTAATCGAACGGGCGGGCGGGCGCTGCGCGGCCCGAAATTCCCTTGCGGACGTCAGGGTCTTCGTTCGTGGGCGGTGTGTCGGCAGGCGAAATCGCCCTCTGCGAGGCGAGGGCGGGGCGCATCATCTTTCGCGTTGCAACACACGGTCCGGCTCTCGACATTCTCACGTGCTATAATTTGAGGCTTTCCAAGCTGCAACGCGCGCGCACGTGTCCCGGTGACTGACGAGCGTGCGCGTTTGCGCGTTCAACGATTTCCAGGTTTCTATGACCCGCGCCCTTCGCAATATCGCCATCATCGCTCACGTCGACCACGGCAAGACCACGCTCGTCGACCAACTGCTCCGCCAGTCCGGCACCTTCCGCGAGAACCAGCAGATTGCCGAGCGAGTGATGGACTCGAACGACATCGAAAAAGAGCGCGGGATCACGATTCTCGCGAAGAACTGCGCGGTCGAATACGAAGGCACGCACATCAACATCGTCGACACGCCGGGGCACGCGGACTTCGGTGGCGAGGTGGAGCGTGTGCTGTCGATGGTCGACTCGGTGCTGCTGCTCGTCGACGCGGTCGAGGGCCCGATGCCGCAAACGCGCTTCGTCACGAAGAAGGCGCTGGCGCTCGGCCTGAAGCCGATCGTGGTCGTCAACAAGATCGACCGTCCGGGCGCGCGGATCGACTGGGTCATCAACCAGACCTTCGACCTGTTCGACAAGCTCGGCGCGACCGAAGAGCAGCTCGACTTCCCGATCGTCTACGCATCGGGCCTGAACGGCTATGCGTCGCTCGATCCGGCGACCCGCGAAGGCGACATGCGCCCGCTGTTCGAGGCGATCCTCGCGCACGTGCCGGTTCGCCCGGCCGATCCGGAAGCGCCGCTGCAGCTCCAGATCACGTCGCTCGACTACTCGACGTACGTCGGCCGGATCGGCGTCGGCCGCATCACGCGCGGCCGCATCAAGCCGGGCCAGCCGGTCGTGATGCGCTTCGGTCCGGAAGGCGACGTGCTGAACCGCAAGATCAACCAGGTGCTGTCGTTCAAGGGCCTCGAGCGCGTGCAGGTCGAGTCGGCTGAAGCCGGCGACATCGTGCTGATCAACGGTATTGAAGACGTCGGCATCGGCGCGACGATCTGCGCGGTCGACACGCCGGAAGCGCTGCCGATGATCACGGTCGACGAACCGACGCTGACGATGAACTTCCTCGTCAACTCGTCGCCGCTGGCAGGCCGCGAAGGCAAGTTCGTGACGAGCCGCCAGATCCGCGACCGCCTGATGAAGGAACTGAACCACAACGTCGCGCTGCGCGTGAAGGACACGGGCGACGAAACGGTGTTCGAAGTGTCGGGCCGCGGCGAACTGCACCTGACGATTCTCGTCGAGAACATGCGCCGTGAAGGGTATGAGCTGGCCGTGTCGCGTCCGCGCGTCGTGATGCAGGAAATCGACGGTGTGCGCCACGAGCCGTACGAGCTGCTGACGGTCGACGTCGAAGACGAGCACCAGGGCGGCGTGATGGAAGAGCTCGGTCGCCGCAAGGGCGAAATGCTCGACATGGCATCGGACGGCCGCGGCCGCACGCGCCTGGAATACAAGATCTCGGCACGTGGCCTGATCGGCTTCCAGAGCGAATTCCTGACGCTCACGCGCGGCACGGGCCTGATGAGCCACATCTTCGACTCGTACGCACCGGTCAAGGACGGCTCGGTCTTCGAGCGCCGCAACGGCGTGCTGATCTCGCAGGATGACGGCGCCGCGGTCGCCTACGCACTGTGGAAGCTGCAGGATCGCGGCCGCATGTTCGTGAAGCCGGGCGATGCGCTGTATGAGGGCATGATCATCGGCATCCACAGCCGCGACAACGACCTCGTCGTGAACCCGATCAAGGGCAAGCAACTGACCAACGTGCGCGCGTCGGGCACCGACGAAGCCGTGCGCCTCGTGCCGCCGGTCCAGATGTCGCTCGAATACGCGGTCGAATTCATCGACGACGACGAACTCGTGGAAGTGACGCCGCAGTCGATCCGCCTGCGCAAGCGCTTCCTGAAGGAGCACGAGCGTCGCCGCGCGAGCCGCGAAGGCGCGGTCGACTAAGTTCGATCGTTCCCTTGCATGATGAAAAAGGCTGCCTTCGGGCGGCCTTTTTTGCATCTGCGCGATGCGCAATCGGGCGGGCTGCAAAACACTGTTCCCGCGGGTCGTGGCAATCCGGCAAAACCCCGTCACGCGGTGCTTTCGGGCACATTTCGTCGTGAACTTCGGTAACGGTTCTGTGATATGCTGCGCGCACGCAAGTTTTAGGTCCTTCCAAGCAAGACTTGATTCGCAATCCGCTAAACGGTCAGGCCGTGTCGCGGAAGGTTGAGTAACCCGCTATTTCTCGAGAAGCTCGAAGAAAGGTGAGCGTAAAATGTCAGATGTAATGAAGCAGTTTCAGCTGAACTCCTATCTGTTCGGCGGCAATGCTTCGTACGTTGAAGAACTGTACGATGCATACCTCAACAATCCGGCATCGGTGCCGGAGAACTGGCGAGAGTATTTCGACGCGCTGCAGAACGTGCCTGCAACCGACGGCTCGAATGCCAATGACGTCGCTCATTTTCCGATCGTCGAATCGTTCGCCGAGCGCGCGAAGGCCAATGCCTTCATCCCGCGCGAAAGCACCAGCAATCTGGCGACCGCGCGCAAGCAGGTCCACGTCCAGTCCCTCATCAGCGCATATCGCTTCCTCGGCTCGCAATGGGCCAATCTGGATCCGCTGAAGCGTCGCGAACGTCCCGCCATTCCCGAACTCGAACCCGCGTTCTACGACTTCTCCGAAGGCGACCTCGACCAGACGTACAGCGCAAGCAACCTGTATTTCGGCTTCGACCAGGCTTCGCTGCGCGACATCGTCAAGGGCCTGCGTGACACGTATTGCGGCACGATCGGCGCCGAATACATGTACATCAGCGATCCGGAGCAGAAGCGCTGGTGGCAGGAGCGCCTGGAATCGACCCGCGCGACGCCGTCCTTCTCGATCGACAAGAAGAAGCACATCCTGAATCGCCTGACGGCAGCGGAAGGCCTCGAGCGCTATCTGCACACCAAGTACGTCGGCCAGAAGCGCTTCTCGCTCGAAGGCGGCGAAAGCTTCATCGCGGCGATGGACGAAGTCGTCCAGCACGCGGGCAAGCGCGGCGTGCAGGAAATCATCATCGGCATGGCCCACCGCGGCCGTCTGAACGTGCTGGTCAACACGCTGGGCAAGATGCCGGCCGACCTGTTCGCCGAATTCGAAGGCAAGCACGTCGACGACCTGCCGGCCGGTGACGTGAAGTACCACAAGGGCTTCTCGTCGGACGTGTCGACCGAAGGCGGTCCGGTCCACCTGTCGCTCGCGTTCAACCCGTCGCACCTCGAAATCGTGAACCCGGTGGTCGAAGGTTCCGCGAAGGCGCGGATGGACCGTCGCGGCGACGAAGACGGCCTGCAAGTGCTGCCGGTGCAGATCCACGGCGACGCGGCCTTCGCCGGCCAGGGCGTCGTGATGGAAACGCTGAACCTCGCGCAGACGCGCGGTTACGGCACGCACGGCACGCTGCACATCGTCATCAACAACCAGATCGGCTTCACGACGTCGGACCCGCGCGATGCGCGCTCGACGCTGTACTGTACCGACGTGGTCAAGATGATCGAAGCGCCGGTGCTGCACGTGAACGGTGACGATCCGGAAGCCGTCGTGCTCGCGATCCAGATCGCGATCGACTACCGGATGCAGTTCCACAAGGATGTCGTGATCGACATCGTCTGCTTCCGCAAGCTGGGTCACAACGAGCAGGACACGCCGGCGGTCACGCAGCCGCTGATGTACAAGAAGATCGCGCAGCACCCGGGCACCCGTGCGCTGTATGCCGAGAAGCTCGTGCAGCAGGGCGTGATCACCGCGGAAGACGCCGACAACTACGTGAAGGCGTACCGCAAGGCGATGGACGACGGCCACCACACCGTCGATCCGGTCCTGTCGAACTACAAGAGCAAGTACGCGGTCGACTGGGTTCCGTTCCTGAACCGCAAGTGGACGGACGCAGCCGACACGGCCGTGCCGCTCGCCGAACTGAAGCGCCTGGGCGAACGCATCACGACGGTCCCGGAAAACTTCAAGGTTCACCCGCTCGTCGAGCGCGTGATCAACGACCGCCGCAACATGGCGCGCGGCGACCAGCCGCTCGACTGGGGCATGGGCGAACACCTCGCGTTCGCGTCGCTCGTCGCATCGGGCTACTCGGTGCGCCTGACGGGCCAGGACTCGGGCCGCGGCACGTTCACGCACCGTCACGCGGTGCTGCACGACCAGAACCGCGAGCGCTGGAACGACGGCACGTACGTGCCGCTGCAGAACATCGCCGACGGTCAGGCGAAGTTCACGGTGATCGACTCGGTGCTGTCCGAAGAAGCTGTGCTGGGCTTCGAATACGGTTACTCGACCGCCGAGCCGAACACGCTCGTGCTGTGGGAAGCGCAGTTCGGCGACTTCGTCAACGGCGCGCAGGTCGTGATCGACCAGTTCATCTCGTCGGGCGAAGTGAAGTGGGGCCGCGTGTCGGGTCTCACGATGCTGCTGCCGCACGGCTACGAAGGCCAGGGTCCGGAACACTCGTCGACGCGTATCGAGCGTTTCCTGCAACTGTGTGCCGATCACAACATGCAGGTCGTCCAGCCGACGACGCCGGCGCAGATCTTCCACCTGCTGCGTCGCCAGATGATCCGCCTGTTCCGCAAGCCGCTGATCGTCGCCACGCCGAAGTCGCTGCTGCGCCACAAGGAAGCGGTGTCGGACCTGTCGGAACTCGCGAAGGGTTCGTTCCAGCCGGTGCTGGGCGAAACCGACGGCGGCATCGACGCGAAGAAGGTCAAGCGCGTGCTGGCTTGCTCGGGCCGCGTGTACTACGACCTCGTCGCGCATCGCCGCGAAGCGAAGGCGAACGACGTCGCGATCATCCGTATCGAGCAGCTGTATCCGTTCGCGCACAAGCAGTTCGAAGCCGAAATGAAGAAGTACGAGAACGCGACTGAAGTGGTCTGGGTGCAGGACGAGCCGCAGAACCAGGGTCCCTGGTTCTACGTCGAGCACCACCTGAAGGAAGGCATGAAGGAAGGGCAGAAGCTGGCATACAGCGGCCGTCCGGCTTCGGCCTCGCCGGCGGTTGGCTACTACGCGAAGCACTACGAGCAGCAGAAGGCCCTCATCGAAGGTGCATTCGGCCGCCTGAAGAGCGCATCGATCGCGAAATAACCGACGTCAAGCGAAACGGGAAGGCGCACTGCGCTTTCCCGTCTCTTTTGGCCTGCCGGGCGCGTCGCGCGCCGCACCGGCCGAAGGAATCGCATGAACCTCGTCATACCCCAGATTAAGCATCCAGGAAAATCACATGGCTATCGTAGAAGTCAAAGTCCCCCAGCTTTCGGAGTCGGTTTCGGAAGCCACCATGCTGCAGTGGAAGAAGAAGCCGGGCGAAGCAGTCGCGCAGGACGAAATCCTGATCGAACTCGAGACCGACAAGGTCGTGCTCGAAGTGCCGGCACCGGCCGCGGGCGTGCTCGCGCAAGTGCTGCAGAACGACGGTGACACCGTGGTCGCCGACCAGATCATCGCGACGATCGACACCGAAGCGAAGGCAGGTGCTGCCGAAGCAGCGGCAGGCGCCGCCGAAGTGAAGCCGGCGGCAGCCCCTGCTGCAGCCGCACCGGCAGCACAGCCGGCCGTCGCGACCGCGTCGAGCTCGGCCGCCGCATCGCCGGCCGCAGCGAAGCTGCTGGCCGAGAAGGGCCTGTCGGCAGGCGACGTCGCAGGTTCGGGCCGTGACGGCCGTGTCACGAAGGGCGACGCGCTGGCCGCAGGCAGCGCACCGAAGGCTGCTCCGGCCGCCGCACCGGCGAAGGCCGCTGCTGCGAAGCCGGCGCTGCCGGAAGTGAAGGTGCCGGCATCGGCAGCGACGTGGCTGAACGATCGTCCGGAACAGCGCGTGCCGATGTCGCGCCTGCGTGCGCGTATCGCCGAGCGTCTGCTCGAGTCGCAGCAGACCAACGCGATCCTGACGACGTTCAACGAAGTGAACATGGCTCCGGTCATGGAACTGCGCAACAAGTACAAGGACAAGTTCGAGAAGGAACATGGCGTGAAGCTCGGCTTCATGTCGTTCTTCGTGAAGGCGGCCGTGCACGCGCTGAAGAAGTTCCCGCTGGTGAACGCGTCGATCGACGGTAACGACATCGTCTACCACGGCTACTTCGACATCGGTATCGCGGTCGGTTCGCCGCGCGGCCTGGTCGTGCCGATCCTGCGCAACGCCGATCAGCTGAGCCTCGCCGAGATCGAGAAGAAGATCGCCGAATTCGGCCAGAAGGCGAAGGACGGCAAGTTGTCGATCGAGGAAATGACGGGCGGTACGTTCTCGATCTCGAACGGCGGCGTGTTTGGGTCGATGCTGTCGACCCCGATCATCAACCCGCCGCAATCGGCCATCCTCGGCGTGCACGCGACGAAGGAACGCCCGGTTGTCGAAAACGGCCAGATCGTGATCCGTCCGATCAACTACCTGGCCCTGTCGTACGACCACCGCATCATCGACGGCCGCGAAGCAGTCCTGTCGCTCGTCGCGATGAAGGATGCGCTGGAAGATCCGGCACGCCTGCTGCTCGACCTGTAAGCCGAGTCTCACTGCATTGACCCGCCCCGCACGCTCGCGCACTTGCGCGAGCGTGCGGGCGTACAAGTAGAAAGGATTGTCATGTCCAAGGAATTTGACGTCGTCGTGATCGGCGCCGGCCCCGGCGGCTACATCGCCGCGATTCGCGCCGCGCAGCTCGGCAAGACCGTTGCCTGTATCGAGAAGTGGAAGAACCCGGCCGGCGCGCTGAAGCTCGGCGGTACCTGCCTGAACGTCGGCTGCATCCCGTCGAAGGCGCTGCTCGCCTCGTCGGAAGAGTTCGAGAACACGTCGCATCACCTGGCCGACCACGGCATCACGGTCGACGGCGTGAAGATCGACGTCGCGAAGATGCTCGGCCGCAAGGATGCGATCGTCGAGAAAATGACGAGCGGGATCGAGTTCCTGTTCAAGAAGAACAAGATCACCTGGCTGAAGGGCCATGGCAAGTTCACCGGCAAGACCGATGCCGGCGTGCAGATCGAAGTGAGCGGCGAGGGTGAAACCGAAGTCGTCACCGCGAAGAACGTGATCATCGCGACGGGCTCGAAGGCGCGTCACCTGCCGGGTATCCCGGTCGACAACAAGATCGTGTCGGACAACGAAGGTGCGCTGACGTTCGACTCGGTGCCGAAGAAGCTCGCCGTGATCGGCGCAGGCGTGATCGGCCTCGAGCTCGGCTCGGTGTGGCGTCGCCTGGGTGCCGAAGTGACGGTGCTCGAAGCGCTGCCGGCATTCCTCGGTGCAGCCGACGAAGCGCTCGCGAAGGAAGCGGCCAAGCTGTTCAAGAAGCAGGGCCTCGACATCCATCTCGGCGTGAAGATCGGCGAAGTGAAGACGACCGCCGACGGCGTGTCGATCGCTTACACGGACAAGGACGGCAACGCGCAGACGCTCGACGCCGACCGCCTGATCGTGTCGGTCGGCCGCGTGCCGAACACCGACAACCTCGGCCTCGAGGCAATCGGCCTGAAGGCGAACGAGCGTGGCTTCATCGACGTGGACGACCACTGCCGTACCGCGGTGCCGAACGTCTACGCGATCGGCGACGTGGTGCGCGGCCCGATGCTCGCGCACAAGGCGGAAGACGAAGGCGTGCTGGTCGCGGAAGTGATCGACGGCCAGAAGCCGCACATCGACTACAACTGCATTCCGTGGGTGATCTACACGTACCCGGAAATCGCATGGGTCGGCAAGACGGAACAGCAGCTGAAGGCCGAAGGCCGCGAGATCAAGTCGGGCAAGTTCCCGTTCTCGATCAACGGCCGCGCGCTCGGCATGAACGCGCCGGACGGTTTCGTGAAGATGATCGCGGACGCGAAGACCGACGAACTGCTCGGCGTGCACGTGATCGCCGCGAACGCGTCGGACCTGATCGCGGAAGCCGTGGTGGCGATGGAGTTCAAGGCGGCGTCGGAAGACATCGCCCGCATCTGCCATCCGCACCCGTCGATGTCGGAAGTGATGCGCGAAGCGGCGCTCGCCGTCGACAAGCGCTCGCTGAACAGCTGAGCGCGGTATAGCGCCGGCCGGCCATTGGCCGGTGCAGCCGTCTCATGACGAAGGCGGGCGGGGTTTCCCGCTCGCCTTCGTTCTTTCCGGTTTGCCCGATGAACGTCACCGAATACTACACGCGCGAACTGACCACGCGCGGCTATCAGTCCGATCCCGCCCAGCGCGCGGCCGTCGATCGCCTGCAGCGCTGTTTCGACGAGTGGGTCGAGTACAAGGCGCGTCGCTCGAACGCGTTCAAGAAGCTCATCAATCATCCGGACCTCCCGCGCGGCGTCTACATGTGGGGCGGCGTCGGCCGCGGCAAGAGCTTCCTGATGGACAGCTTCTATGCGGTGGTGCCCGTGCAGCGCAAGACGCGCCTGCATTTCCACGAATTCATGCGTGAAGTCCACCGCGAACTCGAGGAGCTGAAAGGGCAGGCCGATCCGCTCGACGAACTCGCGCGGCGCATCGCGAAGCGCTACCGGCTGATCTGTTTCGACGAATTCCACGTGTCGGACATCGCGGACGCGATGATCCTGTACCGGCTGCTCGATCGCCTCTTCAACAACGGCGTGCAGTTCGTGATGACGTCCAACTACGATCCCGACGATCTGTATCCCGATGGCCTGCATCGCGACCGCATGCTGCCGGCGATCGCGCTGATCAAGCAAAAGCTCGACGTGTTGAACGTCGACGCGGGCGTCGACTATCGTCAGCGCACGCTGGCGCAGGTGCAGATGTACCACACGCCGCTCGGCGCGGACGCCGATCGCGAACTGCGTCATGCGTTCGCGAAGCTCGCCGCGGTGCCGGACGAAAGCCCGCTCCTGCATATCGAGAAGCGCGAGTTGAAGGCGCTGCGCAAGGCCGACGGGGTCGTCTGGTTCGACTTCGCGACGCTGTGCGGCGGCCCGCGTTCACAGAACGACTATCTCGAGCTTGCCAGCCGCTTCCATGCGATCGTGCTGTCGGAAGTGCCGCAGATGTCGCCGCGGATGGCGTCCGAGGCGCGACGCTTCACCTGGCTCATCGACGTGCTGTACGACCACAAGGTCAAGCTGCTGATGTCCGCGGCGGTGCCGGCGGAGCAGTTGTACGTCGAAGGGCCGATGGCGAACGAGTTCACGCGCACGGTGTCGCGGATCGTCGAGATGCAGTCGAAGGAATACCTCGAAACGCCGCGTCGTATCGTCGATACTTCGCTGACCTGATCGCGGTTGCCGGCGAGCGGCGGGCTTCAAAGGTCAATTCCGGTCAAATTCCCGCAATCTCCGGGTATTTTCGGACTTGTCTTATGTTCACGGTCGAGGTCAGCCGATATCGTTGTGTCATGGTTCCCAAGGCTGGAGATATCCATGACACCGTACCGCGATCTGACCGACCATGAGTGGCGCTGCGTCGCGCCGTTTTTTCCCGAAATGCAGCCGCGCACCGAGTTGCGCGGCCGACCATTGGCCAACACACGCGCCGTCCTGAACGGCGTGCTGTGGGTCATTTATAGCGGCGCGACCTGGTCCGCGATGCCGCGTCGTTACCCCTCGTACCAAACCTGCCACCGCCGTTTCAAGGTCTGGCACGAGACCGGCACGCTGCGGCAGGTGATGCACGCGTTGTATGGCGACGCAGGCGCGAATCTGTGCGACCAGCTGGCCACGCGGATGCGCAAGCACACGCAATCGAAGGCGGCAGCTGTGCGCAGTGCCGTGGCGCCGGTCTATCGCGCACCGCGCAGCTACACGGCGGATGCGCTGAAGCGCGCAGCGTGATGTCGATCGGTTTCATGCACGTCGGCGTCAAAACAAAATCGGCCTGACGACGTCGTCGCAGGCCGATTTTTTTATCGCGTCGAGCGTGTCGACGCGCGTTGCGTCATTGTGCGCGAACCCAGGTCTGTGACCGGCCGAGCAGCGATACGCCGATATAGCCGCGCACGACGAGCTTCTGGCCGCCGTCTTCGAGCGACATCTTGCACTTGTAGACCTTGCCGTTCTCCGGGTCGAGAATGTTGCCGCCGTCCCAGTGATCGCCGTCCTTCTTCATCGCCTTGATGATCGTCATGCCCTTGATGAGCTGATCTTTGCGCTCGTCCGTGCATGCGGTGCAGCGGCGATCGGGCGTGTCATTGGCGCCGAGGCCCTTGACGACTTTGCCCGACAGCGAGCCTTCGCCGTCGTCGGCGATCTGTACGAGCGCCTTCGGCTGATGCGTGTTGTCGTCGATCGTTTGCCACATGCCGACGGGGCTGTCGGCCTGGGCGAAGGTTGGGGCGGCGCAAGCGAGCAGGGCGCTTGCGACGGCCAGCGCGCGCAACGGGCGGGTCAGTTGAATCATCGTCTTCCTCCTTGTTTCATGTCGTGTTCGATGTGCCCGCACGACCGTCTGCATGGGGCGGTGGCATGTTGCGAGCTTTGCCAGAATACGTGAAACCGCACGCTGCGTTTGATAGAGGGGGTTCTAATCCAAACGGCCCGCGAGACGCAGGCTGTTTGGTGACCGATCAGTTGAGCTGATACGAGAACGCGGCATTCACGCGCGGGCTGCGCGATGCGCTTTCAACCGGTGCATCGCCGACCGGCTTCGCGATGTTCAGGTCGAGACTGTAGTAGCGGCTGTCGGTAAACCGCACGCCGATACCGACCGACGACAGGCGGCTCGGCGACGGCGTGCCGGTATGCAGATACACGCGCGCCATGTCGTACGCGATGTACGGCGTGATCGATTTCATGTACGTCCAGCCCGGCGTGAACCCGCGGTTGACCTCCAGCGACATTCCCCAGCCCGAATCGCCCGACGTTTCGCCGGGTTGGTAGCCGAGGGCATAGCGTGTCGAACCGAACGAGATCTGCTCCGACGTCGGCAGCGAGTCGGGGCTGTACTGGCCGGTCAGCGAGACCGACGTGCCGATCTTGAACGGCCATTCGTTGGTCTGCGTGAAGGTCGCGCCGGTGCGCACGAACGTCAGCGAGATCGGGCTGTCCACCGACGTCGTGTTCGAGCCGATCGTGATGTCCTGCGATTTCGACGCGCCGAGAATGTTGAAGCCCTTCGCGACGTTCACGCTCAGCTTCTGTACCTGCTTGGCCGATACGCTCGTATAGTCGAGCTGCATCTGCAGCACGCGGACCTGCGAGCGTGTATCGATGCTGTTGCCGCTGATCTTGTTCTGGTAGCGGTCTTCGTTGTGCGACGCATAGCCCGACACGGTGCCGAGCAGGCTGCGCTGGTTGTTCAGCAGCAACGGATAGGATGCCGAAAGACCGAGCTTCTCGTTCTTGACGGTGCGCTCGACGGTCGACGGCAGGCCCGGGTTGTCGGTCGGCTTGCCGCGATACGTGCTGGCGTCGAGGCGCGTGACCAGGCCGCTGCTGCCGACCGGCACGGCACCGCTGAATGCGACGTAGGTCTGCTTGTCGCGTCCGGGCGGCACCAGCGCGGAAATGCTCAATTGCTCGCCGAACGACGTGAGGCCGTTCTCCGTTGCGGTGATGAGCCCCTGCACGCCCGGGTGATTGAAATCGATGCCGGTGCTGATGTTGAATGCCTTGCGGTCGACGGCCAGTTCGATCGTCGTTGCGCCGTCGGTCGTCTGCGGCGGCGGCACATTGGCCTTCACCGACACGCCGGGCAGGAGGCCAAACGTGTTCACGTAGCGTTCGAACGTCGCGCGGCGCAGCGGGCGATCGGCCGTGATGTGCGCGGCGATCGCGCGGATCTTCGATTCCATCGCGCCGGGCTTGCCGGTCACCTTGACGTCCGACACATAGCCTTCGACGACCGTGACGCGCACGACGCCGTTCTCGAACGTCTGCGCGGGAATGAACGCGAACGACAGCGCATAGCCGCGATCCTGGTACAGCTTGGTCACGCCGTTGGCGGTTTCGATCAGCTCGCCGATCGTGATGTCCTTGCCGACGAGGGGCGTGAAGCGACGCGAGATCTCGTCGAACGGCACCGACTTCACGCCGTCGACCTGGAACGTCGTCGGCGTCAGGTGCCGCGACAGCAATTCCTGCAGTTGCGGTGCCTGCGGCGCGACCTGCACGGTGACGCTCGGGCCTTTCTGTGGTGCGTTGATCTGGGGGAGGGAATCGAGCGGGTTACCAGCCGCGCGCGTTTGTGCATGTGCCGTGCCTGCTGCCGCGATAGCGAGCAGCATCATCCATCTGTCGAGTCTGGATTTCATTGTTCTTCCTCGTAGGCCTTGCTTTTCATCTTCTTTCTAATGCGGGCGCGCGACACCAGGGTGTCGCGCGCCGCGTGCCGCATTGCCGGTTGTATTGGTACGGCCGCGCCTCCTGCTCCGGCTGCAAAGGCGCGATCGTCCTCCTTACTTGCCGACGCTACCCAGCGTGCCCAGCAGCCCCGTGACCGGTGCCAGCAGACCCGTCGAACTGCCCGACGATGCCGCACCCGTCACGCTGCCGACCAGCGACGTGACTGGTGCGAGCGGGCTCGACGAACCCCCGGTTCCCGCTGCACCGCCGACTGTTCCGGTGACAGTATTCAGCAAACCGGTGACGGGCGCGAGAGGGTTTGCCCCGCCTGCACCACCCGTTGCGCCGCCCAGCGTGCCCGTGACCGTCGACACGAGGCCCGTGACGGGCGCGAGCGGATTGCTGCCCGAGCTGCCCGAGCTGCCCGTTGCGCCGCCGACCGCACCCGTGAGCGAACCGAGCGGCGTCGAGCCGAGGCCGGACAGCAGGCCGCCGAGCGGGTTCGTCGAGCCGGAACCCGACGACGTGCCGTTCTGGACCGTAGCCGTCGAGCTGCCGACGAGGCTGGTGAGCAGGCCGGGGATCGGTGCCGCGCCGTTCGGACCGTTCGGGTTCACGAGGCCGCCTGCGTTGGTCACGGTGTTGCCGACCGCGGTGACGAGCTGGCCGACGTCGCCGACGAGCGGCTGGTTAGACGTGCTTGCGACCTTCGTGCCCGCCGAGCTGATTGCACCGCCGACCTGACCGAGCAGGCCCGACACGGGCTGCCCGAGGCCGGTGGTCGTGCCGACCTGTTGCGTGACCTGGCCTGCGGTGATCACCAGCGGCGTGATCGCCGAGCTGAGCGGTTGCGTAACCTGCTGCACGGCACCCGACGACAGCGTCGAACCGATCGTCGTGCCGGCTGCCGACAGGCCGTTGGCAACCGTGTCGAGCACGGTTCCGACCGGCGTCGTGACAGGGGCGAGCGGCGCGAGCGGACCCGTGCCGAGCGCCTTGACCGTCGAACTCAGTCCGGACACGGTGTTGCTCGTCGCGCCCACGACGTTCCCGAGGCCGGCGACCGTCGTGCCGACGGGATCCTTGATCGAGCCGGTCTGTCCCAGCCCGTTGCTCAACGCATCGGCAGCCGCGTTGATGATCGTGCCGGTGCTCGAGACGGTGCTGCCGACACCCTTCGTCACGCCGTCGCCGAGGCCGGGCACGCTGATGTTGCCGACCGTGCTGCCGAGGTCGGTTGCCGTCTGGCCTATCGTGCTGACAGCGCCCTTGGTGCCGGTGGACGAGCCGCTGGTGCCGCTCGTACCACTGGTGCCGCTCGTGCCGCTGCTGCTGCCGGCATTGCTGCTCGTCGGCGGCGTGCTGACGCTGTTGCCGCCGCAGGCGGCCAGCAGGCACGCTGCGGCGAAAGCGGTGAGGGGCGCGCGCCATTGGCGCAGGGCGGCCGTCGTGATGGAACGTTGCTGGGACATGATGGACTCCTCGCTGTCTTGTCGATGAATGGATGTTCGATTACTTGCCGTGCGTGCCGCCGAGCAGGCCGCCGATCAGCGACGTGACAGGCGCGAGCGGGTTCGAGCCCGAGCCCGAATTCGTGACGGCGCCCGTGGTGCCGCTCAGCGCCGGGGCGCCGACCGTGCTGGTGACCGCGGACACGGCGCCCGTCACGGGAGCGAGCGGGTTGCTGCCGCCCGCGCCGCCCGTTGCGCCGCCGAGCGCGCCGGTAACCGTGGAGACGAGGCCGGTGACCGGAGCGAGCGGACCGCCGCTCGTGCCACCCGTTGCGCCGCCGAGCGCGCCGGTGACGGTGGAGACGAGGCCGGTGACCGGAGCGAGCGGACCGCCGCTCGTGCCACCCGTTGCGCCGCCGAGTGCGCCGGTGACGGTGGAGACGAGGCCGGTGACCGGAGCGAGCGGGCCGCCGCTCGTACCGCCCGTTGCGCCGCCGAGCGTGCCGGTGACGGTCGTGAGCAGGCCCGTGAGCGGCGCGAGCGGGTTGGTCGCGCCGCCGGTGGCGCCCGTGAGCAGGCCGCCGACGGCCTTCACGGTATTGCCGGTCGACGAGACAGTGCTGCCGAGGCCGGTCGTGACGGGATTGCCGCCCGTCGACGCAATCACCGCGCCGGCCTGGTTCAGGCCGTTGCCGATCGTGCCGAGCAGCGTGTTGACAGGGGCGCCGAGGCCGGTGGCCGTCCCGATCGTCTGCGTCGTCTGACCGACCATCGTCGTGATCGGCGTGATCGCCGAGCTGACCGTCTGCGTGACCTGCTGGATCGGGCCGGTCGACAGCACGTTGGACAGCGTGGTGCCGCCGTTCGAAACCGCGTTGCCGACCTGCGTCACGAGGCCGCCGACGGCGCCGGTGACGGGAGCGAGTGGCGACAACGGGCCGCTGCCGAGGCTCGTGACCAGGTTGCCGGTCTGCGTGACTGCGCCGCCGAGCTGGTTCACCACGCCGCCGGTGCTGGCGACCGTGACGCCGACCGGGTCTTTCGTTGCGCCGAGCTGGCCGAGGCCGTTGCCGAGGCCATTGCCGAGTGCAGTGACCGCGCCGCCGACGTTCTGGATGATGCCGCCCGCCGCTTGCGTCGTGGCCGGGTTGACGCCGGGCAACGACTGGCCGGCGACGACGCCGCCGAGGTTTGACACGGTGCCACCGAGATTGGTGACGAGATTGCTGCCGCTTGCGAGGACCTGACCCACTGCGTTCGACGACACACCGGAGGTGCCGCTCGTGCCGCTGGACGTTCCGCTCGTCGTTCCGCTGGTGCTGCCGCTCGTCGAGCCGCTCGTGCTGCCACTGGTCGAGCCGCTGGTGCCGCCCGACGTGCTGCCGCTCGTCGAACCGGACGTGCCGCCCGAGGTGCCGCCGCCCGACGTCGAGACGGAGTCGCCACCGCCCGAGCTGGAACCTCCGCTGAGCCCCTTGCTGATGGAACCGGAGCCGCCGCACGCGGAGAGGGAAAGCATGGCTGCCACGGTGGCCGCGATCATAGTCGTCCGGAGCGTGCCATGAGGGATAACCTGAATGTCCATTTCGTCCTCGCATTGAAGCTGATGTTGTGTTGAGTGATGCGGGGATTACTCTGCAACTGTCGTGCCATTTCGATGGCCGACGGTTCGACGATTGGTTTTAAACGGGGCAATTCCTTGTCGGAAAAGGGATTTAGGCAAACTGAAAGATTGTTGAATCTGTTTAAGAACGGTCGAATGAGAACGGTTTCGGCCGTTTCGTAACGTAACGTCACAACATTGGCGTTACGCGTGCGGCGTAACGTGGGCGGGCGTGCAGGCCTGGCGGGCGCTCCGGCTGTTTTACTGGTGGATTAGGTGTGCACATCTAACCTATCGTAAGTCCTATGTGTAAGTCGTACCGAAACGCCGTACAAATACGCTGTGCTTACGGAAAATTTTCGATCGCGATCGCTAAAAGGGGTTGGAAATCAGGTGCGATCGGAGATAAGATTAAGGTCAGATGTAAGCAAATGTACAGATCGGTACACGACGTTCGAGGAGGATTCCTATCGCGAATGTTAACTTGCATCAAATTGTGATACATGCCCCTCGGGGCGAACTATAAAGAAAGCGCACCCGGTTGTCGTTGTTGCAGTCGTGATGACGAACGACGCGGGGCAAGCGGCCAGATATGCGGGGACGTACGACGTATAAAAGGCCAAAAAACGTATATACAGGCACGAGGAAACAAAAATGAAAGCACTCATCAAGCGCTTCCTGACGGAAGAGAGCGGGGTTACTGCGATCGAGTACGGTCTGATCGCGGGATTGATTTCTGTCGTCATCCTGGCGAGCGTTACATCGATCGGGGCGGGTCTCGAAGGCATGTTCCATAAGATCGCGCTTTGCGTATCGCCAGCTTCGGGTGCTACTGCCCAGTGTTCACCATAAGCATCCCGCCAAGGCGGTGAGCGACGAGGTTGTTGACTCGCTCACCGCTTTCTTGCACTTGTATCGATGATCGATATGAAGTCCTTGTTTTTTGCGGGCGCGTTCGTGGCTTGGGCGGCACTCGTTGCGATCAGTGATATTCGTTTTCGGCGTATTCGAAATTCGCTAGCTGTCGCGGGTTTGGTTGGCGCGTTGTTATGTGCGCTTGCAAACGAAAATCCATTCGGTGTTTCGCTCGTTCAGGCACTCATCGGGGCCTTGTGTGGCTTGATTTGCCTTTTCCCTTTTTTTGCATTGCGATTAATGGGTGCGGCAGATGTCAAGATATTTGCCGTGATGGGCGCATGGTGCGGCACGCAGGCGTTGTTGTGGATCTGGATTGCGGCCAGTATCGCTGCGTGCGTGCATGCGCTTGGCATGATGTTTATATCCCGAATGTCGGTCGGTGAATTGTTTAGCCATGGTATGCCGACGATGGTAGTCGGTAATCGTCGCGCAACGCCTTATGCCGCATTTCTCGTGATGCCGGCGGTTGGATGGCTTGGATACCTTATGGTGCAGAGGGGAATATGAGGGCTCGCCGCTTGCGGTTGTGCGGATTGGAGCGTCAACGAGGAGCGGCAGCAATCGAGGTTGCCCTTACTTTTCCGCTGTTCTTCCTGATTTTCTACGCGATCGTCACATTCGGGCTGATTTTCGTCATTCAGCAGAGCCTGACGTTTGCTGCATCCGAAGGCGCGCGTGCGGTATTGAATTACACGCTGACTCCGTGTGACCGGTTAAAAGTGAACGCGGGAACGGCCGTGACGCAGGCGCTGAACGGTTCGCCGTGGGGGGGGGATGTTCAGTTCTCCGCGCAGGTTTCAACATCGACACCGTCCACAACCTCAGCAACGGGCGTGACTTGCGATGCATCTGTATTCGTGCCTACGGCAACATCGACGTTCAACGTAATGGTAACGGTGACATATTCATACGCGACGAAGCCGTTGATCCCTTGGCTGTTTATATTTGCCCCGCCGCAATTGCAGGGCAGTGCAACGGTACAAGTCACCCCAAGCATGCTTTGATGCCGCGAGTCTGCTCCATTTGAATCAGTCGGCTCGCTGAATTTGCGCTCCAGAATCTGCTTCCAGCATTCCAATACCAACATGGCCAATAACCTGACAAAAATCATCGCGGGGCTGCTGATTGCGATTGCTGTTCTGCTGGGAATCTACGCATGGATGCTCGGACGTAGCGCACCGCATGTCGTTCCGGCACAGCAGGCCGTTGCGGCCAACCCTGTGCCGGTCGTGGTTGCCACGCGCACGCTGCCCGTCGGTCAACCGATTGCTGCCGACGGGTTGAAGGTCCAGCCGACTGCACCCGCACCAACAGGCGCGTTTTCCGATCCGACCGCATTGGTCGGTCGCGTTCCGGCGAGAGATATCCCGGCATCGGCTCCGGTCGTCTCGGACGCACTGGTTTCAGGGCTGGCCGAAGACGTTCAACCGGGGGAGCGCGCGATTGCGGTTCGTGTCGACGAGACCAATGCGGTCGGCAACAGATTGCGGCCCGGCAATTTCGTCGACGTGTTCCTGAATTTGAAGCGCGAAGGCAATTCGATGCTCGACGGCGAAGTCTCGCAGACGCAGGCGCGATTGCTGATGTCGAAGGTGCGCGTGCTGTCGTTCGGCGACGCGACGCCGGAGCGCGACAGCGGCAGCAACACGAACGGCAATAACGGTCAGCCGAGCAACACGCGCATCGCGGTGCTCGCGGTGCCGACGGCGCAGGTCGATGCACTCACACTCGGCGAGGCGAGCGGTCGCCTGACGCTTGCACTGCGCAATCCGCGCGACGACGAGCTTGCGATGCAGACGGTGGCGGTGCGCACGGACAACAAGCTGTCGCCGTCGGCGCTTGCTGCGGCCGGCGTATCGCTGCAACAACTGTCCGGTACGTCGAGGACCGCGGTGGCCAACGTGAACGTGCCGCCACTGCCGTCGCGCCTGCCGCCCGCCACGCGGCCCGGCGGCGGGGGCGGGGGCAGCATCGAGGTGATCCGCGGCGGCCGGGCGGAATCGGTTGCGTATTGAACAACATCGATGGCCATCGATATCAGCGACGACAAGTAAAGGCCGTGCGACGGTCCAACAAACAATGAAAAATAAACTGATTGCATTCGCGATTGCGCTCTGGACCCTGACCTTCGCCTCCATTGCAGGCGCGAGCGGCACGATCGAACTCGCGGTCGGCACGCAGCGGCAGATTTCCGCTGGCCACGCATTGCAGCGGGTTGCCGTCGGCGATCCGGCGATCGCCGACGTGCTGATCATGAAGGGCAGTCGTTCCGGTTCGGTGCTGCTGACTGCGAAAGCGCCGGGTACAACGAACGTGATGTTATGGGAGCGCGGTCACGACGAGCCGACGGTGTGGAGCGTCGAAGTCGTCGATGCTGCTGCGCAAGCGGTGCTCGACGGTTCGACGCCGCAGGTGAAGGCATACGGCGGGACGTCGGTGCTGCGGGGAACGTCGGCATCGCTCGATGCGCACGAACGTGCCGTGGCGGTCGCCAAGAACATGAGCCCGAAAGGCACGGTGATCGATCGTTCGACGCTGGCCGGCAAGAATGTCGTGCAGGTCGACGTGCGAGTGGTGGAATTCAGCCGCTCGGTGCTCAAGCAGGTCGGCTTCAACTTCTTCAAGCAGAGCAACGGCTTTTCGTTCGGCTCGTTTTCGCCGGGCGGCGTGCAGTCGTATAACGGCGCGTCAGGCCCGGGTACGGCCGGGTATATTCCGACGCTCGGCGCACCGGTTGCGTCTGCATTCAACCTGGTCGTGAATGCAGCAGGCCGCGGCATCTTCGCCGACCTGTCGTTGCTCGAAGCGAACAATCTGGCGCGCGTGCTCGCGGAGCCGACGCTCGTCGCGCTGTCCGGCCAGAGCGCCAGCTTCCTCGCCGGCGGCGAAATCCCGGTGCCGTCGCCGCAGGGGCTTGGCTCGACCGCGATCCAGTGGAAACAATACGGTGTGGGGCTGTCGCTGACTCCGACGGTGCTGAGCCCGAGCCGGATCGCGCTGAAGGTCGCGCCGGAATCGAGCCAGCTCGATTTCGTGAACAGCGTGACGATCAGCGGTGTCGCCGTGCCGGGCATCACGACGCGTCGCGCCGACACGACGGTCGAACTCGGCGACGGCGAGAGTTTCGTGATCGGCGGCCTGATCGATCGCCAGACGATGTCGAACGTGAGCAAGGTGCCGCTGCTCGGCGACCTGCCGATCATCGGCACGTTCTTCAAGAACCTGAACTACCAGCAGAACGACAAGGAATTGCTGATCATCGTGACACCGCATCTCGTCGCACCGATTGCGAAGGGGGCGGTGCTGCCTGCGACGCCCGGCGAATTGTCCGAGCAGCGCGACGGGCCGGTATGGCGATCCTACCTGGGCGGTGCGGCATCGCCGGATGCGGCACCGGGATTTTCGAAATGAATCTGAGGCATTGCGCGTCGTGGCACATTGCTACGCCTTGCGTAATCGGGGGTGTTCGACATGAATGCACGAACCCAATCGTTGTGTGAACCCGCCGTGACCGACTACTTCGTTTGCGCATCGACAAAGGAAGCGCATGTGCGCTGGCTGGCCGATACGCTGGTGTCGGCCGGTGCGGTCGAGGCCGCGTCGCTGGAGCCGGGCGTGCTTGCGCAGCGCATCACGGGGCTCAATCCGGCGCTCGTGTTCATCGATTTCTCCGAACGCAGCGAAGCGGCGAGCGTCGCTGCGGCCACGGTACGCGCGGCACATCCGGGGTTGCCGATCGTCGCACTTGGCTCGCTCACCCAGCCGGAGAGCACGCTTGCCGCACTGCGCGCGGGCGTGCGCGATTTCATCGACGTCTCGGCATCGGCCGAGGATGCACTGCGGACGACACGTGGATTGCTGTCCCACGTCGGCGAGCCGACGAGCCGTCACGGCAAGGTCGTCACGTTGCTCGGCGCGCGCGCGGGCATGGGGGTCAGCACGCTCGCAGCGAACCTCGCGGTCTGGCTTCAGAAGCGGGCACTCGGGCCGGGTGCGGCGGGCACGGACGGCGGTGCGCCGGCCGGCCGCCAGACCGCGCTGATCGACCTGGGGTTGCCGGCCGGCGACGGCGCGCTGTTTCTGAACACACGTTGCGAATTTCATTTCATCGATGCGGTGCAGAACCTGCGCCGCATCGACCGCACGTTCGTGAACACCGCACTCACGAGGCATCAGAGCGGTGTCGCGCTGACGACGCTGCCGCCGGACCTGGGCGCGTTGCGCGATGTGTCCTATGCGTCATGCATCGGTTTGCTGAACCGCCTTCGCGCGTTCTTCGACCAGCAGGTCGTCGATCTCGGCGGGTTCTCGAATCGCGAGTTCGTCACGCAGATCGCCGCATCGGCCGACGAGGCGTGGCTGGTTTGCGATCAAGGCGTCGCATCGATCGTTTCGGCCGTCGACCTGATCACCGGGTTGCGCGATGGGGGCGTCGATACCGATCGCGTCAAGCTCGTGGTCAACCAGTACGATCCCGCGCTGGGCCTGATGCCCGGACAGATCGCCGAGCGTCTCGGGTTGTCGCTGGTCGGCAGCTTGCCCGCGCGCCGCGTCCCGATCGGCCATGCGGCGAACCAGGGGCGGCTCATCGTCGATGCGGCAGAGCGTGATCCTTATGTGCGCGCACTCGAATCCCTCGCCGCGCGGTTGCCCGGCGTATCGGGCATGGCGGGCGCGTCGCGCGCGGCGCCCGGCCTGTCCGCGCTCAAACGTTTCATTCAACCTTCGTCCAAGCGGTCGTAACCGATGGCACACGACATTCAATTTGCCGACGGCGCAGCGCCGTTCTCCCAGACGCAGCAATTCCACGACATCAAGAATGCCGCGCACGAGCACCTGCTGACGCGTATCGAGGAGCTGGGCGCCGAGTTCGGCCGATGGTCGCGCCAGGCGATCAATCAGTTCGTCGATCTCGAGATCGACAGCTTCGTGCGCCTGCGCCGCATTCCGCTCAACGAGAACGAGGTGCGGGCGATTGCGGAAGCGCTGACGAAGGAACTCGCGGGCTTCGGGCCGATCGAGGATCTGCTCGCGGATCCGGCGGTCGAGGACATCCTGATCAACGGCTACAACGACGTGTACGTGTCGCGTCACGGGATCCTAGCGAAGCTGCCGGTGCGCTTCACCGACAACGCGCATTTGTTGCGAATCGTGCGCCGGATCCTTGCGCCGATCGGGCGCCGTCTCGATGAATCGAACCCGATGGTCGACGCGCGACTGCCCGACGGCGGCCGCGTGAACGTCGTGATCGAGCCGCTGTCGATCGACGGCCCGATCGTGTCGATCCGGAAATTCCGCAAGGACCCGCTCAAGCCCTCGGACCTGCTCGGTAACGGCACGTACAACGAAGAGATCGGTGCATTGCTCGAGGCGGCGGTCGAGGCCCGCTGCAACGTGCTCGTGTCGGGCGGCACGAGCTCGGGCAAGACGTCGCTGCTCAATGCGCTCGCGTTCCATATTCCGGAGGCCGAGCGTGTCGTGACGATCGAGGATACGGCGGAACTGTCGCTGAACCATCCGCACGTCGTGCGCCTCGAAAGCCGGCCGGGCGGGTTCGACGGTAGTGGCGTCGTGACGATTCGCGATCTGTTGCGCAATACGCTGCGGATGCGTCCGGACCGGATCATCGTCGGCGAAGTGCGCGGCGGTGAAGTGCTCGAAATGCTTCAGGCCATGAACACGGGCCACGACGGCTCGATGGGCACCGTGCACGCGAGTTCGCCGCGCGAGTGCCTGTACCGTCTCGAGATGCTCGCCGGCTTCGCGGGCTTCCAGGGGACCGAATCGAGCCTGCGTCGCCAGATCGCGAACGCGATCGACTTCATCGTGCAGATCGGACGCCTGTCGAATGGGCGCCGCCGGATTCTGTCGATCACCGAAGTGACTGGGCTGTCCGACAACATCATCGCGACGCAGGAACTGTATCGCTACGAAGCGCGCGTCACGCCGGAGGGCGAGGAAGTCGATCACTGGGAGTCGCTGGGCATTCATCCGCATTCGCCGAAGCTCGCGCGTTTCCGCCAGACGCTGACGAACAGCGGCCTGGGCAGTTTCGGCGGCGGCTTTGGCGGCGGCGGTTTCGGTCGCGGCGGGGGCTTCAATGTATAGCGCAACGATCTGGATGCTCGCGGTCGCGATGCTGTGCGTGGCATCGGCACTGATGCTGTGGCGACATGCGGAAACCCGGCGCGTGCGGACTGATGCGAAGCGCTTCATCGACAGTCGGCTGGAGCCCGGCGCACGCGCGGCGGCACCGGCTGCAAGACCGGCAGCATCCGCGGCGCCGCGTGCCGTGTCGTCATCCAGTGGCGCGCGCAATGCGGCATCCGGTGCTTTCTGGGTGCACTGGCTTGCGATGGCGACGGAGTATCTGACCGACCTCGTGAACCGTGCCGGGATCGAAGGGGCACGCGGCAAGGCGATCGTCGCGCTGGCGGCTCTCGTGACGGTTGCGGCAATCGCGGGCAGCCGCGGCGGCGTGCTCGCGTGTTTCGCTGCGCTTGTCTGCGGGAGCGCGATTTTCGGCATCTGGCTCACATCGCGCATCCAGCGGCGTCGACTGAAAATCGTCCGGCAGATTCCATCGTTTCTCGACGGGATCGTGCGACTGGTGACGCTCGGCAACAGCGTGCCGGCCGCATTCCAGGCAGCGCTGCTGACGACGGAGGAGCCGCTGCGGGGGTGTCTCGACCACGTGTCCCGGATGTTGCGCACGGGTGTCGAGATCGATCGCGCGATGCTTCATATCGCGAAGATCTACCGGACGAAGGAATTCGAACTGCTCGGATCCGTGCTGCGATTGTCGGTCAAATATGGCGGCCGTGCGGACGTGATGCTCGAGCGCATGGCCGTGTTCATGCGCGACCTGGAGCAAGCGGAACGCGAACTGACGGCGATGTCGGCGGAGACACGGCTGTCGGCGTTCGTGCTCGTGATGCTGCCGATCGCGATCGGCAGCTTTGTCGTGATGAACAATCCGAAGTATCTGCAAGGCATGTGGCTTGATCCGGGCGGACGCACGCTTCTCATCTTCGCGTTTCTGCTGCAGGTTGCGGGGAGCGTGTGGCTGTATCGAATGGCTCGACTCAGGTGATGCGATGACGGCAACTCAGATCGGATCAATTGCTCTGGCGCTCGGCGCGCTGGGTGTCCTGTTGTTTGGAGTGGTCGCGTTGCTGCGTGCGAGCGCCGCGTCGCGTGCCGAACGTGCGCTGGCCGCGGCGCTCGACCAGCGTATGGCAGCACTCGAAGCGGCCAAGGTACGGAGCGCGGCGGATGACAGCGCTGACGCGAAGCCGGACACGCGCGGCCGCCAGCGCATCGAGCGACTGTTTGCACGATTGTCGGCGGCAGGGATGCGCTGGCTCGATACCGGGGTTGGCAAGCATATCGTCGCGGACGAGGATTGCCGTCTTCTCGAGCAATGCGGCTACGTCGACACGCGCACGCGCGGACTGTTCCTGAGCGCGCGGATCGCGTGCGGGATAGGGTTGCCGCTTCTGTTCGCGATATTCGCAAGTGGACGAATGAAGGGCGGCTACTGGATGGTCGGGATGTTCGCTGCATTCGGGCTCGGCTTCATGCTGCCGAAGCTATTCGTGCAGCGCCGTGCCGCCGCCCGTCGCCAAAGCGTCGTCGATGAACTGCCGCTGTTCGTCGACATGCTGCGCCTGTTACAGGGCGTCGGACTGTCGCTGGATCAGAGCCTGCAGGTCGTGACGAACGATTTCCGCGGGATGATGCCGGTGCTGTCGTCCGAGGTCGGAATCGCGCAGCGCCAGTTTGCGGCGGGACGCACTCGCGACCAATCGATGCAGCGGTTGTCCGGCGGGTTCGACAACGAGGACTTGCGCGCGATTGCCCGGTTGATGGTGCAGGTCGACAAGCACGGCGGTGCGGTGCAGGAGCCGCTCAAGCAGTTCGGCGACCGGCTGCGCGAGACGCGCCGCGCGATGCTGCGCGAGCGGATCGGTCGGCTGACCGTGAAGATGACGGGTGTCATGGTCCTGACGCTGTTGCCCGCACTGCTGATCGTGACGGCGGGCCCCGGGTTTCTGGCAGTGACGCATGCGCTGTCGGCGCGTCATTGATGGTTGGAAGGAAAGACGATGAAGCGGATAAGCAGGGTGGCGAGGCATGCAAGTATGGCGACGGCGGTGCTGCTGCTTGCCGCGTGTGCGACCAAGGAAAGCGGGTACGGCGTCGGTGCCCAGACCGAACGCGCGGCGCTGATTCAGGCGGCTGACCAGAAACAGGCGGTGCCGGATACGCCCGCGATGTATCTCGGTCTGATCCAGCGGATGCAGGCACAGGGTCTCTATTACGCGTCGCTTGCGCACATCGACGCATACGACAAGGCGTACGGCGTGTCGCCGGACTCGATCTTGCTGCGCGCGGATGCGCTGCGCATGACCGAGCAGCCGGCTGCGAGCGCGGCTGCATACACACAGTTGCTGAAGACGCCGCTCGCCGCACGTGGTTACCGCGGGCTCGGGCTGATCGCCGGTGCGGCCGGCGATTTCGGTCAGGCAGTTCAGGCACTGACGCAGGCGTCCGAACTCGCGCCGACCGACGCGTCGCTGCTGTCCGATCTCGCCTATGCGAAATTGCGTAATGGCGACGTGGTCGGCGCGCGGGTACCGCTGATGAAGGCGGCGGAACTGGATCAACGCAACCCGAAAATCGTCAGCAACCTCGCGCTGTATCTGCTTGCTGCCGGGCGCACCCAGGACGCGCAGCGGCTGATGAACCAGCAGCATCTTCCGACGGATATCCGCAAGGACATCGTCGGCGATGCCGCAAAAATCGCTGCCGCGGCACGTGCGCAGCAGCGTGCGGTCGCGACTCCGCCGGTGGTGTCGCGGCGCTCCGCGGCCGCACCGATCACGCCGATGGCAAACAATTTCGGCTATGACCAGACCGTGCCGCTGCTGCAACGGTTTGCACAATGAACAGACAGGCGGGGAACGACATGAACAATAAACATTATCGAAACACGCTTGCGGGCCGCGTCGCGGTGTTGAGCGCGATCATGGGCGTGGCGATGGGCACTGCAGCCGCACAGGCGCAACAGGGAACGGCACCGGCTGCATCCGACGTCGACCGTTCGACGAAGGAGTGGCTGTCGATGCAACGAGACAATCGAGCAGCGGCACCGACGCAGCCGATGCTCGGCGACGTCGCATCGGTCGTTTATCAGCGCTATCTCGATTCGTTCAAGAACAAGATTCCGCAGTCGATGAGCACGCAGCTCGGTTCGTCCGGCGGCATGTCGGGTGGCGTGCAGGGTGCGCAGTAAGCGAGATGGCGATGCGGGCAGATCAAGCATATGGACCTCGGCGGCGGGGGGCTCGCTGGCCGGGGAAGCGACGTCAACGCGGTTCCATCGTCGTCATGGCGGCGATCTGGGTCATGGTCGCGGTCGTCGTGCTCGGGGGGATCGACATCGCGAATTTGTATTTGCAGAAACGGGATCTGCAGCGGATCGCGGACCTCGCCGCGTTGGCGGCAGTGCAGCCGATGACGAGCGATCCGAACGGTTGCCTGACCGATGCGAAACACAATGTGACGACGAGTGCGACCATCAACGACAACGGTTATGCATTTGTGTTGATCAGCACCACGGCGACGGCAAATCCTACCGCGGGAAACGATCAGATTGCCGTCAGCTGCGGAAGATGGGATCCGTCGACCGCTTACGTGACGCCAGCGTCGTCCGTGGCGAATGCGGCACAGGTTACGGCCTACCGGCAGGTGAATTACTTCTTCCTGGGGTTGTTGTATCAGTTGAGCGGGCGGCAAGCGGTGGTGTCCGCGACGGCTACCGCGCGTGCGGCGGCGATCGACACGTTTAGCGTCGGTTCGACGCTTGCCAACCTGAATACTTCGTCGTCCGCGATACTCGATCCGCTACTCACCGGATTGCTGGGTTCCACGACCAACGTCAATGTTGGCTTGGCGAGTTACCAGGCGTTGGCCGGAGCAAACGTCACGCTTGGGCAGTTGGCGAATGCGGCGGTGCAGCTCGGCACGGCCGGAATGTCGAATACAGCCAGCGTCGGGAAGTTGCTCGGTCTCGATCTGACCGTAGCGGATATCCTGAACCTCACCGCCACCGCGGTCGGCAGCAATACCACGGTGGGCACGGTACTCACCGCGCTGACGAACGGTGTTGGCGCCAACGTCAATGCCAACAAGATCTCTTTGGGAAGTCTCCTTCAATACTCGGGCAGCAATGCGGAAGCGGCCGCGAACGCAAGCATCAATGTGCTTCAACTGTTGCTGACGACGGCGGAGGTCGGGGCATACAACAGCGCGCTGACGGTGTCGGTCGGCCAAGGCAACTGCCCCGGCAGTCCGTTTTGCCCGCTCATTTCAGCGGTGTCGTCGCTGGTTCGAGTCAACAGCCTGCAATTGCAGGTGCTGGCACCGCCGTCGATCGGGATCGGCGAGGCCGGACAAGTGAACGGCATCTGGCGCACGCAGGCGTCGCAAGCGGAGATCGGACTCTACGTCGATGTGCAGGCGCTGTCGGATCCGCCTCCACTGGGAATTCCCGGCGTATTGACGCTTCAGCTGACGGGACCGCACTTGCCGCTCTATATCATCCTGGGCGGCCCAGGGCGCGCTTGGCTGGCCAATACGAGTTGCCAATCGACCCCTGCATCGAGCACCGCGACGTTCGGTGCGTTGCCGGGTGTAGCGATGATTTGCGCCGGACAAACAACTGGCGGCAAGCTGAACCTCAATTCACCGAGCTGTGCGTCCACCTCCGGCACGATTCCCGTTGCCAAGTTGTCGGGCGGGGGACTACTCGGCAATTTTTCGCTTCTGCAAGTCGTCCTGTCGGTATCGAATCCCGTCGCGTACGTTGGGAGTAGCGCCAGCACGCCCATCTACAGCGGGCCGCCATTGCCCTCGACCCCTGGCGCGCTGAACGCCAGCCTGTCATTGAGCGGGACGGGGATCGTCTATCAGAACAGTTCGCAATACTCGTTCTGCAATACCAAGCCGAGCAACGGCGCTTGTACGTCGTCCGCGTGGTCTCCCGGGCCCAACTGGACCACGTCGTCGACGGCGACCAACACACTCAACGTACAACTGACCAATCTGTTGAATCTACCGTCGCTTCAACTGAATGTCTTGGGGCTGGATCTATCGATCCTGACCGTGATTCTTCAGCCGCTGACGGGGCAGCTCATTCCGTTGCTGCTCGGCCTAGTCAATCCGTTGCTCAATACGCTGGTGACACCATTGCTGACGGCATTAGGATTGCAGATCGGCCAGCTGACCGTGATACAACACAGTCTGACTTGCAACGCCCCGCAAATCGTTCATTGAAAGCATCAACGATGAGAACCCCCTCCGCAATCGCAGAACTCGACCTGTACGTCTGGGAAGGCAAGGCGGACATTGTCGACCGCGTTGCCCGCTGCATGGCGAGCTTCGACGTCGAAGTGATCCGCGCCGACAATGCGGAAATCTCGCCGGAGCGCGCCGCCTTGCGGCCATCGCTCGCGATCATCAGCGTGACGATGATCGAGACCGGTGCGGCGTTCCTGCGCGACTGGCAGGCCAACATCGGCATGCCGGTCGTCTGGGTCGGCGCGGCGCGCGACCACGACGCGTCGCAGTATCCGCCCGACTATTCGCACATCCTGCCGCTCGACTTCACGTGCGCCGAGCTGCGCGGGATGATCGGCAAGCTCGTCACGCAGCTGCGCGCGCATGCGGCCGATACGCTGCGGCCGTCCGAACTCGTCGCGCACTCGGAGTCGATGCAGGCGCTGCTGCACGAGGTCGATATGTTCGCCGACTGCGACACCAACGTGCTGTTGCACGGCGAAACCGGCGTCGGCAAGGAACGCATCGCGCAATTACTCCACGAAAAGCATTCGCGCTACCGCGACGGCGAATTCGTGCCGGTCAACTGCGGTGCGATTCCGGACGGCCTGTTCGAATCGCTGTTCTTCGGGCACGCAAAAGGCTCGTTTACCGGCGCGGTTGTTGCGCATAAAGGCTATTTCGAGCAGGCGGCGGGCGGCACGCTGTTCCTCGACGAAGTCGGCGATCTGCCGTTGTATCAGCAGGTCAAGCTGTTGCGCGTGCTCGAGGACGGCGCCGTGCTGCGGGTCGGCGCGACGACGCCGATCAAGGTCGATTTCCGTCTCGTCGCGGCCAGCAACAAGAAGCTGCCGCAGCTCGTGAAGGAAGGCCTGTTCCGCGCGGATCTTTATTACCGGCTCGCGGTGATCGAACTGAGCATTCCGTCGCTGGAAGAGCGGGGCGCGGTCGACAAGATCGCGCTGTTCAAGTCGTTCGTCGCGGAGGTGGTGGGCGACGAACGGCTCGCGCAACTGTCCGACCTGCCTTACTGGCTCGCGGATGCGGTCGCGGACAGCTATTTCCCCGGCAATGTGCGCGAACTGCGCAACCTTGCGGAGCGCGTCGGCGTGACGGTGCGGCAAACGGGCGGCTGGGACGCCGCGCGACTCCAGCGGCTGGTCGCGCATGCGCGCAATGCGGCGCAGCCGGTGCCGGCGGAGAGCGTGGCGGAGGTCTTCGTCGACCGCAGCAAGTGGGACATGAACGAGCGCAGCCGCGTGATCGCGGCCCTCGACGCAAACGGCTGGCGACGCCAGGATACGGCGCAGCAGCTCGGCATCAGCCGGAAGGTGCTGTGGGAAAAGATGCGCAAATATCAGATCTTCGACGAAGAGCCCGAGACCCGCGAAAGCGAATAATTAATGCGATAAAATCGCGCTGAATTACAACGACACGGGCAGGAATCAAAATTCATGAGCCATATGACGGGGTTGGGGCGGGCGTGGGTGTTGCTCGCGATGATGGGAGGCATGCAGGGCGCGTTCGCGCAGGGATTGGCGGGCAATGCATCGCCGGCGGTACAGCAGGCGTCGGCACCGGTGGCGGCGATTCCGGTGATCGATCAACAGGTTCAAACCTCGATACAGCCGCAGGCAGGCGAGACGACGGGGCAGAGCACGGTTGACGAACTGCAGCGCCAGATCCAGGCGCATTCGCTGACGGAAATGCGCACCAGCTATAACGGCAGCTACGGCGCGAGCCAGTTGTTCAGCGTGAAGGACGGTTCCTATTTCGTCGCGCTGTTCCAGCAGAAGGCGTTCTGGCGCGTGATCAAGACTTACGACGAAGCGCGCGCGGAAGCGATCTATCGCGATTTCTCGCGTCAGGCGGAACGGCTGTCCGTCAACGAGCTGCGTGCGGCGAAGCTGGAGTCGCAGAAGGTGCAGACGGACCGGCAGATCGAAGTCGCGCAGGAGCGGGCGCGGCGTCTGCAGGCCGATATCTCGATCGCCCGCGAGCAGCAGGCGGCGGTCGCGGATCGCCAGAAGAGCGTCCGCAACGAAACGGCGGCGCTGCAGGCGCAACAGGCGGCGCTTCAGTCGCAACTGCGCGCGTTGCAGCAGCAGGTGCGTTCGCTGCAGCGGGAGGCCGACGCAGGTTTGCCGACGACGGCACACTGAGCGATCACGGCACGGCCGGTGCGGCGACATGCCGCGCCGATCCGCCAGAAAAAAGGGCAAGCCGCCTGGCTTGCCCTTTCGTTTTACTGGCCGTCCGGCACGATTCGCCGGCGGCGCGTGACGATCACCGGCCCGTTGCCGCCGCGTGCGTCGGACGGCGACGTGTTGCCCGATGCGTCGCCGGCATCGCGCGGTGCGCCGTAGCTTTCGCGCGGGGCGCCATAGCCTTCGCGGGGCTCGCGCGGCGCGCCATAACCCTCGCGCGGTTCACGGGAACCGTAACCTTCACGCGGCTCGCGCGAGCCGTAGCCGCCGCCGTCGCCACGCGATTCGCGGGAGCCGCCATGCGAGCCGTACGGGCTGTGGCCGCCGCCTTCGCGGCCGCCCGGCCGACCGCCGGGCCGCGGGCCGCGGGGACCGCCGCCGCCCGGGCGCGAGCCGCCCGTGTCGAGCTGGATCGTGGAAATCGCACGCTTGTAGATGCCTTGCAGACCCACGGGGGTGCGCAGCATCACCAGATACTGGTCGAACGACTCGATACATCCCGTCAGACGAATGCCGTTGACGAGATAGATTTCAACGCGCTTACGTTCCTTGCGCGCCGAATTGATGAAGTCGTTTTGCGGATGGGATTCTGCGGGATTGGCCATTGAGGTGCGGCAGGAGCCTGCGTCAGAGAATATGTTGTGCGTGTGTGTGGCGTGGTTGCCCACCAAGTGTTTGGCGGGATTTTACCCTGTTCGTTCCACCAGCGCGCAGTCGTGATTGTGTCGAACCGTAACCCACTATAGACGTTCCCGTGCATTTTCGCGATTCGGTCGAATGGCTAGTGCCGTTTCGTTACGTCGCGTTACGAATCTCGCAATGGCGTAGCACCTGGGGGCGCGCGGCGGGATTACATTCCACGCGCATGCCGGGCAGGCCGGCGGATCCGGGAAGGGGAACATGAACAAGAGGGGATTGGCGGTGTGGATCGGGAGTGTGGCGTTGCTCGCTTCCGGCAGTGCAATGGCGGGGCGCGTCGACCTGTCGGTGGGCATCGGCGTGCCGGTCGCACCGGTCTATGTCGAGCCGGCACCGGTCTATGTGGCGCCCCAGCCTGCGGTAGTCGCTTATCCGGGTTACGGATACGGCTACTACGGCGACGAGGACGACGACGGCTACCGGAAATGGCGCAAGCACTATTACAAGCATTGGCACAAGCATCACCACGACGACGATGATGATTGAGCGCGACCTGCGTGGCGCCAGCGCCGGTGACGATCAGAACGCATAGTCCGGGTTCTTCGGGTCGAACGCGGATTCGTCGAGCGTCGCCGGCGCGATTTTCTCGATGACGATCCGTTCGAAGATCCTGCCGTCGTTGTCATAGGATTCGATGGTCCTGAAGTAGGGCGCGTGAAGGTCGAGCCCGAGGATTTCCTTTTTCGCGTAGAACTGCGGCCGGCCGGTCGGCGTCTCGTAGGTGAGCGCGACGACGCGCACACCGCCGATCGTCTTCGCCTCCACCTGGGTCGGCCGCTGCACGCCGGCTTCCTGGTATTTCCTTCCTTCGGTCAGGTACAGGTTCGTGATGAACTCGGTGCCGAGATCCTTCACCTGGTGATTCGACTGCGCACGCGCGAGTGCGCCGTCGAGCGCCGTCCACAACGGAATCTTGCCGAGCAGGCCGCCGAGATGGCCGTACATCTCGTCCTTGCGCCGCGTCGTGTCGTAGATCGTCTCCTGTCCCGCATGCGCGCCGCCCGGCAGCCATTTCGCATAAACGCGCAACGGTTCGCGGGTCGTCTTCACGAGCATGCGGTCGGGCGTGTCGGACCATTTCCCGCTGATGCGTTCCTGGCGCACCATCGTGAACTGGTACGACGGATAGCCGTTGGGACCATTGCGGATATAGAGCGGCACGGCGAGCGGATCGAGGGCCTTGAACAGCGCCGTGAGCGTCGCGTCGTCGAGTTGCGCGAGCGTGCCGCGCTGGGCGGCCGTGCGCAGCCAGCGCGCCTGCTGCGCGACCGGCTCGCGCGTGACCTTCGCCAGCTCCGCCGGCAGTGCGACCTCCTGTACCGCGCTCGCGGCATCGGCGGTTTCCTCGGCGTGCAGGCCGGCTTGCGCGAGCGACAGCACGCACGCGAGTGCCGCGGCGGCGTACCGCGCGCGGCGCTTCGTTCCTTCGTTCATCGACAGCGTCTCCGGGCGCATTGGATCGTTCAGCCTTGCTTTGCGGCCTTGATCCTGGCGAGTTCCTCGTCACGCAGCGCGCGGCGCAGGATCTTGCCGACGTTGGTCTGCGGCAGCGCATCGCGGAACTCGACGAATTTCGGCATCTTGTAGCCGGTCAGGTTCTTGCGGCAGTGCGCGAGCACGTCGTCGACCGTCAGCGTCGGGTCGCGGCGCACGACGAAGACCTTGATCCGTTCGCCCTGTACTTCGTCCGGGATGCCGATCGCAGCGGCTTCGCTGATGCCCGGATGCATGACCAGCACTTCCTCGATCTCGTTCGGATACACGTTGAAACCCGACACGAGGATCATGTCCTTCTTGCGATCGATGAGGCGGATGAAGCCGCGCTCGTCCATCACGCCGATGTCGCCGGTGCCGAGCCAGCCGTCGGCGTCGATCACCTTCGAGGTCTCGTCGGGCCGCTGCCAGTAGCCGCGCATCACCTGCGGGCCGTGCACGCACAGCTCGCCCGGCTCGCCGACGGCGGCCCAGGTGCCGTCTTCGCGGCGAAAGCGCACGAGTGTCGACGGGGCGGGCAGGCCGATCGAGCCGCTGAACCCGGCCATGTCGCTCAGGTTCACCGGATTCATAGTGACGATCGGCGAGCATTCGGTGAGCCCGTAGCCCTCGACGATCGGCCGGCCCGTGACTTGCTGAAAGCGTTCCGCGACCGCGCGCTGCATCGCCATGCCGCCCGCCATCGCGAGCTTGAGCTTCGAGAAGTCGCGCTTGCGGAATTCGTCGTTGTCGAGGAACGCGTTGTACAGCGTGTTGATCCCGGTGATCCCGGTAAACGTTTCGTTGCGGATGATCTTCATCACCATGTTCATGTCGCGCGGGTTCGCGATCAGGATGTTGCGCCCGCCGAGCCCCATGAAGATGAACGCGTTCACCGTCAGCGAATAGATGTGATAGAGCGGCAGCGGCGTGAGCACGGTCTCGACGTCGCCCGACACCTGGTCGGCGATCCACGCCTTCGCTTGCAGCAGGTTCGCGATCAGGTTGCCGTGCGTGAGCATCGCGCCTTTCGCGACGCCGGTCGTGCCGCCGGTGTACTGCAGGAACGCGAGATCGTCGCGGGTCGTCTGCACCGGCTGCGGTTTGCCGCGTGCGCCGAGTGCGAGGGCGGAGCGCAGCCGGATCGCCTGCGGGAGGTTGTAGGCCGGCACGAGCTTCTTCACGTGCTTCAGCACGAAATTGATCAGGCGTCCCTTCGCATTGAAACCGTCGGCGAGCAGGTCGCCGAGCGCGGTGACGATGATGTTCTTCACCTGCGTTTCCGGCAGCGCGTCCTGCAGCGTGCGCGCGAAGTTCTCGAACACGACGATCGTCTGCGCGCCGCTGTCCTTCAACTGGTGCGCGAGTTCGCGCGCGGTGTAGAGCGGATTGACGTTGACGACGATCGCGCCGGCCTTCAGCGTGCCGAACAGTGCGACCGGGTACTGGAACGTGTTCGGCAGCATGATCGCGACGCGGTCGCCCGGTTTTACGCCGGTGCTTTGCAGATACGACGCGAACGCGTCGACTTTCTGCGCGAGCTTGCGGTAGGTCATCGATGCGCCGGCGCTCACGTAGGCGACCCGCTCGGCGAAGCGCGTCGTGCATTCGTCGAAGAACTGCACAAGCGATGCGTATTGCGTGACGTCGATCTCGTGCGGCACGCCGGGCGGATACGACGCGTACCAGATGCCGTCGCTGTTCGGCGGGAGCTGGGCCGCTGCGGTTGCTGCGGATGAGGCCATGATGTGTCTCCGGTGTCGGTACGAGTTAGCGCTTTAGCGCTTACTCGTACCCCATGCTTCGCGGTCGGTGAGAGTTGGCGTTTCAGCTCTTACTCTCACCCCGTGCTTTGCGGTCGGTGAGAGTTGGCGCTTCAGCGCTTACGCTCACCCGTGCTTTGCGGTCGGTGAGAGTTAGCACTTCAGCGCTTACTCCGGCCCCATGCTTCGCGGTCAGTGAGAGTCAGCACTCCAGCGCTTACTCGTACCCCATGCTTTTCGTCGACGAAAGCAAGCCTGCCTTGGCTCCCGCCGCATGACATTCGTTCGGCCCGGGCCGGCGCATCAACGCCGGCCCGGGCCGCCCAAATCGTGAAACGCCACCTGCGCGGCCTGGTGCGATCAGCTCGCCGAAGGCGCCGTCGCCGTATCGGCAGCAGCCGTGCTCGACGACAGCCCGAACGCTTCGCTCGCACCCGCATCGTCGAGCACGGCCGCGAAGATCGACAACTGCGCGCTGTCGGGCATCGGCGCCTTCAGCGCGGCGACGATCAGCGAGGACAACCGCGCGATCATCTGCACGTCGTTCATCGTGCGGCCTTGCGAGAATTCGTCGATCAGGCTTTCGGTTTCGGCACCGGCCAGCGCGCCGGACAGCGCGCCGATCGCGAAGTGCAGCCGCCAGCCGAGCTCGGTGCGCGGCAGATGCGGCAGCGCGCGCTGGAACGCATCGAAGAAGCGGCCGGCGACACTCGCGTAGTGCGCGGTCAGGAAGTTGCGCACGAACGGCGACGGATCGGTGTACGCGCGGCCGATCAGCCGCAGGAACGCGGGGCCGCCGCGCTCGGGGTCGCGCGATGCCTTCAGCGCGGGAATGAACATCGCGCCGAGTACGTGCTCGCAGGTGATGTGCGCACCGAGCTGCGCATCGAAGCGGTCGAGGATGCCGAGGCGTTCCAGGTTGAGCTGGTCGAGCCGGCGCGACAGCATCGCGTGGATCAGCGCTTCTTTGCTGCCGAAGTGGTAGTTGACCGCGGCGAGGTTCACCGTCGCGCGCGACGTGATCTGCCGCATCGACATCGCTTCGAAGCCATGTTCGATGAACAGGTCCTCGGCCGCATCGAGAATGCGCGCCTTCGTCCCGCCGGTCTGCCGATTGCCGGATGACCGCGTCCCGGACGGCCGTCCCGCGGACGCTCGCCCCTCCTGACTGACTGCCATGTCCCGCCTCCCAATGCCGGTTGCCCGGCCGCGAACAGGTGATTTGATTATCTGATTCAAACAGCCGTTTTTATTAAGATAAAAAAACGCGTGCGGCGCGGGCAAGCGCGGAATCTGGACAAATTCCTCTAGTTCGATGTGCGGATGCGGAAAGTCTGTCGCGCGGCCCCGGCGGGACGGGGCACGCGCGATGGTGCGTCGCGGCAATGCGCGGCTTCATCCGGCGGTGGTACGCGTATTGACCGATTGCGTCATGTCGATGCCGCGCCGTTCGCGGCTGAACAGGATCAGCACGGCGATCACGACGGCGACGATGCCGGCCACGAGTGCCAGCGCGAAACTGTAGTTGTTGCCCTGGGAGACCGCGAGCGATGCCTGCATCGTCGCGTTGCCCGACGCGAGCAGGTTGCCGAGCTGGTAGACGACGCCGGGGAAGGTCGCGCGGATCTCGTCGGGCGAGATCTCGTTCAGGTGGACGGGGATCACGCCCCACGCACCCTGTACCGAGACCTGCATCAGGAACGCGCCGGCGGCGAGCGCGAGCTGGCCGCTCGAGAACGCCCACAGCGGCAGCACCGGCAGCGCGATCAGCGCGGCGATGAAGATCGCGCGGCGGCGGCCGATCCGCTCCGAGATCGCGCCGAACGACAGGCCGCCGACGATCGCACCGATGTTCAGCACGATCGTGATCCACGACACGGTGTGCGGATCGAAGTGATGCTGTTCGCGCAGGAAGGTCGGGTAGAGATCCTGCGTGCCGTGCGAGAAGAAGTTGAACGCGGTCATCAGCACGATCGCGTAGATCGTGAGCTTCCAGTTCTGCTGCAGCGTGGCGCCGAGGCTCGGGCGCGGGCGCTTTTCCATCTGCTTCCAGGCCGGCGATTCGGGCACGTGCGTGCGCACGTACAGCACGAGCAGCGCAGGCAGCACGCCGACCATGAACATCCCGCGCCAACCGATGGTCTGGTAGAGCAGGCCGAACACGACGGACGCGAGCAGGTAGCCGCTCGGATAGCCGGCCTGCAGCAGGCCCGACACGAAGCCGCGCGCATGGGTCGGCACGGTTTCCATCGTCAGCGCGGAGCCGACGCCCCATTCGCCGCCCATCGCGATGCCGAACAGCGCGCGCAGCACGAGCAGAGCGGTGAGGCTCGGCGCGAAGCCCGACGCGAGCTCGAGCAGCGAATAGCATGCGATGTTGACCATCAGCGTCGGGCGGCGGCCGAAACGATCGGCGAGCCGCCCGAAGATCAGCGCGCCGATCGGGCGCATCGCGAGCGTGAGCGTAAGCGCAAACGCGACGGCGGGGATCGTCGACGCGAATTCGGCGGCGATGTCCTTCAGCACGAAGACCATCAGGAAAAAATCGAACGCGTCGAGTGTCCAGCCCAGGTAGGCGGCGATCGTGACGTTGCGTTGTTCGCGGGTCCAGCTCATGTCCGAGGTCTCCTCGTTGGCTTGTGCGCACACTCTGCCGGCGGATGCCGGCCCGGCTGGCGCGCGGCGCGGGGGCATGGATCGAGTGTAGGCCGCGGCGCCGTGCGATGCGGGGCGCGATAACCGCGCATCGGGAATAATCCCTACGAAATGAACTGTTGAGAAAACGGAAATGAGCGTGTGCGTGACGAGCGACAGTCGTCTGTATCATTCCGGAAGGTTTTTTGTATCAGACACGTAATGCACGCGATGCGCATCGCCACCGAATCAGGAGCCCCGATGACCGAACCGTCCGTTGCCGCGCTGCCCGCCCTGGAGACCGCGCGACTGTGGCTGCGCCCGCGCGTGCTGGCCGACCTCGACGCGAGCATCGCGATGGATCGCGATCCGGAGGTCACGCGCTACATCGCGGGGCCGTGGCACGACCCCGACGAGCATCGCCGCTTCGTCACGCACCGGATCACGCGCGCCTATCCGCCGGGCCTCGGTTACTGGTCGATCTTCGAGAAGGCCGCGCCCGACGCGTTCATCGGCTGGATCTTGCTGATTCCCGATTATGCGGGCGGCGCGCGCGACGTCGAGATCGGCTGGCGGCTCGTGCGCGCGGCGTGGGGGTGCGGCATCGCGTGCGAGGCCGCCGCGGCCGTCGTGCGTCACGCGTTCGACACCGTACGGCTGCCGCGCGTGATCGCCGATATCGCGGAGGCGAATTCGGGTTCGCTGAACGTCGCGCGCAAGCTCGGGATGCGGCGCGTGAGCGTCGTTCACGACGGCATTCCTTACGTTCGCCATCGTCTCGAGCGCGACGACCTGCGTACATAGCGTCGCGTGCGGGCGCGACCGGATGTCAGGGATGGTCAAGCGCACGCGCATCGAGGTCGCGACGTATTAACGGCTCGCACGATCAGGAGTATCGTTGCCGGAAATTCGCAACATGGGGTACGACCATGGCACTCGGCAACGACGTTCATCTCATTCCCGTCCGGCTCGACGCACTGCGTCCGACGCAAATGACGGTCGGCTATCGCGAAGTGAAAGCGAAGCGCAAGCACTGGAAGGCGCTCGACAAGCGTGCCCGCAAGGCCGCGATCGACTCGCACTGGTTTCCGGCCGTCCTCGGCCCGGGCGGGCTGCACTACATCACCGACCACCACCATCTCGGCCTGGCGCTGATCGAGGAAGGGGAGGCGCGCGTGAACGCGATGCTGCTGAAGGATCTGTCCTGGCTCGACGACACGATCTTCTGGCGGATGATGGAACACAACCAGTGGGTGCATCCGTTCGGCGTGGACGGCTCGCGTCGCGACTACGCACAACTGCCGAAGGCGCTGACGGGGCTCGAGGACGATCCGTATCGAAGCCTCGCTGGCGAGCTGCGCACGGCCGGCGGCTACGCGAAGGATGCGACGCCGTTCAGCGAATTCCTGTGGGCCGACTACCTGCGCCAGCACGTGACGCTCGACCAGATCCGCAAGAACTTCGCGAAGGCGCTCGACATCTCGCTGCGCCGCGCACACGAGCAGGACGCGCGCTATCTGCCCGGCTGGTCGGGTGTCATTGCCGTCAAACCCTGACCCGCACCCCGGCGCCTACCGCCTCATGACGACTGCCCCGACCCGTCCGGATGCCGGCTTGCAGCATCCCGAGCATTTTGCTGCACTCGATGCGGCGCCGCCGCCGCCCACGCAGCGCATCGGCCTCGATGCGCTGGCTGGCCTGTCGATCGCCGGGTTGCTGATTCCCGAGGCGGTCGCATACGCGGGTCTCGCCAACCTGCCGCCGCAGGCCGGTCTGATCGCGCTGCTGTCGGGGCTCGTCGTCTATGCGCTGACGGGCAGCAGTCGCTTTGCGATCGTGTCGTCAACGTCGTCGTCGGCGGCCGTGCTCGCCGCGACCGTGCTGGCCGAGTCGGGGATGGCGCTTGCCGCGCAGCTCGCGCTCGCGGCCGCGCTCGTCGCGATGACCGGCGTGCTGTTCATCCTGGCTGGCGTCGCGCGGCTCGGGGGCATGTCGGATTTCGTCGCGCGACCGGTCCTGCGCGGTTTCACGTTCGGCCTGGCGCTGACGATCGTCATCAAGCAGCTGCCGAAGATTCTCGCGATCTCCGTGCAGCACAGCGATGCGCCGCGCGTCGCACTCGACCTCGTCACCGGCGCACCGCATGCAAACCTCGCGAGCGTCGCGCTCGGCGCGACCGCGCTCGCGCTGCTGTTCGTGCTCGGGCGGCGCTCGCGCGTGCCCGCGACGCTCGTCGTGATCGTGCTGTCGATCGCGGCCGGCTATGTGTTCGACTGGCAGCATTACGGGATCGCGATCGTCGGACACATCGATTTCCGGCATCTCGAATTCGGGCTGCCGCATCTCGACCGGAACGCATGGATGCAGACGGTCGAGCTCGCGTTCGCGCTGATGCTGATCCTGTATGCGGAGTCGTACGGATCGATTCGCAACTTCGCGCTGAAGCACGGCGACAGCGTGTCGGCGAACCGCGACCTGGTCGCGATCGGCTGCGCGAACCTCGTGTCGGGGCTGCTGCACGGAATGCCGGTCGGCGCGGGCTATTCGGCGACGTCCGCGAACGAGGCGGCCGGCGCGCAGTCGCGTTTCGCGGGCTTGTGGGCGGCCGGCGTGGTCGCGCTGATCGTGTGGCTGCTGCTGCCGCAACTCGCGCGCACGCCGGAGCCCGTGCTCGCGGCGATCGTGATCTTCGCGGTCAGCCACTCGCTGCATCCGTCGGTGTTCCGGCCGTATTGGGTCTGGCATCGCGACCGGCTCGTCGTGATCGCCGCGCTGCTCGCGGTGCTCGTGCTCGGCGTGCTACACGGGCTGCTCGCGGCCATCGGCGTGAACCTGCTGCTGACGCTGCGCAAGTTGTCGGAGCCGAACGTGAGCGTACTCGGCCGGCTGCGCGACGGCCACGATTTCGTCGACGTCGCGAATCACGCCGATGCGAAGCCGATCCCCGGTGTGCTGATCGTGCGGCCCGAGGCGCAGCTGTTTTTCGCGAACGCCGATCGGATGCTCAATCGCGTGCGCGTGCTGATGAAGGCCGCGCCCGATACGCATACCGTGATGCTGAGTCTCGAGGAAACGCCGGACGTCGACGGCACGACGATCGAGTCGTTGCGCACGTTCGCCGCCGAATGCGCGGCACGCGGGCTGCAGTTCGCGATCGTGCGGCTCAAGGAGCACGCGTTGCATGCGCTGCGCCGCGCGACCGACGATACGCTGCGCGACGATGCGATGTCCGAACTGAGTGTCGACGAGAGCCTGCAACTGCTGCAGGCGCGCGGTAACGGCGGGAAGCGTGGTGCGTGACCGGGTGGCGAGCATGCTCTGCCTGGTGTTTCCCGTGCCGCCGAATCAGCGCGGCTGACCATGCCGGCGAAGGCGGTCGGCACGCCGAGCCGCGCGCCACGTTCCAGCATGAACCGCCGGCGACGCTGCGCCAATGCCGCGGGTCATCACGGATGAAGTCGGTCAGCGCTTCGCCGAATACGGCCCGGCGGGGGAACGTCGTCGTTGTGTCGAGACCATGTGCCGCGGCGTGTCGCGCGGCGGTTGTGGTGAACGGACGGGCAGGGCCGGTGTCCGCGCGCGGCGACGCGCCCGACACCGACCGGCACCGCCAGGAATCGCGGGTCGCGTCGCGCGATCAGCGCGGGCTGCTCCAGCCTTTGTAAGCCTTCACGTTGTCGCGCGTGACGAGCGTCGGCTCGATCAGGATCATCGGGTTGGCCGGCTTCTGGCCGTTCATGATGCCGTAGCCGAC
>NZ_QTQN01000034.1:0-84672 GCF_003853755.1 Burkholderia sp. Bp8984
TGGTGCGCGGCGTCGAGCGCGCGGTATTCGGCGGTCGAGCGTGCCTGCGTCGTGCGCGGTGCGGTGGCCGGCGCGGCCGGCTGGATCCAGGCAGATTCGTTGCGGTACGTCATGTTTCCTCCGTGATTCCGTATTCGGTCGTGTGCACGCTCAGACGTGCAGCAGCAGATGGCGGCGTTCCCACGAACTGATCACGCGGAAGAACGCTTCGTATTCGGTTTCCTTCAGCGCGAAATACGCCTTCAGGAACTTGTGGCCGAGAATCTCGCCGAGCGGCTCGCACGCGGCCATCAGCGTGAGCCCTTCCTCGAGGTTGCGCGGCAGCTGGTACGGCAGCTCGTAGCCGTCGCTGACGAGTGGTTCGGTCGGCTCGAGACGCTGCGTCATGCCGAGATAGCCGGCCGCGAGCGTCGCCGCGAGCGCGAGGTACGGGTTGCAGTCGACGCCCGGAATCCGGTTCTCGATGCGGCGCGCGGCCGGGCCCGAGTGCGGGATGCGGAAGCCGACCGTGCGGTTGTCGTAGCCCCACTGCACGTTGATCGGCGCGGCCATGAAGCGCGACAGCCGGCGATACGAGTTGATGTACGGCGCGAAGATCGGCATCAAGGCGGGCGTGTACTTCTGCAGCCCCGCGAGGTAGTTGTAGAACAGCGAGGTCGCGCCGCCCGTTTCCGGCGACGTGAACAGGTTGCGGCCCGTTTCCTCGTCGACGATGCTCTGGTGCACGTGCATCGCCGAGCCCGGCTCGTTTTCCATCGGCTTGGCCATGAAGGTCGAGTACATGTTGTGGCGCAACGCGGCCTCGCGCACCGTGCGCTTGAACAGGAACACCTGGTCGGCCAGCGACAGCGCGTCGCCGTGCATGAAGTTGATCTCCATCTGCGCGGCGCCGACTTCGTGGATCAGCGTGTCGATGTCGAGGTTCTGCGCTTCGCAGTACTCGTAGATGTCCTCGAACAGCGGGTCGAACTCGTTGACCGCCTCGATCGAATACGACTGGCGGCCCGTTTCGGGGCGGCCCGTGCGGCCGACCGGCGGACGCAGCGGCAGGTCCGGGTCCTTGTTCATGTCGACCAGGTAGAACTCGAGCTCCGGCGCGACGACCGGCTTCCAGCCCTTCGCCTTGTAGAGGTCGAGCACGCGGCGCAGCACGTAGCGCGGCGAGATCTCGACCGGCGAGCCGTCGAAGTGCACGCAGTCGTGGATCACCTGCGCGGTCGGATCGACGGCCCACGGGATCAGGCGAATGGTCGACGTGTCGGGCACGCACACCATGTCGGGATCGGTCACGCCGGTCAGCGAGCCGTCTTCCGGATAGTCGCCGGTGACGGTCTGCACCATCACGGCCTGCGGCAGCCGCATCGATTCGCCGGACGTGAACTTGTTGCGCGGCGTGATCTTGCCGCGCGCGATGCCGGCCATGTCGGGAATGATCGCTTCGATCTCGGTGATCCGGTGCTGCTTCAGAAAGTCTTCGATGTCTTGCATGTCTGTTCTCGTTGTGTGGGTCGGCGCGCTCAGGCGAGCGCGGCGGCGGCCGTGGCACGTGTGCGGGCGTCGCGGCGCGCGCGGCAGGCGTCGCCGAAGGCGCGGAAGATCGCGCTCGACAGCGGGTCATGCGCATGCCGCCATTCCGGGTGCCACTGCACGGCGAGGGCGAAGGCCGGGGCATCGACGACGCTGACGGCCTCGATCAGGCCGTCCGGCGCGACGGCTTCGACGGCGAGGCCGGAACCGAGCTGCGCGATGCCCTGCTTGTGCAGCGAGTTCACGTGCACGTCGTCGCGGCCGCCGGCGAGCGTGTGCAGCACGCCGCCGGGCGTCAGGCGCACGACGTGCGCGGGGCCGTATTGCGTGTCCATCGGCGCGTCGTCGTCCTCGCGGTGATCGGCGAGGCCCGGCACGTCGTGCACGCGCTGATGCAGCGTGCCGCCGCAAACGACGTTCAGCTCCTGGAAGCCGCGGCACACGGCCAGCACGGGCACGCCCGCGACGATCGCCGCGCGCAGCAGCGGCAGCGTCGTCGCGTCGCGTGCGGGATCGTGCTTCGTGCCGGGCGCGCTCGGCTCGCCGCCATACAGGTGCGGCTCGACGTTCGAATAGCTGCCGGTAAACAACAGGCCGTCGACCGTTGAGAGCACGTCGTCGACCGACTGGCGATCGCCGAGCGCGGGCAGCACCATCGCGAGCGCGTGTGCGCCGTCGACGATCGCCGCGACGTACTTGTCGCCGACCGTGTGCGACGCATGTGCGCCGATCTGCGTGAAGTCGGCGGTGATGCCGACGAGGGGTTTCCTTTCCATGACGTCAATCAGTTGTCCGTAGGGCCGTTGCGTGCATGACGCGGGAAAACCGCAAAATGCAGGCGCGACACGACCCCGCAGCCTCGCGAAACGCGCAAGGCCGCTGGTGAATGGGCGCAACGGGTTCGCATGGCGATCCGCGCTGCGCGCGACGGTCAGGCCATCGTTCGTTTCGTCGTGCCGTGCGACGCGGCAACGAATGCGCGAACGCGTTCCGTCACCGCGCAGACGACGCGGCTGACGAACAGGCAGTTGAAACGAACGACGAGAAAAGGAGGAGAGGCGCTATGGCAGCAGCGACGCGACTTCGTCGGTATCGACGGCCACGAACGCGCGTGCGGAAACGGCGTTGTGACGGCGAACGGAACGACGGGACAGGATGGTGTAGATCGACAGATGCAGCAGGCGAGGACTATGCCAGCCGCAACTGCCATCGGAAGCGGGAGCAGCGCTGCGCAAACTTCGCACATCGCCTCGATCCCACCTCACCAGAGGGCCACGGACTCTCACGATTACACTCGACTGGTTTGTTGAAAGTATTGAACACCTGATCGTTTCGGCGCGCGAGGCGTTTAAAATAATCAAGGTGCCCGGCCTGCGTCATTTACATTGATGGGCATCAATTTTTACGTTGCAATAACGTTTTTCGGTGCCGATGAATGGCCAATGACGCTGACCTGAGAGCCAGCATATACGAGCCAAAAACGGCGTCAAATGTTTTTTGACGGTCTCGTGTCAGGGCTTTCCCGAGGCACTGCGAACAAAATATTCGTAAATGGAATGACGCGTGGGGTGTTCATTATTTCGAACGCCTTTCAGGGTTTTCCCCGCTGATGTGTGGCATAAAGTGATTAGAATATTCAACGGCTGCTCAACGCTGTCCAACGCGTCGTTTCACTTTTTCACCGCACTTCTATCGTGTCCGAAACCGAATCGATGTCCACCGAAGTCGCCGAGCGCCTGCGTTTCGTGCGCAACAAGCATGGCCTGTCGCAGCGCGAACTCGCGAAGCGGGCCGGCGTGACCAACGGCACGATCTCGCTGATCGAACAGGGGCGCGTGAGCCCGTCGGTCGGCTCGCTGAAGAAACTGCTCGAATGCATCCCGATGAGTCTCGCGGAGTTCTTCACGTTCGAGCTGGTCGAATCGCGCTCGGTCGTGTCGCGACGTGACGAGATGCCGAACCTCGGCAACGACGCGCTCGCGTTTCACCTCGTCGGCGCGGGCGTGAAGGACCGCAACATGTGCATCATGCGCGAGGTCTACCAGCCGCTCGCCGATACGGGGCCCGAGATGCTCGTGCACGCGGGGCACGAGGGTGGCGTGGTCGTGTCGGGCCGGCTCGAGCTCACCGTCGACGGCGCGACCTGGCTGCTCGACCCCGGAGACGGCTACTACTTCGAAAGCCGTTTGCCGCACCGTTTTCGCAATCCCAGCGCGGAACAGCTCTGCGAGGTCGTGTCGGCCAATTCGCCGGCCACCTTCTGACCGCGCATCACCGCATTCGCCACCGCCGGCAGCGTTGCCGTTGCACGGCGTGCCGCAGCGCGAATGCCACAACCGTTGAGGTATCCTGAATGAACAAGTTGACTTTGGCTGACTGGCAGGACAGGGCGGCGTCGCTCGAGATCGAGGGGCGCGCATTCATCGACGGCGCGTCGCGCGACGCGCACGGCGGCAAGACGTTCGACTGCGTGAGCCCGATCGACGGCCGCGTGCTCGCGAAGGTGGCCGATTGCGGCGAGGCCGACGTGAACGCCGCCGTCGCGGCCGCCCGCCGCGCGTTCGACGCCGGCGTGTGGGCCGGACTGAACCCGCGCGCGCGCAAGGCCGTGCTGCTGCGCTGGGCCGCACTGATGCGCGAGCATCTCGACGAACTGTCGCTGCTCGAGACGCTCGACGCCGGCAAGCCGATCGGCGACACGACGACGGTCGACGTGCCGGGCGCCGCGTATTGCGTCGAGTGGTTCGCGGAGGCGATCGACAAGGTCGGCGGCGAAGTCGCGCCGGCCGACCATCATCTCGTCGGCCTCGTCACGCGCGAGCCGGTCGGCGTGGTCGCGGCCGTCGTGCCGTGGAACTTCCCGATCCTGATGGCCGCATGGAAGTTCGGCCCGGCGCTCGCGGCCGGCAACAGCGTCGTGCTGAAACCGTCGGAGAAATCGCCGCTGACCGCGATCCGCGTCGCGCAGCTCGCGTACGAGGCCGGCATCCCGGCCGGCGTGTTCAACGTCGTGCCGGGCGCGGGCGAACCGGGCAAGCTGCTCGCGCTTCATCGCGACGTCGACTGCATCGCGTTCACCGGCTCCACGGCAGTCGGCAAGCTGATCATGCAGTACGCCGCGCAGTCGAACCTGAAGCGCGCATGGCTCGAACTCGGCGGCAAGTCGCCGAACATCGTGCTGCCCGATTGCCCGGATCTCGACCGCGCCGCGCAGGCCGCGGCCGGCGCGATCTTCTACAACATGGGCGAGATGTGCACGGCCGGCTCGCGCCTGCTCGTGCATCGCGACATCAAGGACGCGTTCATCGAGAAGCTGGTCGCGGCCGCGCGTACGTACGTGCCGGGCAACCCGCTCGATCCGTCGGTATCGATGGGCGCGATCGTCGACGGCATCCAGCTCGAGCGCGTGCTCGGCTACATCGACGCCGGGCGCAAGGAAGGCACGCTCGTCACGGGCGGTGCGCGCGTGAAGGCGGAGACGGGCGGCTTCTACGTCGAGCCGACGGTGTTCGAGGTGAAGCCCGATGCGAAGATCGCGCGCGAGGAGATCTTCGGTCCCGTGCTGTCGGTGATCGTGTTCGACGATGTCGACGAGGCGGTGCGGATCGCGAACGATACCGAGTACGGGCTCGCGGCGGCGGTGTGGACGTCGGACCTGACGACCGCGCACGACGTGTCGCGCCGGCTGCGGGCGGGCACGGTGTGGGTGAACTGCTACGACGAAGGCGGCGACATGAACTTCCCGTTCGGCGGCTACAAGCAGTCGGGCAACGGCCGCGACAAGTCGCTGCATGCGCTCGAGAAGTACACCGAACTGAAGTCGACGCTGATCCGGCTGCGCTGACGCGGCCGGTGTGCGGGCGCGGTGCCGACGGGCGCCGCGCCCGTGCTGCGCATGCGCGCGTCAGGCCGTGCGCAGCGCCGGGTGGAAGCCCGCGGCTTCGATGATCGACTGCACGCGTTCGGCGCCTTGCGCCGATTCGACCTTGACCGTCTTCGCGGCCACGTCGATGTCGAGCTTCGCAGCGGGGTCGGCTGCCGTCACGGCACGCGTGATGGCGTTGGCGCAGCCGCCGCAGGTCATGTCCTGGACTTCGAATTCCATCGTGTTCTCCTGGGTTGGGTGGCGATTCACAAACGTCGCCAGCATGAAGCTTGCCATGGTGGGAATGTCAAGCGATTCGTCGCGTTCGGCATCGCGAAAGCTATTTGTAAAGCATAAGTCAGACGAATCGTGATGCGCCGATGTACGTCAGTCGGAATTTTTCCCGATTGACGGTCGCGCATTGTCGGCGAAATCTGGCGGAGCCTTGCACGACAAGGTGCGTGTCGCGTCGACGACGCCCGATGCCCATGCCATCAGTAAGGGTACTTCGAGAGGGAAATGCGAATCGATCTTACTATCGGTTCCCCCTCGATATTTCATTTCGTTACCCATATGAATCGCTTCGCTTTCGGTTTCGCACTGGCCCTGCTGGGCGCATCGGCAACGTCCGCCTTCGCTGCCGACGACCTCGTCAACCTGACCCTGAAGGACCACAAGTTCTCGCCCGACGGCGTCACGATTCCGGCCGGCAAGAAGGTGAAGTTCGTCGTGAAGAACCTCGACGCGACGCCCGCGGAATTCGAAAGCGACGATTTCAAGGCAGAGAAGGTCGTGCCGGCCGGCAAGTCGGTCGAGATCCTCGTCGGGCCGCTGAAGGCCGGCACCTACGAGTTCCACGACGAGTATCACGAAGCGCAGTCGAAGACGCACCTGACCGTCAAGTAAGCGGATATCGCCATGCTGTCTACTGCCCTGATCGTCTTTCGTGAAGTGCTCGAGGCCGCGCTGGTGGTCTCGATCGTGATGGCCGCCACGAAGGGCGTGCCGCGGCGCGGCTGGTGGGTCGGCGGCGGGCTCGTCGGCGGCGTGATCGGCGCTGGCCTGATCGCCGCGTTCGCCGACGTGATCTCGCAGTGGGCATCCGGCATGGGGCAGGAAGTCTTCAACGCGGGCGTGATGTTCGTCGCGACGCTGATGCTCGCGTGGCATTGCATCTGGATGAGCCGCCACGGCCGCGAGATGGCGCTGCACATGGGCGAGGTCGGGCGGGCCGTCGCGGCCGGCAGCCGGCCGCTCACGGGGCTCGCGATCGTGGTCGGCGTCGCGGTGTTGCGCGAAGGCTCCGAGGCCGTGCTGTTCCTGTACGGCATCGCGGCGGGCGATCCGGGACAGACGCCGCAGATGATCGTCGGCGGGCTGCTCGGCGTGCTGGGTGGCGCCGGGCTCGGCTATGCGATGTATGCGGGCCTGCTGCAGATTCCGCTCAAGCGCCTGTTTTCCGTCACCAATGCGCTGATCGTGCTGCTCGCGGCGGGGATGGCGAGCCAGTGCGTCGGCTTCCTGCTTGCCGCGGGCCTCGTGCCGTCGTGGGGCGACGCGGTCTGGGATACCTCGTGGCTGCTCAAGGAAACGAGCATCGTCGGCAAGGCGCTGCATACGTTGATCGGCTATACCGCGCGTCCGGCGGGGATCCAGATCGCCGCGTACCTGGTCACGCTGGTTGCGATCGTCGTGCTGGCGCGGCTCGTCGGCCGGCCGCGGACGGTCGTGCCGCCGCCGCGGCCCGTCGCCTGAGCGGGCGGGGCCGAATGCAAAAAGGGGCGTCGTGGACGCCCCTTGTTACTTGCGTTGACGGTTCGCGCCCCGTTCAGCGATGGCTGTCGATCCACGCGCGGGCCCATTCGAGCCCCGCTTCGCGCGCTTCGTCCTCGGTATCGAACACGCCGAGCACGCCCGACGCTTCGACGAGCCGGTTGTTCTGCGTGATCGTGCCGCTCGCCGCGAAGCGCTCGGGCTGCAGGATTTCGTCCTGCTGCAGGATCGAATGGCCCCAGATCTGGTAGCCGTGATAGGTCTGCGCTTCCATTATCGCGTCACCTCCGCGGAACGGCGGCTCGCGCCGACGCGCAGCACGTTGCCGTCCGGCGTGTATTGCCGCGGGATATCGGAGAATTTGAGTGCGTGCGGCGTGTCGGGCACGGTCGGCTGCATCACGGTGAGCCGGCCCGGCGCGGGCTGCGCGACGGGGCGCGGTGCGGCCGGCGCATCGACCGTCGCGGCGGTCGGTCGATGCGGCGCGGCTTTCACGGCTTGTGCGACGCGGCGCTTGTGCGGCTTGACGGCGACCTTCGGCTGCACGCTCGCGTGCTTTTCCGCGGTCTTGTTGCCGGCGTGCGCGTCGGCGGCCGCGCGCGGGGTCGGCGTACGTGCCGCCGGCACGCGCGCCTCGGGCGGGTTCCAGACTTCGACGTAGTGCTCGGTCGCCCAGCCCGTCGACGCGAAGCTCAGCGCCAGCAATCCGCATCCAAACAGTCTTACCATGGTCTCTCCGTCAGTCTCGCCGGCGCGCCGGACTGCGCTGCGCCGATTGCTTACTCCACCGTCACCGACTTCGCGAGGTTGCGCGGCTTGTCGACGTCGGTGCCGCGCGCGCACGCGGTGTGATATGCGAGCAGCTGCAGCGGCACGACGTGCAGGATCGGCGACAGCTGGCCGTAGTGTTCCGGCATCCGGATCACGTGCAGGCCGTCGTCGTTGACGATCTGCGTGTCGGCATCCGCGAACACGTACAGCTCGCCGCCGCGCGCGCGCACTTCCTGCATGTTCGACTTCAGCTTCTCGAGCAGCGTGTCGTTCGGCGCGACCGTGACGACCGGCATCGCTTCCGTGACGAGCGCGAGCGGGCCGTGCTTCAGTTCGCCGGCCGGATAGGCCTCGGCGTGGATGTACGAGATTTCCTTCAGCTTCAGCGCGCCTTCGAGCGCGATCGGGTAGTGCAGCCCGCGGCCGAGGAACAGCGCGTTTTCCTTGCGCGCGAATTCCTCCGACCACGCGATGATCTGCGGCTCGAGCGCGAGCACGCTGTTCAGCGCGGCCGGCAGGTGGCGCAGCTCCTTCAGGAATTGCGCTTCCTGCGCGGCGTCGACGTGCCCGCGCAGCTTGCCGAGCGTCGCGGCCAGCACGAACAGCGCGACGAGCTGGGTCGTGAACGCCTTGGTCGACGCGACGCCGATCTCGGTGCCCGCGTGCGTCAGGAACTGCATCTCGGTGAGGCGCACCATCGCGCTCGTCGCGACGTTGCAGACCGCGAGCGTATGCGTGTGGCCGAGCGACTGCGCGTGCTTGAGCGCGGCGAGCGTGTCGGCCGTCTCGCCCGACTGCGAGATCACCAGCACCAGCTGGCGCGGGTTCGGCACCGATTCGCGATAGCGGTATTCGCTCGCGATCTCGACCTGGGTCGGAATCTTCGCGATCGATTCGAGCCAGTACTTCGCGGTGAGGCCCGAGTAGTAGCTCGTGCCGCACGCGAGGATCAGCAGGCTGTCGATGTCCGCGAAGGCGGCGGGCGCCGCGTCGCCGAACAGCGTTGCGTCGAATGCTTCGGTTTGCGGCACCGTGTCGCTGATCGCGCGCGGCTGCTCGAAGATTTCCTTCTGCATGAAGTGGCGATACGGGCCCAGCTCGACCGCGCCGCCGTATGCGCTGACCACGCGGATCTCGCGCTGCGCGAGCGCGCCGTGGCGGTCGACGATTTTCACGCCGTCGAGCGACAGCTCGCACACGTCGCCTTCCTCGAGGAACGTGAAATGGTCGGTGCTGCCGGCCAGCGCCAGTGCGTCGGAGGCGAGGAAGTTCTCGCCGTCGCCGTGGCCGACGACGAGCGGCGAACCCTGGCGCGCGCCGACGACGATGTGCGGCTGGTCCTTGTGGGTCACCGCGATCGCATACGCGCCGTGCAGCTGCTGCACGGCTTCGCGCACGGCCTCGAACAGATTGCCGCGATACAGGCTGTGCACGAGGTGCGCGATCACTTCGGTGTCGGTCTGCGACACGAATTCGTAGCCCTTCGCGCGCAGCGCGTCGCGCAGCGTCTCGAAGTTCTCGATGATGCCGTTGTGCACCAGCGCGAGCGCGTTCGACGAGAAGATCGGGTGCGCGTTGTGCGTGACGGGCGCGCCGTGCGTCGCCCAGCGCGTGTGCGCGACGCCGGTCGTGCCGGCGAGGTGCGATTCCTGCACCTGCGCGTCGAGATCGGCGACGCGCGCGACGCTGCGCGCGCGCTTCGGTGCGTCCGGCTCGAGCACGGCGACGCCGCACGAGTCGTAGCCACGGTATTCGAGGCGCCGCAATCCTTCGATCAGCACCGGAACGATATTACGCTGCGCAACTGCGCCGACAATGCCGCACATGAATGGTCAATCCTGTAAGTCGACGCGGGCGCAGTTCGGGCGCCCGCAAAAGGTTCAGCTCTTCTTCTTGACCGGTCGGACGTAGCCGCTTTTCGCGGTCTGCGTCTTCTCGTTCAAGGCGAGGACGCCCTCGGCGACGTCCTTCCAGATCGTCGTGCCGGCCGCGATCGTCACGCCGCGGCCGACGCGCACCGGCGCGACGAGCTGCGTGTCCGAGCCGACGAACACGTCGTCCTCGATCACGGTGCGGAACTTGTTCGCGCCGTCGTAGTTGCAGGTGATCGTGCCGGCGCCGATGTTCACGCGCGCGCCGATGTCGGCGTCGCCGATGTAGGTCAGGTGGTTCGCCTTCGAACCGTGGCCGATCACCGCGTTCTTCACCTCGACGAAGTTGCCGACGTGCGCTTCGTCCGCGAGCTGCGCGCCCGGGCGCAGCCGCGCGTACGGGCCGATCACGGTGTGCGCGCCGAGTTCGGCGCCGTCGATGTGCGTGAACGCGTCGATGCGCGTGCCCGCGCCGATCGACGCGTTGCGGATCACGCAGTTCGCGCCGATCGTCACGTTGTCGGCGAGCGTCACGTTGCCTTCGAACACGCAGTTCACGTCGATCGACACGTCGCGGCCGCACCGGAGCGTGCCGCGCACGTCGAGGCGCGCCGGATCGGCGAGCGTGACGCCGTCGGCGAGCAGCGCATCGGCGACGTTGCGCTGATGGATGCGCTCGAGTTCCGCGAGCTGCGCCTTGCTGTTCACGCCGAGCGTTTCCCAGTCCTCGTCGGGCTGCGCCGTGACGATCTCGAAGCCGGCCTCGATCGCGAGTTCGACGACGTCGGTCAGGTAGTACTCGCCCTGCGCGTTCTCGTTCTTCAGCGCGCCGAGCCACATCGACAGCTGGGCCGTCGGCGTGACGATGATGCCGGTGTTGATCTCGGCGATCTTCAGTTGCTCGGGCGACGCATCCTTCTGCTCGACGATGCGCGTGACGAAGCCGGACGCGTCGCGCACGATGCGGCCGTAGCCGGTCGGATCGTCGAGCGTGACCGTCAGAATCCCGTAGCGGCCCTCGCGCGCGGCGTCGACCAGACGCCGCAGCGTCGACGCGCGGGTGAGCGGCACGTCGCCGTACAGCACCAGCGTCGGTTGCGCGGGATCGAGCAGCGGCAGCGCCTGGCGCACCGCGTGGCCGGTGCCGAGCTGCTCGGCTTGTACCGCGAACTGGACGTCGGGCGCGGCGACGGCGGCCTGGACCTGCTCGGCGCCATGACCGACGACGACGACGAGCCGCGACGGCTGCAGCGTGCGCGCGGTGGCGATGACGTGGGAGAGGAGCGGCCTGCCGGCCAGGGGATGGAGCACTTTCGGCAGCGCGGAACGCATGCGCTTGCCGGTGCCTGCCGCCAAAATCACGATATTCATGGCGCCAGCTTGTCAGAGGAGTTCGTAGCCGTCCATTTTAGCATGCGGCCCCTGGCATTCCTGGCCTGTCGCGACCGGGCGACAGTGCCGGAACAGGGCACGCTGGGCCCCGTTCCGGCGATGTTCGGACCCTGCTTACAGGTCGTCGAACTGGACGATCGAGATCGGTTTCGCGGCACCCGGCACGGCGGTGTCTTCGCCGGACGCGCACGGCTCCTCGTCGAACGCGATGTCGCCCTGCGGATCGGCTTCTCCGGTCGCGCGCAGCGACGCGAACGGGAACTGGGTCGTATCCATCAGGTGCGACGGCACGACGTTCGCGAGCGCGCTGAACATGTTGTCGACGCGGCCCGGGAAGCGCTTGTCCCATTCGCGGATCAGCGCCTTCATTTCCGCGCGCTTCAGGTTCGGCTGGCTGCCGCACAGGTTGCACGGGATGATCGGGAATTCGCGCAGCTCCGCGTATTTCTCGAGATCGGTTTCCTTCACGTACGCGAGCGGGCGGATCACGACGTTCCGGCCGTCGTCCGACTGCAGCTTCGGCGGCATCCCCTTCAGCTTGCCGCCGTAGAACATGTTGAGCAGCAAGGTTTGCAGGATGTCGTCGCGGTGGTGGCCGAGCGCGATCTTGGTCGCGCCGAGCTCGCCCGCCACGCGGTACAGGATCCCGCGGCGCAGCCGCGAGCACAGCGAGCAGGTCGTCTTGCCTTCGGGGACGAGCCGCTTGACGATGCTGTAGGTGTCCTGGTTCTCGATGTGGAACGGCACACCGACCTGCGTCAGGTACTCGGGCAGCACGTGCTCGGGGAAGCCCGGCTGCTTCTGGTCGAGGTTGACCGCGACGATGTCGAAGTCGATCGGCGCGCGCTCGCGCAGGCGCAGCAGCACGTCGAGCATCGCGTAGCTGTCCTTGCCGCCCGACAGGCACACCATCACCTTGTCGCCCTGCTCGATCATGTTGTAGTCGCCGATCGCCTGGCCGACCTGGCGAACGATCCGCTTGAACAGCTTGTTGTTCTCGTACGCTTCCTTCTGCTCGCGGCGCGTCAGCGCGCGGCGGCCGGTGTCGGCGACGGTGGCTTCGATGGCGGCGCCATCGGCCGCCGTGTCGTTCATGTGGGGGGCGTTCATGCGCGCTCCTCGTCCTTGATGCGAAAGACTTCGACGCCGACGGCGTCGCAGTCCGGATAGGCGTCCGGTTTCTCGGTACAGACGCGTACCGCGCGCACGGTGTCGTGCGCCAGCAGGTTCGCGGCGATCGCGTCGCACAGCGTTTCCTGCAGGTGGATGTGGCCGCGCGCCAGGCACTGCGCGACGCTCTGCTTCATCAGGTCGTAGTCGACGACTTCATGCAGCCGGTCGTCGACGGGGGTGGACAGCGCGAGCTGCACGAACAGGTCGATGTTGATGACGACGCGCTGCTCGCCGCGCTTCTCGTGTTCGAAGGCCCCGATGTTGATGTGCACCTCGTAGTCGCGCAGGTAGAGCCTGCGGCAGTCCGCGAGGCGGGGGTGCAGGAGAGCGGAAAACATGGTCGTCCCAGTCAAATTGGCGTGCGTGCACGCAAAGCGGCGCGGGCGGCGGCGGTCGGGCCGCGCGCTCCGCGCAGTTCAGTCATTCGGGCCGGCGGCGGGCGGCACCAGGTGCTCGCCGCCGTCGACGGTCAGCGTCGCGCCCGTGACGCCGGGCGCGCTCGCGAGATAGCAGGCCGCCGCCGCGATGTCGTTCGCGTGCGGCGCGTGGCCGCGCACGAGCGCCGCGACGCGCACCTTCGGCGCCAGCGCCAGCGCGAGCGCCGAGGTCGCGCGGTTCAGCGCGGCCTGCATCAGCGCGTGCGACAGCTGCGCCGGCGCCGGGTGAAACAGGGCCTGGTCCAGCACGTGGATCGCGCAGGCGCGCAGCGATTCGTCGTCGCGCGCGGCATCGGGCGTCGCGTCGGCGAGCGCGCGGGCCAGCGCGAGCGGCGCCGTCACGTTGCGCGCGAGCGCGCCGGCGAGCGACGCGCCGTCCACGGTATGCGCGTCGTCGGTGCCGGCGCAAGCGCTCACGAACACCGCACAGGCGGGCCGGCCGAGTGCCACGCCGCACGCGGCAACGAGCGCGGCCGCATCGGCTTCCAGGGCCAGATCGGCATCGAGCACGGCCGCGCGGCGGCCCAGTGCGGCGACTTCGGCGACCAGCGCGTCGCCAGCCGCGCGCGGCGCGCCGGGGCTGCGCTGCAGCGCGACGTCCCAGCCGCGCTGCGCGAATCCGGTCGCGAGCGCACGGCCGAGCGACGCGGCGTCGGCCGCGCTGCCCAGCGCGCCCGCGACGAGCGCGATGCGCGGGGGCGACGTATCGGCTGAAACGGTCATTTACAATGCCGGGATGAACCCGAAAGCTCACGAACCCGCTAGTTTACCTGCTCCCGGCCCTGACGCGCTCGCGCAGTCCGAAACCCTCGCCGCGCAACTGCGCGACGAGATCGCGGCGGCCGGCGGCTGGCTGCCGTTCGATCGCTTCATGGAGCGCGCGCTGTACGCGCCCGGCCTCGGCTATTACAGCGGCGGCGCGCGCAAGTTCGGGCGCCGCGCCGACGACGGCAGCGACTTCGTGACGGCCCCCGAGCTGTCGCCGCTGTTCGCGCAGACGCTCGCGAATCCCGTCGCCGACGCGCTCGCGGCGAGCGGCACGCGCCGCGTGATGGAATTCGGCGCGGGCACCGGCAAGCTCGCGGCCGGGCTGCTCGCGGCGCTCGATGCGCTCGGCGTCGAGCTCGACGAATACCTGATCGTCGACCTGTCCGGCGAACTGCGCGAACGGCAGCGCGACACGATCGCGGCGGCTGCGCCGGCGCTTGCGGGGAAAGTACGCTGGCTCGACGCGCTGCCCGAGCGCTTCGACGGCGTCGTGGTCGGCAACGAGGTGCTCGACGCGATGCCGGTGCGCCTCTTTGCGAAGGCGGGCGGCGCGTGGCGCGAGCGCGGCGTCGCGCTCGACGCGCGGCACGCGTTCGTGTTCGACGACCGGCCCGTGGGCGCGGCCGGCCTGCCGCCGGTGCTCGCGACGCTCGACGTCGACGACGGCTACGTGACCGAAACACATGAAGCCGCGCTGGCGTTCACGCGCACCGTGTGCACGATGCTCGGGCGCGGCGCGGTGCTGCTGGTCGACTACGGCTTCCCCGCGCACGAGTACTACCACCCGCAGCGCGACCGCGGCACGCTGATGTGCCACTACCGCCACCACGCGCACGACGACGCATTCCTTTACCCGGGCCTGCAGGACATCACCGCGCACGTCGAATTCACCGGCATCTACGACGCGGGCGTCGCGACCGGCGCGGACCTGCTCGGCTACACGTCGCAGGCGCGTTTCCTGTTGAACGCGGGCATCACCGACGCGCTCGCCGCGATCGATCCGTCCGACATCCACCGGTTCCTGCCGGCCGCGAACGCGGTGCAGAAGCTGATCTCGGAAGCCGAGATGGGCGAGCTGTTCAAGGTGATCGCGTTCTCGCGCGGCATCGACGGCACGCTCGACGCGTTCGCGCGCGGCGACCGCTCGCACGCGCTCTGACGGCGGAGACCGGGATGCTGCGCTGGTTCATGGCGTCGTTCGTTGCGGTGATGATCCTGACGCGCTGCTGGCCGTGGCTCGGCAAGTTCGGCATCGGGCGGATGCCGGGCGACGTCACGCTGACGCTCGGCGGGCGGCGTTATCCGTTCCCGTTCATGTCGACGCTGGTGCTGACGATGCTGGTGTCGCTGGTGGCGCGGCTGCTCTGAGCCGTGCCGAAGACGGCGCGTCGCGGTCCGGCCGCGGCGCGCACGTGACGGGTTCGGCGCGGGGTAGTTCGTGCATGACGGCTCGTGCATTGAAGCTCGCGCATTACAGCTCGATTTCGCCGAGGATCCGGTGCGCGAGCGCCTTCGCCTCGTCGAACGCCTCTTCCTCGCTCGGACTCGTCGTGTGGACGTCGTAGCGCACGTTCTCCGTCTCGTCGCCGTCGTCCCGGGCGAGGATCACGTAGCCCTGGAACTGTCCGTTGGCGGCGTGCTGCGTATGCGCCTTGGCCGTGTAGATGCCCTTCGTGAACGTGTTCGTGTCCATCGTGCCTCTCCCGCAATAGGACACTTCATCGTAGCACTGCGGCGCAGCATGTACAGCGCCGCATATCGGCGACCGATCAGCGCGCCGTCATCATCCCGTCACCCTTCGAGCAGCGCGACGACCTCGTCGAGCGTCGGCGCGTGCGCGCCCGTGTGCCGGCATGCGGCGGCGCCCGCCGCGAGCGCGAACGCGAGATGCTCGCGCCACGACCGCTGCGGCGCGGCCATCAGGCTGAACAGCATGCCGCCGATCGACGCGTCGCCGGCGCCGACGGTGTCGACCACCTCGACGCGCGGCGGGCTGGCCTCGAGCACGTCGCCGTCCGCGTACAGCGTCGCCGCCTGCGCGCCGCGTGTGACGAGCACGGCCGCGCGCGGATTCAGCGCGCGCACCGCCGCGACCGCGTCGGGGCCGTCGCCGCCGAACAGGTGGCGCAGGTCCTCGTCGGAGACCTTGATCAGGTCGGCGAGCGCGCCCATCTTCTCCAGCGTCGGCCGGTACGCGGCCGTCATCAGGTTCCGGTAGTTCGGATCGAAGCTGATCTTCACGCCGCGCGCGTGCAGGTCGGCCGCGAGCGCGACGAGCGTGCCCGCGAGCGGCTCGCGCACCAGGCTGATGCAGCCGAAGTGCGCCCATTTCACGTGAGCGGCCCAGCCGGCCGGCAGCCGCGCCGGGTCGAACGCGAGGTCCGCGCTCGCTTCGCCGATGAAGAAGTACGCGGGCGGCCGCGTCTCGTGGACGATCGCGAGCAGCGGCGCACGCGGGACCCGCTGCAGGAAGCGCAGGTCGAGCCCGGCGGCCTCGCTGGTGCGCCACAGCACGTCGGAGAAGCAGTCCTCGCCGATCGCGCCCGCGAGCGCGCTCGACAGGCCGAGCCGCGCGACCGCGCGCGCGACGTTCCAGCCGGCGCCGCCCGGCACCGAGGTCCACTGCGCGTCGCCTGCGCGCACCATGTCGGTCAGGATGTCGCCCGCCGACACGAAGGCCGGAAAGGTGCCGCCGCTCATTGCGTCGGCTCGCTGCGCGCCGCCCGCGCGAGGGTCGCGAGCACGTCGTAGCACGCGCCCATCGTGTGATAGTCGGTCTTGCCGGCCGGGCTTTTCTCGTCGCTGTACTTGCGGTTGTCGCAGGTGAGGATCCGATACCACGCGCCGTAGCGGTGATCGACGAAATGCGCCCAGCTGTAGCGCCAGATCTCGTCGTACCAATCCCAGAAACGCTCGCTGCCGGTGCGCGCGCCGAGCATCGCGGCCGCCGCGAAGGTCTCCGCCTGCACCCAGAAATACTTGTTGTGGTCGCAGATCGTGAAGTCGGGGCCGAAGCCGTAGCAGAGGCCGCCGTGATCGGCGTCCCATGCGTGCGTGAGCGCCGCGTCGAACAGCTCGGCCGCGCGCGGCACGAGCCAGTCGAGCGGGCGGTGCCGCTCCAGGATCAGGAGCAGCTTCGCCCATTCGGTCTGGTGCCCGGGCTGGAAGCCCCACGGACGGAAGATGTTCGAGCTGTCTTCCTTGTTGTAGTCCCAGTCGACCGACCAGTCCGCGTGGTAGTGCTCCCACACGAGGCCGCCCGACAGCGCGGCCTGGCGCTGCGTGATGTGGGTCGCGAGCTTTTCCGCGCGATCGAGGTAGGTGAGGTGGCCGGTCGCCTCGTATGCCGCGAGCAGCGCTTCCGTCATGTGCATGTTCGCGTTCTGGCCGCGGTACGACGACACGATCCAGTTCGGCGTCGCGTCGTCCGCGTAGAGGCCGGCGGCCGCATCCCAGAAGCGGTGTTCGGCGAGCTCGTAGGTCGACGCGATCAGCGCGCGCGCTTCGTCGATGCCGGCCATCGTCGCGTGCGCGGCGGCCAGCAGCACGAACGCGAGCCCGTAGCAATGGCGCGTGCCGTCGAGCGTCGCGTGCTTCGTGCCGTCGCGCCAGTCGAGCTCCCAGTCGTAGCCTTGCAGCGCCTCGTCCCAGTGCGCGTCGCGCAGGAAGCGCAGCCCGTGGCGCGCGTAGTCGAGATGGCGCGGATCGCCGAAATGCCGGTACGCCATCGCGTAGTTGAAGACGAACCGGCAACTGCTGACCAGGTGCCGCGACGTGCGGTTGTAGACGCTGCCGTCGTCGCGGAAATAGTGGTGGAAGCCGCCCGTCGGGTCGAACGCGTTCGTCGCGTAGAACCGCAGCGTGTCCTCGATGTGCGACAGCAGGAACGACGGATCGCGGAAGCTCGCGACGAACGGTGCCGCTTGCGTGTGGTTGGCCGGCGTGGCCGTGCGGGATTGGGCCGGGGGCATGTTCATGATTCGGTGACCGTGGCGGTATCGAGCGCCGGTGAGCCGGCGGGCTGGCTGCTGGCCCGTACGATCAGCTCGACGGGCAGGGAGATCTCGGTGCGCTCGGGGGCTTCCGCGAGCAGCAGTTCGACGCCGCGGCGGCCGAGCGCTTCCTTGTCGACGGCGAGCGTCGTGAGCGGCGGGTTCGCGTGCGCGGCGGCCGGGATGTCGTCGAAGCCGACGATCGCGATGTCTTCCGGAATCCGCACGCCGCGCGCGAGGCACACGCGCTGCGCGGCCAGCGCGGCGGCGTCGTTGTACGCGAACACGGCGTCCGGGCGCGGGCCCGGCGCGTCGAGCAGCTGCTGCATCGCCCGCGCGGCGCCGGTGTCGGGGTCGAGCCCGGCGTCGATCGTCACTTCGTACGCGGGATCGAACAGCCGCCCGGCCTCGAAGAACGCGCGCCGGTAGCCGATCGCGCGCTGCGCGATGCTGTAGTGCGCGGCCGAGCCGCCGATGAACGCGATCCGCGAGCGGCCGATCGCGAGCAGGTGGCGCATCGCGAGCGCCGCGCCCGTCGCGTTGTCGATGTTCACCGAGCGCAGGCCGGGCGCCCACAGGTCGATCAGCACGAGCGGCCGGCCGGTCGCGGCGAGCGCCTCGATCGTCTCGGGCTCGATGAAGCCGGCCACCGCGATCGCGTCGGGCGCGTGCGGGCGCATCTGGCGCAGCACGTCGTCGTTCGGGCCGACCGTGAGCAGCGTCGGCACGATGCCGCGCTCGCGGCACGCGTCCTCGACGCCGTGCAGCACGTGCGAGAAGAACGGGCTGGCGGGAAAGCGGTTGTGCTGGCGGTGCAGGAGGAAGGTGAGCCGGCGGATGCGCGGCCGCAACTGGGCCGGGTCGTAGCCGAGCCGCTGCGCGATCTCGACGATGCGCGCCCGAGTGGCTTCGGACAGGCCCGGCTGGTTTTTCAGCGCGCGGGAGACGGTGCCGATCGAGACCTCTGCCGCCCGCGCTACGTCGCGAATGGTGGTGCCCATCGTTCGGGATCCGGTTTGTTTAGGGTGACGGCGATTGTATAGTAAACGCGGCGCCTAATTCGGGCCGGATAACCGGGGAATACCCGGAAATAGCGGGTTTTTGCGAGCTAATCTGCGAAAACGCCGTTACTAAAAATACTAAACAAAACGCGGAAAAGGCAAGGTGATCACGCGGAATGTGGCGGTGCCGGCAGGTGGAGCGTCGGGCACGTTCCGCTGCCCGGCGTGAACGGGGCGGGCGGGGCGATCGGCCGGCGGTTGCCGGGGCGCGGCCCGGCCGGGCTGGCGCGGCACCGGCAACGTCGCTCGGGCGGGCCGGCGACCTGCCTGCGACCGGCAACGGGCCGCCACTCAGCCGGCAGCCGCGAGTGGCGGCTCGCCGCGATCGCGCAGCGCCGCGCGGCCCGCGTCCAGATCGACGACCGCGAGCCCGCCCGGCTGCTGTTTCGCGCGCCGCTTGGCGAGCGCCGCGACCGATGCGATCTCGTCGCTGCCGTAGCGTATCGCGCCGTTCGCGCCGGCCGGCACGCCGACCACACCGATCGCCATCGTCACGAAGCCGAAGAACGCGGGGTTGCCGTAGCGGTCCTCGCCGCGCAGCCCGCCCGCCAGCCGGTCGGCCTGCGTATAGAAGCGCTGCGCGCCGTCGTTGAAGCGCGCGATCGCGTCGGCCGCGCGCGCGTGCCAGTCGTCGCGCTGGAACAGCACGAGGAAATCGTCGCCGCCGACGTGTCCGAGAAAGTCGCGTTGCGGATCGCACACGCCGGCCAGCACCGTCGCCGCGAACTTCAGCACTTCGTCGCCTTGCCAGTAGCCGTACTGGTCGTTGAACGGCTTGAACTGGTTCAGGTCGACGTAGCACGCGTGGAAGCCGGCGTCGCGCGCCAGCAGGCGCTCGATATGCGCGCTGATCGGGATGTTGCCGGGCAGGAACGTCAGCGGATTCGCGTAGCGCGCGGCCTCGATGCGCATTTCGGTCACCGCGCGTACGAGGCTTTCGCCGGTGCCGAGCCCGACGTAGCGGCCGTGTTCGGTGATCACGAAGCCGTCCGCGAGGTAGCGCTGGTCGTGGCTCGCGAGCAGCATCGCGAGCTGCTCGACCGTCGTCGCGTTGTCGATCATCAGCGGCGCGTCGTTCGCGAACTGCAGGCACGGCTTCTTCCCGAACACCTCGCGGTGGTACGGCAGCGCGAAGCGGTCGATGAAGCCGCGCCGGTTCACGAGCGCGACCGGCCGGCCGCGTTCGACGAGTGCGACCGCGTGCAGCGCGGGCATCCGGTTGAACAGGTCGAGCACGTCGTTGCTGGTCGCGTCGCGCGGCAGCGCCGGCGCGGCGACGAGCATCTTCGCCGCGATCGTGCCTGCCGGCCGCACGGCGCGGGTCGCACCGGGAAACACCGCGATGTGCGGGGCGCGGATCGCGTCGCGCGCGGCCGGCGCGACGACCGGCGAGGGTTGCGCGTCCGGTCGCCCGAGCAGGAAGCCCTGCACGCAGCCGATGCCCATGTCGCGCACGACGAGCAGGTCGCACTCGTTCTCGATCCCTTCCGCGATCAGTTGCGCGCCGCTTGCCTGCGCGAAGTGCTGCATCGCCCTGACCGCCTCGAACTTGAGCGGATCGCGCGCGATGTCGTGGATGAAGAAGCGGTCGATCTTCACGACATCCGGGTGCAGGCGCAGCCACAGGTTCATGCTCGCGTTCGCGGTGCCGTAGTCGTCGAGCGCGAACTGGATGCCGGCGTCGCGCAGCGAGGCGACCGCCGGCCCGATGCGTGCGACGTCCGGCAGCGCGGTCTGCTCGGTCAGCTCGATCACGATGCGCTCGGCGCCGATCCGCGCGCGCACGAGCAGTTGCCGCGCGCGCTCGCGTTCGCGCGCGAGTTGCAGGATCGTGCCCGCGCTGAAGTTGAGGAACAGCTTGCCGTCGCAGCCGAGCGCCGCGAATGCGTCGAGGCAGGTGCGCGCGGCCGCCTGTTCGAGCGCGACGGTCGTGCCGTCGCGGGCGGCCTGCGCGAACAGTGCGGCCGGCGGCTCGAGGTCGGTGCCGCGCGGGCCCCGGATCAGGCCTTCGTAACCGACGACCGTGCCCGATCCGAGATCGACGATCGGCTGGAACACGGCCGCGAGCGCGCGTTCCGCGATCAGGCGGGTGGTCGGGGCGGCGGACGAGTCGGGATGGGGCGCGGGCATGGAGGGGGGCGGCCGAGACGACGGGACGCCCGACTTTAACGGCAGTACGCTCGGAGAATTGAATGAAGATTTCGTGACGCGATGCGCGTCGATGGTGCATGCGTCGCGGCGGGGAGGCGGGAAGTGGGAAGTGGGAAGTGGGAAGCGGGAAGCGGGAAGCGGAAGGCGGAAGGCGGAAGGCGGGAAGCGGAAGGCGGGAAGCGGAAGGCGGGAGCCGGGAGGCGAGAGGCGAGAGGCGAGAGGCGAGAGGCGAGAGGCGAGAGGCAGGGACGAAAGGAACAAGACGAACACCCCAGCGCGGCCAGTCATGCCGGCCGCGCAGCCTCCCGCGTCAGCGCTTGCCCGCGCTCAGCGCACCGCGCCCGCGTGCGGCACCGGCCGCACCCGCGTCGCCGTCGCGCTCGCCGCTCGTGTCGCGCGCGCCCCAGCGTTGCGCGAGCGCCGCGCAGGCCATCAGCTGGATCTGGTGGAACAGCATCAGCGGCAGCACGATCGCGCCGACCGCCTGCGCGGAGAAGATCACCTTCGCCATCGGCACGCCGGCCGCGAGGCTCTTCTTCGACCCGCAGAAAATGATCGTGATCTGGTCGGCGCGGTTGAAGCCGAGCCGCTTGCTGACGAACGCGGTCAGCCCCAGCGCGATCACGAGCAGCACGACGTTGACGATCAGCAGGCCGCCGAGCGCGCGCGCCGGAATCTGGTGCCACAGCCCCTGGTTCACGGCCTCGCTGAACGCGACGTAGACGACGAGCAGGATCGAGCCCTGGTCGACGAAGCGCAGCACGCCGCGGTTGCGTTCGATCCAGCCGCCGATCACGGGCCGCAGCAGCTGGCCGGCGATGAACGGCACGAGCAGCTGCATCACGATGCTGCCGATGGTGCTCCACGGCGACGCGGCCGCGGCCGACTGCGACGTGATCATCAGCCCGACGAGCGCCGGCGTCACGAAGATCCCGAGCAGGCTCGACGCCGATGCCGCGCACACGGCGGCCGGCACGTTGCCCTTCGCGATCGACGTGAACGCGATCGACGACTGGACGGTCGACGGCAGCGTGCACAGGAACAGCACGCCGGCATACAGCGTCGGCGTGACGAGCGGCTGCAGCACGGGCTTCAGCGCGAGGCCGAGCAGCGGGAACAGCGCGAACGTGCTGAGCAGCACGACCGCATGCAGCCGCCAGTGGGTCGCGCCCGCGACGACGGCTTCGCGCGACAGCTTCGCGCCGTGCAGGAAGAACAGCAGGCCGACCGCGATGTTGGTCGCCCAATTGAACGCATGGGCGGCCGGGCCGCGGCACGGCAGCAGGCTCGCGAGCACGACGGTGCCGACGAGCGCGAGCGTGAAGTTGTCGGGAAGAAAACGGGGACGGGCCATCGGGGAACTCGATTCGGAAACGGCGGGCGCACATGTCGCGCGCGCGAAGCCGGTATTGTCCCGGTTGGTCATTCAATAAACAAATTCATTGTACGAATCCATTGATGAATCGATTGCATGATGCGGCTGCGCAACACGGCACGCCCGCGGCGGCCCGGCGTCGCGCGAAGCGGCAGAAGAATGTTCTGTCGCGATCCCACCCTGAAGTGAAAAAACCTAGCAGTAACATGGTGTTACACCGATGCCCGCGACATAACACTTTTTGGCTCGACACCGTTTGGGACCGCTCATAAATTACTGCTGAAAGGCTTGCGTCGGCTGGAAACAGCCGGCGGCGAGCGGCAACAGGCACTGAATGATGACGGAACGGGTGAAACTGAAGGTCGGACGATGGGTGGCAGGCGTGCTCGGCGCGCTGCTGATGCCGCTCGCGCTCGCGCAACCGCCGCATGGCGGTCAGGCGTTCGGCGGCGGTCATGGCTTCGGTCACGGTTTCGGTGGCGGCGACATGCGCATGTACGGCCAGCCGGCCGGCAACGCGCAGGTATGGCGCCGGGCGCTGCCGCCGGGCGGCGCGCGTGCCGGCGGCGTGAGCGGCTATGGTTCCCGCTGGGGCCTGCGTCCGACGCCGTCTTACGGGCATTACGCCGCGCAGAGCCCGTATCGTCCGATCAGCGCCGAGTCCCGCCAGATGCCGCGCCCGCCGGGCGGCGGCAACGTTCCGTTGCGGGCCGGCTCGATCCGCGCCGACGTCGCGCGCTACAACGAAGAGCGTGGCGGCCGTCCGATGCCGCCGCCCCGCGCGCAGGAAGAGCCTTCCCACTCGCCGTTTTTTTCCCCGTTCTACCGAAACTGAGCGCCCCGCGCGTTCGCCGAGCGCGCCTCGCGCGTTCGTTCCCCCGCCGGCTGTGATGCGAATTCGCCACAGTCGCGCATAGATTTCCGCTGATTTTCCCGTCGCATTGCGCTATCTTTCGCGCCCGGCACGCGCGCCCCTCGCGGCCGTCCCGTCGCGTGCCCGCACCGCGCGGGGCCGCTGCGGCGCGCCTGGCCATGTGCCGATTCCGCGAAGTTAATGCTGCCGCTATACCCGCAATAAGTGTGCGCAATTTTGACGGGACGCAGGTTCCGTAAAGATGGCTGCGCCCCATACGACGCAAGCAATCGGCTCCAAACAACAACGCTCGCGCCACTTATCGACATTCGACAAAACCCTGGAGATCCCATGAAAGCATTCGCTCGCCGTGCGTCGCGCACGTCCGTCAAGCTGATCGCCGCGGCCGCCTGCGTGGCCGCAACCGCACCCGCTCACGCGCAGTCGAGCGTCTCGCTCTACGGTCAGGTCGACGAATGGGTCGGCGCCACCAAGTTCCCGGGCGGCGATCGCGCATGGAACGTGTCGGGCGGCGGGATGTCGACGTCCTACTGGGGCCTGCACGGCGCCGAGGATCTCGGCGACGGCTACAAGGCGATCTTCACGCTGGAGAGCTTCTTCCGTGCGCAGAACGGCCAGTTCGGCCGCTTCCAGGGCGACACGTTCTTCGCGCGCAACGCATACGTCGGCGTCAGCTCGCCGTACGGCACGGTGACGGCGGGCCGCCTGACCACGCACCTGTTCCTGTCGACGATCCTGTTCAACCCGTTCTACGATTCGTACACCTTCTCGCCGATGGTGTACCACGTGTTCCTCGGCCTCGGCACGTTCCCGACCTATCCGAGCGACCAGGGCGCGGTCGGCGATTCGGGCTGGAACAACGCACTGTCCTACACGTCGCCTTCGTTCGGGGGCCTGAATTTCGCGGCGATGTACGCGCTCGGCAACACGGCCGGCGACAACCGCTCGAAGAAGTGGAGCGCGCAGTTCAACTACGCGAACGGCCCGTTCGCGGCGACCGCCGTCTACCAGTACGTGAACTTCAACAACGGCCCGCAGGACCTGAGCTCGCTCGTGACCGGCATGAAGAGCCAGGGCATCGGGCTGGTCGGCGCGACCTACGATCTGAAATACGTGAAGCTGTTCGGCCAGTACATGTATACGAAGAACGATCAGGTCGCCGGCAGCTGGCACGTGAACACCGCGCAGGGCGGCGTGTCGGTGCCGCTCGGCGTCGGCAACGCGATGGCGTCGTACGCGTACTCGCGCGACGGCGGCGGCCTCGACCAGACGCGCCAGACCTGGGCCGTCGGCTACGACTATCCGTTGTCCAAGCGCACCGACGTCTACGCTGCGTACATGAACGACCACATCAGCGGCCTGTCGAGCGGCAATACGTTCGGCGCAGGCATCCGCGCGAAGTTCTGACGATTCGTCGGTTCGGACGCGCACACAACGCGCGTCGCATGTGCCGGCATTGCGCCCCGAAAAAACGGCGCCGCTATTCGCGGCGCCGTTTTGCCTTTGTTGACCTTTTTGTTTCCTCGCCTTTGTTACCCTATCTCGTAATTGCATAATTCCCAGGAATTGCGAGCTAGTTCGATGGATACCCTCGTCAGCATGAATGTGTTTCGCTACGTCGTCGAAGTGGGCAGCTTCGTCGGCGCGGCCGAGCGCATGCAGATGTCGGCCGCGATGGCGAGCAAGCACGTGATGCATCTCGAGCAGCAGCTCGGCGCGCGGCTGCTGCATCGCACGACACGACGTGTCGCGCCGACCGAGGCGGGACGCGAATACTATGAGCGCCTCGTGCAGGCGCTGTCGGAACTCGACGAAGCCGGACAGGCGGTCGGCGCCGCGAGCGTGGTGCCGCAGGGCCGCCTGCGCGTGACGTCGCTGTCCGCGTTCGGATTGCGGCACGTGATGCAGGCCGTCACCGATTATGCGGGTCGGTTCCCGGACGTGACCGTCGACGTGACGCTGTCCGATCGCGTGGTCGACCTGATCGAGGAAGGCTACGACGTCGCGGTGCGCGCGGCGCCGAACGGACTGAAATCGTCGTCGCTGGTCGCGCGGCAGATCGCGACCGCGCACATCCTGCTGGTCGCGTCGCCCGAGTATCTCGACAAGCACGGCACGCCACAGACGATCGCCGATCTCGCGCACCACAACTACCTGCGTCGCGATTCGAATTCGACGATGCTCGATTCGCTGGTGATCGACGCGGCCGCCGCGTCGCGCGTGAACCTGAACGGCAACCTGATCGTGAACCATCTCGAGGGGCTGCGCGCAGCCGTGCTCGCGGGCGCGGGCATCGCGCTGCTCGGCACCGAGGTGGTCGGCGACGACATCGAATCCGGCCGGCTCGTGCCGGTGCTGCTCGACGCCGTGCCGCCGCACGAGGCGCCGATCTATGCGGTGTACGCGAGCCGTCGCCACGTGTCCGCGAAGGTGCGCTCGTTCGTCGACTTCCTCGCGGCACGATTCGAAGGGCAGTCGCTGTGCCCGTCGATCGAGTCGCGCCTGCGCGTGCTGCCGATCACGCGGATCAAGCGCGCGGGCTGACCGGCGCCGGCCGCCCGCGTGGCGGACCAAACAAAAAAGCGCGAGCCGTTGCGGTTCGCGCTTTTTTGTTTGGTCCGACGTCGTGCGCGCCGGTGGCGCAACCCGCCGCCCGCGTCAGCGCGCGATGCCGAGTCGTGCCTTCGCGTCGTCGTACTCGCGCTTCAGGCGCTCGACGAGCGCGCCGACGCTCGGCAGGTCGTCCATCAGGCCGACACCCTGGCCGGCACCCCAGATGTCCTTCCACGCCTTCGCCTTGTCGCCGCCGAAATTCATCTTCGACTTGTCCGATTCCGGCAGTGCGTCCGGATCGAGGCCGGCCTTCTCGATGCTCTCGCGGATGTAGTTGCCGTGCACGCCGGTGAAGAGGTTCGTGTAGACGATGTCGGACGATTTCGCGTTGAGGATCGCGTGCTTGTAGTCCTCGACCGCGTGCGCTTCCTGCGTCGCGATGAAGCGCGTGCCCATGTACGCGAAGTCGGCGCCCATCGCCTGCGCGGCGAGGATCGAGCCGCCGTTGGCGATCGCGCCGGACAGCACGATCGGGCCGTCGAACATCTTGCGCACTTCGCCGACGAGCGCGAACGGCGACGTCGTGCCCGCATGGCCGCCGGCGCCGGCCGCGACGAGGATCAGTCCGTCGACGCCCGCTTCGAGCGCCTTCTGCGCGTGGCGCAGGTTGATCACGTCGTGCAGCACGATGCCGCCGTAGCTGTGCACCGCGTCGACGATCTCGCGCGCCGGCGCGCGCAGGCTCGTGATGAAGATCGGCACCTTGTGCTCGACGCACACGCGCACGTCGTGCTCGAGCCGTGCGTTCGACTGGTGGACGATCTGGTTGACTGCGATCGGGCCGATCACCGCGTCCGGGTGCTTCGCCTTGTGGTCGGCGAGCTCGGACTGGATCTGCGTGAGCCATTCGTCGAGCAGTTCGGCAGGACGGGCGTTGAGCGCGGGGAAGGATCCGACGATACCCGCCTTGCATTGCGCGAGCACGAGTTCGGGGTAGCTGACGATGAACATCGGCGACGCGATGACGGGCAGCGTCAGGTTCTGCAGGACGGCGGGCAATGCCATGTGATGTCTCCAGTCTCGAGGGGCGGCCGGGCCCGGCGCGGGTCGCGCCGACGCCGGCATGCATGCTTGGCGGTCGAACGGTGCTTCGAGTGTAGCGGTACAGCCGCGCGTTCATATTAATACGAACGGTCGTGCGATTCTACGCGAGCTTAACAAACTGCGCGGCGTGGCGACAATCGAGTGAGTGTTCTCTTTCTACGTATTCGGGCATCTGGCGCGCGCGGCAGCCGGCCGGGCGCTCCTACAATATCCGCCATAACAAACCAACGAGAAACAAACCATGTCGTTTGAGGCGTTTGCTCCGTTTCGCGTGACGGTGCAGGGCACCGACATCTTCGGTGTCAAAGGAGGCGCGGGGCCGCCGCTTCTGCTGCTGCACGGCCACCCGCAGACCCACATGATCTGGCATCGCGTCGCCGCGACGCTGGCGAATCACTTCACGGTGATCGCGACCGACCTGCGCGGCTATGGCGCGTCGGGCAAGCCGCCGAGCGACGCGCGGCACGCGCCGTATTCGAAACGCGCGATGGCGGCCGACCAGGTCGCCGTGATGCGCCATTTCGGTTTCGAGCAATTCCATGTGTGCGCGCACGATCGCGGCGCGCGCGTCGCGCACCGCCTCGCGCTCGATCATCCGGCGGCCGTCGAGCGGATGATGCTGCTCGACATCGCGCCGACGCTCGCGATGTACGAGCAGACCGACCGTGCGTTCGCGACCGCGTATTTCCACTGGTTCTTCCTGATCCAGCCGGCGCCGCTGCCCGAAACGCTGATCGAAGGCCGCACCGATGCGTACATCGAGCGCGTGATGGGCAACCGCTCGGCCGGGCTCGCGCCGTTCGCGCCGGAGGCGCTCGCCGCGTATCGCGCCGCGCTCGCGCAGCCGGGCGCCGTACATGCGATGTGCGAGGATTACCGCGCGTCGGCGACGATCGATCTCGAACACGACCGCGCGGATCTCGAGCGCGGCAACAAGGTCGCGTGCCCGCTGCGCGTGCTGTGGGGCGAGCACGGGATCGTCGGCCGCTGCTTCGATCCGCTCGACGAATGGCGGCGCGTCGCGCGCGACGTCAGCGGCCGCGCGCTCGATTGCGGGCACTACATTCCGGAAGAGGCGCCCGTCGCGCTGATCGACGAGCTGCTCGCGTTCTTCGAAGCGCGCGACGCGGCCGCGTGAGCGGGGCCGGCCGCGGCCGGTCGCGCGGCGCTTGCTGCGCGTCGACGGTCAGCGTTCGAGGATCAGCGGCGCGCGGCGTCGTCTTCGACCAGCGGCGGCAGGCGGCGCGGCACGGGCGTCGATTTCACGATCGCCGTGCTCGTTTCCGCGCGCTCCGTCACCTTCGACAGGATGTCGTCGAGGTGCTCGATCGTGCGCAGGTAGAGCCGACAGATGAAGCAGTCCTCGCCGGTCACCTTGTCGCATTCGACGAATTCCGGAATCCGCCGCAGCACCTCCTCGACCAGATGCAGCTGCCCCGGCAGCGGCTTCACGCGGACGATCGCCTGCAGCGTGTAGCCGAGCGCGCGCGGGTCGAGCTCGACGGTGAAGCCCGCGATCACGCCCTGCGCCTCGAGCCGCCGCACGCGGTCGGCGGTCGCGGGCGCCGACAGCCCGATCTGTCGCGCCAGCTCGCTGGTGGCGATGCGCGCATCCTCGGCGAGCGCCGCGAGGATCGCGCGGTCGGTCGCGTCCAGCGACGCGACGGCGGGCGGGGAAAGGCGTTTCGACATGATCGCTTTGCTTTCGAAGGTGAATCGGTCGTTTCGCTTCAGTTTAGCCGTGGATGCACGGAAAGCAAGTTCCTAGAATCGAAGTCATCTTCTCTCGCCAAACGGAGTCCATGATGGCCTCGAACGAAATCCGCCGCGGTGCCGCCGAGATGGTCGTCGCGATGCTGATGTCCGGCACGATCGGCTGGCTCGTGATGTCGTCGCAGCAACCGCTCACCAACGTCGTGTTCTTCCGCTGCCTGTTCGGCGCCGCGACGCTCGCGATCGTCTGCGCGGCGCTCGGCTTGCTGCGCCGCGCGCTGTTCTCGCCGCGCATGCTCGCGCTCGCGACGCTCGGCAGCGTCGCGATCGTCGCGAACTGGCTGCTGCTGTTCGCCGCGTATTCGCGCGCGTCGATCTCGATGGCGACCGCCGTCTACAACACGCAGCCGTTCATGCTCGTCGCACTCGGCGCGCTCGTGTTCCGCGAACGGATCAGCGCGTCGACGATCGCGTGGCTCGCGCTTGCCTTCATCGGGCTCGTCTGCGTGGTGCGGGTCGAGCCGGCCGTGCTCGCGGTGCCCGGCGAATATCTCGAAGGCGTCGCGCTGTCGCTCGGCGCGGCGTTCCTGTACGCGGTGTCGTCGATCGTCACGAAGCACCTGAAGGGCACGCCGCCGCACCTGCTGGCACTGCTGCAGGCCGGCCTCGGCATCGTGCTGCTCGCGCCGTTCGCGCACTTCGACACGCTGCCGGCGACGGCCGCGCAGTGGCTCGATCTCGTCGTGCTCGGCGTCGTCAACACCGGCCTGATGTACGTGCTGCTGTACGGCGCGATCCAGAAGCTGCCGGTCGCGATGACGGGCGCGCTGTCGTTCGTCTATCCGGTCGTCGCGATCATCGTCGATCGCATCGCGTTCGGGCAGACGCTCGCGTGGACGCAGGTGCTCGGCGCGCTGCTGATCCTGCTCGCGGCGGCCGGCGTGAACCTCGGCTGGCGCATCGTGCCCGCGCGTCGCGCGGCGGTCGGCAACTGAAACGGTCGTGCGATTCGGCTTGCCGCTACGGCTTGCCGCCAGGCCCGTCGGCGTCGCCTCCGGGCACGCGGATTGCGCGCCAGACAGGCCGTAAGGAGTTGTAGGGAAACACCCGATGCGACGCTGCAGCGTCGCTCGTATGATGCGGCTGTGACGTTGATCACGTTCACAGGATTCCGATCTCATGCCGTTCGCCAAGCAGGCCGAACGGCATTTTTTTATGCGCCGCTCCGCGCGAGCAGGCGCCGCCGCGCGTCGAGCCGCGCGAGCAACACGCGTCTCGCGTCGTCGTCCGACGCGCGCCATCCCTTGATCTCGTCACGCGTGCGCAGGCAGCCCGCGCACCAGTCGGTGCGCGGATCGATCCTGCAGACGTCGGTGCACGGCGAGGCGACCGTGCCGACCGGTACCGGCACGTCGCTCATGCGTCGTTACGCAATGCGACGTCGGCGACCGGCGCACCCGTCAGCGCGACGAGTTCCTGCGGCGACAGGTTGAACACCGCGTGCGGATGGCCGGCGGCGGCCCACAGGCTGTCGAGCTCGAGCAGGTCGGCGTCGATCAGCGTGACCGGTTCGACGAGATGGCCGATCGGGCACACGCCGCCGATCGCGTAGCCGGTATGGTCGCGCACGAACTTCGCATCGGCGCGGCCGACCGCGCCGACCTGGGCGGCGACCTTCTTCTCGTCGACGCGATTCACGCCGCTCGCGACGACGAGCACCGGCAGGCCGTCGGATTCGCGGCGAAACAGGATCGACTTCGCGATCTGCGCGACCGAGCAGCCGAGCCCGGCCGCGGCTTCGGCGGAGGTCTTGCCGGTTTCGGCGAGCATCACGATCCCTTTCGCATGCCCGCGTTCGCGCAGCAGCAGCGCGACGCGTCGCGCGGAATCGGGGAGAGAGTCGAATGAAGCGGGTGTCGTCATGGGGAGTCCGGTGAGTGTCGGGGTCACGCGCAGCTCGGCGCGTCGGCCGCGCTCTGCGCCTTGGCGAGCAGCGCGCGACCGGCGCGCGACACATTCGCGCGGCCGATCGCGTTCGAGATGAAGTCGCCGGCGGCGACCACCTGCGCGAGATCGATGCCGGTGTCGATGCCGAGGCCCTGCATCAGGTACAGCACGTCCTCGGTCGCGACGTTGCCGGTCGCGCCCTTCGCGTACGGGCAGCCGCCGAGGCCGGCGACCGACGCGTGGAAGATCTCGATCCCTTCGAACAGCGCCGCGTAGATGTTCGCGAGCGCCTGGCCGTAGGTGTCGTGGAAGTGGCCCGACAGCCGTTCGCGCGGGAACACGCGCGTGACGGCCGACAGCACTTCGCGCGTGCGCGTCGGCGTGCCGACGCCGATGGTGTCGGCGATGTCGATCTCGTCGCAGCCGAGCGCGGCGAAGCGTTCGACGACGTCGACGACCGACGCGACCGGCACCTCGCCCTGGTACGGGCAGCCGAGCGTGCACGACACGCTGCCGCGCAGCCGCAGGCCGGCATCCTTCGCGGCCTTCGCGACCGGCTCGAAGCGCGCGATGCTCTCCGCGATGCTGCAGTTGATGTTGCGCTGCGAGAATGCCTCGCTCGCCGCGCCGAAGATCACCACTTCGTCGGCGCGTGCGGCGAGCGCGTTCTCGAAGCCTTTCAGGTTCGGCGTGAGCACCGAATACACGGTGCCCGGGCGGCGCTCGATGCCGGCCATCACGTCGGCGCCGTCGGCCATCTGCGGCACCCATTTCGGCGACACGAACGATGCGGCCTCGACATTGCGGAAGCCGGCGCGCGACAGCCGGTCGACGAGCGCGATCTTCACGTCGGTCGGTACGAAGGTCTTTTCGTTCTGCAGCCCGTCGCGCGGGCCGACTTCGACGATCTTGACGGCGGTGGGGAACGTCATGGTTGTCTCCGGTCTCGTATAGGTGGAATTCAGTAGCCGCGCGCGTAGTCGACGATGCCGCCGACGCGCTCGCCGCGCTCGAGCGCGCGGATCTTGCCGGCGATCTGCTCGACGGCTTCGTCGCGCAGCGTCTCGGCCGAGCTGTGCGGCGTGATCGTGATGCGCGGCGCGTGCCAGAACGGGTGGTCGACCGGCAGCGGCTCGTGCTGGAACACGTCGAGCGTCGCGGCGGCGACCTGGCCGCTCGCGAGCGCGTCGAGCAGGTCGGCGTCGACGAGATGCGCGCCGCGTGCGACGTTCACCAGGTATGCGCCCGGCGCCAGCTTCGCGAAGGTCCGCGCCGACAGGATCCCGTCGGTATCGTGCGTGCTCGGCAGCAGGTTGACGAGCACCTTCGCGCCGTCGACGCACGCGTCGAACGCGTCGTCGCCCGCGAAGGTCGCGACGCCGTCGAGCCGTTTCGGGCTGCGGCTGTAGCCGCGCACCGGCAGGCCGAGCGCGGCGAGCGCCTGCGCGACCTGCGCGCCGAGCACGCCGAGGCCGAGCACCGCGACGGTGAAGCTCGCGCGCGGATGCGGCTCCAGCACCTGCCAGCGGCGCTCGCGCTGCAACGCGTCGTATTCGTCGAAGCGGCGCAGGTAGCGCAGCACCGCGTGCGTCACGTATTCGATCATCTGCCGCGCCATGCCCGAATCCTCGAGGCGCACCAGCGGCACGTCGCGCGGCAGCGTGCCGGGATGCGCGCGATCGAGCGCGAGCAGCGCATCGACGCCCGCGCCGAGGTTGAAGATCGCGCGCAGGCCGTCGCGCGGCGCGAACAGCTCGCGCGGCGCGCGCCACACGAGCGCGTAGTCGGCGGCGGCCGTGTCGCCCGGCTGCCACGCGCGTAGCTCGGCCTCGGGCAGCGCCTGCGCGATCGCGTCGCGCCAGGCGCCGGCTTCCTGGTGCGGCGAGTAGAACAGGATCTTCATGCGCTTACTTCGCGAACAGCTGGCCGATGTCGGCGAACGCCTTGAACTCGAGCGCGTTGCCGCACGGATCGAGGAAGAACATCGTCGCCTGCTCGCCGACCTCGCCCTTGAAGCGGATATGCGGCTCGATCACGAAGCGCGTATGCGCGGCCTTCAGTTTGTCGGCGAGCGCATGCCATTCGTCCATCGACAGCACGACGCCGAAATGGCGCACGGGCACATCGTCGCCGTCGACCGGGTTCACTGCGCTTTTGCCGGTTTCGTCCGGCGCGAGGTGCGCGACGAGCTGATGGCCGAAGAAGTCGAAGTCGACCCAGTGCTCGGAGCTGCGGCCCTCGGGGCAGCCGAGCAGGCCGCCGTAGAACGCGCGCGCGCCGGCGAGGCTCGACACGGGGAAGGCGAGATGGAACGGGCGCAGCGCGCCGGCGGGCGTAGCGGACATCGGGCGTCTCCTGTCGATCGGAACCGGCGCGGGGCGCCCCGGTTCGATCCGATGCAAGGCAAGCGGGAAGCCCACATTCTACGGTTTCGCGGCGCATTGCGCCGCCGCGAGGCCGCCGGCCCGCACCGCGAGGCCCGCGCCGGCGGTCGCCCGGCTACCGTCCCGCGCAAAAGCAAAGCACAAAATATTGGTTCGGCCGCCGCGCACGCCACGCCACAATCGAACCTCGTCTCCAAGCAAAGCAAGCGAGGGCAATCATGCGCGCATGCAGCAAATCGGCGTGGCCGCCGCGGCTCGTGACCGTTCCGGGCCTGCACGGCAGCGAAGGCGCCCACTGGCAGACCTGGCTGGAGCGGCAGTTCCCGCGTTCGCTGCGGGTCGAGCAGGCCGACTGGGACGCCCCCGATCTCGCGCGCTGGGCGCAGTCCGTGCGCGTGCTGCTCGAACGCGAGCGCGGCCCGTTCGTGCTGGCCGCGCACAGCTTCGGCTGCCTCGCGGCCGCGCATGCGCTCGCGCAATGGCCGCAGGCGGCCGACGTCGCGGGCGTGCTGCTCGTCGCGCCCGCCAGTCCGAAGAAATTCACGTTCGCGGGGCCGTTCGACGCGCGCCGGCTTGCGGTGCCGTCGATCGTGATCGGCAGCGAAACCGACCCGTGGATGCCGCTCGCCGATGCGCGCACGCTCGCGCAGCGGCTCGGCAGCGCATTCGTGAACCTCGGCGACGCGGGCCACATCAACACCGCGGCCGGCTTCGGGCCGTGGCCGCGCGCGAAGTACTTCATCGACACGCTGGTGCACTGCGCGGCGCCGCTGCGCTTTCGCGACGCGGACGACGGCTTCGACGTCGCGCCCGTCGAGCGCGCGCTCGCGCACGCGATCTGAGATTCGACGGCACGCGCCGCGCGGCCGACGCCGCGCACCGTCGTGCCGCCGCGCTTACGACGCGGAGACCGGGCGCGCCGCGGCCGGATCCGAGTAGCTCGACCGGCCGTTCTCGACGTGGCCCGCGAAGCGGCGCGAGAACGTGCCGTTCACGCCGTCGCTCACCGTCACGTCATACCAGTGGTGGCTCGACGCGAGCGCCCATTGCTCGACGCGTTCGTCGCCGCCGTGCAGGATCACCTGGCGCCCGGGCGTGCCGTACGCGTTGTCGGTCAGCGTCAGCGTCACGTGACCGCTGCCGTGGTTGCGCAGCTTCAGGTACAGGTTGCCGTTCGCGATGTCGTAGCCGGCTTTCACCTCCGGCTGCGCCTGGTTGCGGCGGCGCGCCGTCGCGGCCGACACGTTGCCCGCGAACATCCGCACGAAGCCGTTCGGCCCGTATACCGAGAACGCATACGCGCCGTTCGTCTCCGTCAGATCGAAGTCCGCGTGCAGCACGCGGCGCGCGCCGACCGTGTAGCGCCACGGGCCGTCGGTGCGGTTGGTCGCGTACACCTGGAAGTGCGCGCCCTGGTTGCCGCGGTTCGCGAACTCGATGCGCAGCGTGTTGCCGCCGTAGAGGCTCGCGTTCACGTGCAGTTCGTACGGCAGCGCGCGCGCCGGGCGCACGCCGGGTTCCTGCGGGTCGATCGGCAACGGCGTCGCGGGCACGCTCGGCGCGGGTTGCGACGTGCATTGCTGGTCGGCGATCGAGCGGTACTGGCTCGTATCGGGCAGCGTCGGGAACGTCGCGTCGGACGAGCGGAAGTCGAACGCGGCGGTGAGATCGCCGCAGACGGTCCGGCGCCACGGCGTGATGTTCGGCTCGTCGACGCCGAAGCGCTCGCCGATGAAGCGGATCACCGACGTGTGGTCGAATACCTGCGAGCACACGAAGCCGCCCTTCGACCACGGCGACACGACCGTCATCGGCACGCGCGGCCCGAGGCCGTACGGCAGCCCGTCGGCCGTGTAGCTGCCGCCGCGGCCGGGATTCACGACCGTATGCAGCTCGCCGTCGGTGGTCACGGTCGATGCGCCCTGCGCGGCCGAGGTCGGCGGCTGCGGCGGCACGACGTGATCGAAGAAGCCGTCGTTTTCGTCGTACATGATGAACAGCACCGTCTTCGCCCACACGTCCGGGTTCGACGTCAGCGCGTCGAGGATCTGCGACGTGTAGTTCGCGCCGTACGCCGGCGTGTATTTCGGATGCTCGGAGAACACGGCGGGCGGCAGCAGCCACGATACCTGCGGCAGCCGGTCGTTGATCACGTCGTCCTTCAGGTTGTCGAGCGTGCGCACCGTCTGCGCGCGCTGGTACAGCGACGAGCCCGGCTTCGCGTTGATGAAGTTCGTGAAGTTCTGCAGGATGTTCGTGCCGTAGTTGCCGTTGTACGGATCGGCCCACGTGAGCCCCTGCTGGTAGATCTGCCACGACACGCCGCGCGCCTCGAGCCGTTCGGGGAAGGTCGTCCACGACAGCAGCTGGTACGCGGGCGGCAGGTCGCCGTCGACGTAGTCGGCGTTGTCGAGCAGCGGGCCGCCGAACTTGCCGGTCGGGTCGACCGTGCCCGTCATCAGGTACGAACGGTTCGGGTGCGTCGGCCCCGGCAGCGAGCAGAAGTAGTTGTCGCACACGGTGAATGCATCGGCGAGCGCGTAATGGAACGGGATGTCCTCGCGCACGTGATAGCCCATCGTCATGTCGGTCTTGTTCGCGGGCCACTGGTCGTAGCGGCCGCCGTCGATCGCCGCGTGGGTCTTCGCCCACGAGTGGTCGAGCGCGCCCAGGCACTGCGCGCTGGTCGTCTTCGTGTCGAGCCGGAACGGCAGCACGGGCTTCGCCGGGTCTTCCTTCGACGGCTGGTACCACACCGGCTTGCCGTTCGGCAGCGGAATCGGGAAGCGGTCGTTGTAGCCGCGCACGCCGCGCAGGTGTCCGAAGTAATGGTCGAACGAGCGGTTCTCCTGCATGAACACGACGATGTGCTGGACATCGCGGATCGTGCCGGTGCCGCGCGCGGCCGGAATCGCGAGCGCGCGGCGGATCGATTCGGGGAACGCGTTGAGCGCGACGGCCGCGCCCGCCGACTGTGCGACGGTATGCAGGAAACGGCGGCGGCTGGATGACGTCATGTTATTTCACCTCGGTTCTGCGATCGGGGACTGGGGACACCAACAGGAACGGCGGGATCAGTGCGGCGACGACGCGGCGATGGCGGACGCGCCCGCGCTCGTCGCGGGCTTCGCGTCGTCGTCATCGTCGGGCGGGTAGTGGACGACGGGCGGCGCGAGCGGCGCGGCATCGGACGCGGCGGCTTTCGCGCCCGCGCCGCTGTTGAACGCGCTCGCGGCGCCGGACGATGCGCCGGCCTGTTGCGAGGCGTCGGTCGCGTGCGCGTCGTGCGGCGCGTCGTCGCTGCAGGCGGCGGCGAAGGCGGCGGCACATAGAACGACGACGAGGGCAACACGACGCATCACTTCTCTCCTGGCAGGCGGATCGGGAAACGTTTTCGAGTATGCCCGTGCGATGCGACGATTCGGTGAATCGTTTGCGACCGGCGCGTGATCGCGAACGGCTTTCGTGATGCTGACCATATGCTTTCACGGCGGCGGAGCCGGGTCGACCCGCCGAATTTTCATGGCGGATGTAGTGGCCGCGCGCATTTACACGCGCGCGCAACGCGACGAACCATGCACGCGATGCGACGTGTCGTGCACGGCGGTGCGGACGCCTTTGGCCAGCGTCGGTCGATGTGTCGCCAGCGCCACTGCCGAATGCGTGTTTTTTACCGCATCGACAGCCGGCGGTCAGCCACGCGCCAGCGTAGCGGCACGCACGTGACAGAAGCGGTAACCGATACCTGCGTGCGGTCCGTTCGCAACGCATGAACGCAATCTGCCCGGCGCAGGCGAAGACCCGTGTCGGCTTGCGGCACCGGAATTGCTCGCAGCGCCGATGCACGCGCTGTCCCGCGCGGCCAACCGGGCACGGGCGGCGTATCCGCATCCATCAACCAGGGAGCGAGCAGAAGCCATGTCCAGCGATCGACCCATCCCCCCGTCCACCGGACCAGCGAGCGATGCTGCCCCGTCGCCGCTCGCGGCCGGCCATGCGGCGTCGCCGCCGTTGCCGCACGATACGCCCTCCAGCGCCGCACGGCGCCGCTTTCTGCAATCGGCGGCGGCGGCCGCGACCGTCGGCGCCGCGTCGCACGTTCATCCGCAGCAGCCGCACACGACATTCACGCCTGCGGCGACGCATCGCGATACGGTCCCGGCGCAGCCCGTGCGGCTCGACATCAACGGGCGCGAATACACGCTGCAGCTCGAACCGCGCGTCACGCTGCTCGACGCGCTGCGCGAATACGCGGGCCTCACCGGCACCAAGAAAGGCTGCGACCGCGGGCAATGCGGCGCGTGCACGGTGCTCGTCGACGGGCGGCGCATCAACGCGTGCCTGACGCTCGCGGTGATGCACGAAGGCGAGCGGATCACGACCGTCGAGGGGCTCGCGCGCGGCGGCGTGCTGAGCCCGATGCAGCGTGCGTTCGTCGATCACGATGCATTCCAGTGCGGCTACTGCACGCCCGGCCAGCTGTGTTCTGCGACCGCGCTGCTCGACGAGTTTTCGGCGGGCGCGGCGAGCGCCGTCACCGACGACGTGCGACACCGGCCCGCACAACTGTCGGACGACGAGATCCGCGAGCGCATGAGCGGCAATCTGTGCCGCTGCGGTGCGTACCCGAACATCGTCGCCGCCGTGCGCGCCGCGCACGCGGCGAACGGCTAGCGCGGGAGGACCCGGCCATGGAAGCGATCTCCTACGAACGGGCAACCGACGTCGCGGGCGCCGTGCGGGCGGCGCAGCGGCCGGGCGCGGCCTTCATCGGCGGCGGCACGAACCTGCTGGACCTGATGAAGGGCGGCGTCGCGCGGCCCGTCACGCTCATCGACATCACGCGCATCGCGGGCCTCGATACGGTCGACGCGTTGCCGGATGGCGGACTGCGTATCGGTGCGCTCGTGCGCAACAGCGATGCGGCCGCTCATCCGCGTATCCGCGCGGACTATCCGCTGCTGTCGCAGGCGCTGCTCTCCGGCGCGTCCGCGCAATTGCGCAACATGGCGACCGTCGGCGGCAACCTGATGCAGCGCACGCGCTGCCCGTATTTCTACGATCCCGCGTTCGCGCAATGCAACAAGCGCGAGCCGGGCAGCGGCTGCGCGGCGATCGGCGGGCACAACCGGATGCACGCGATTCTCGGCGCCAGCCAGCAGTGCGTCGCGGTGAACCCGTCGGACATGAGCGTCGCGCTCGCCGCGCTCGACGCGGTCGTACAGGTGAGCGGCCCACGCGGCGCGCGGCAGATTCCGTTCGCGTCGTTTCACCGGTTGCCCGGCGATCGGCCCGACCTCGACACGACGCTCGAACCGGGCGAACTGATTACGTCGGTGGATCTGCCGCCGCCGCGCTTTGCGGACCATGCGCACTACCTGAAGGTGCGCGACCGCGCGAGTTACGCGTTCGCGCTGGTCGCGGTGGCCGCCGCGTTGCGGCTGGACGGTGCGCAGGTGACGGAGGCGCGCATCGCGCTCGGCGGCGTGGCGCACAAGCCGCTGCGTGCGACGGCCGCGGAACGGCATCTCGTCGGCCGAGCGCCGACCGATGCGGCGCTGCGCGAGGCGGCTGCGCTCGCGTTGCGCGACGCGCGGCCGCTCGACGGCAATCGATTCAAGGTCGCGCTCGCGCAGCGCGCGATCGTCCGTGCGGTGCATGCGGCCGCTGGCACGACGGGAGATGCGGCATGAACACGGTGACCGGACAGCCGCTCGACCGTGTCGACGGCGTACTCAAAGTGACGGGCGGCGCGCGCTATGCGGCCGAATTCGCCGATACGCGCCTCGCGCACGCGGTGCTCGTGACGAGCACGATCGCAGCGGGGCGCATCGAATCGATTGACGCGGCACGCGCACGCGCGATGCCCGGCGTGCTGCTCGTGATGACGCACGAGAACGCGATGCGGTTGCCCAACGGCGGCCGCACGCCGCTGTCGCCGCCGGCCGGGCGCCGGCTCACGCTGTTGCAGGACGACACGGTGCGCTACAGCAACGAACCTGTCGCGGTCGTCGTCGCCGAAACGCTCGAGCAGGCGACCGACGCCGCGAATGCCGTGCAGGTGCGCTATCGCGCGAGCGATGCCACGCTCGATTTCGCGCGCGCGAAGCGCGGCGCGCGCGTGCCGCCGAAGCAGCAGGGGCGCGCGATGGACACGCAGCGCGGCGACGTCGATGCAGGCCTGCGCGAGGGCGCGGTGCGCATCGACGCCACCTACACGACGCCGATGCAGCATCACAATCCGCTCGAGCCGCACGCGACGATGGCGCACTGGGACGGCCCGACGCTCACGCTGCACGACGCGACGCAGGGCGTGTCGGGCGCCAGCACGGCGGTGGCCGCGGTGTTCGGCATCGCGCCGGAGCAGGTGCGCGTGATCTCGCCGTTCCTCGGCGGCGGCTTCGGCTGCAAGGGATCGTCGTGGTCGCACGTGTCGTTGTGCGCGATGGCCGCGCGCCAGGTGGGCCGCCCGGTGCGCCTTGCGCTGACGCGGCCGCAGATGTTCGGCCCGGTCGGCGGCCGCCCGTTCACCGAGCAGCGCGTCGTGCTGGCCGCGCGCGCCGACGGCACGCTGACCGCGCTGCGCCACGACTCGATCGTCACCACGTCGACGTTCGAGGACTGGACGGAGATGTGCGGGATGCCGTCGCGGATCATGTATGCGGTGCCGAACCAGGCGACCACGCACCGGATCGTGTCGCTGAACGTCGGCACGCCGACGTTCATGCGCGCGCCCGGCGAGGCGTCCGGTTCGTTCGCGCTGGAATCGGCGATGGACGAGCTCGCGTGGCGGCTCGGCATGGATCCGGTCGCGCTGCGGCTCGCGAATTACGCGGAGGTCGACCCGGAGGATGGCAAGCCGTGGTCGAGCAACAAGCTGCGCGAGTGCTACCAGGCCGGCGCGCAACGCTTCGGCTGGTCGCGGCGCACCGGCGGGCCGCGCACGATGCGCGACGGCGACACGCTGGTCGGTCTCGGGATGGCCGCCGCGACGTATCCGGCGAATCGCAGCGAGGCGTCTGCGCGTGCGCGCATCCTGCCGGACGGCACGGCCGAAGTCGCGTCGGGCACGCAGGACATCGGCACCGGCACCTACACGGTCATGACGCAGGTCGCGGCCGATGCGCTCGGCTTCGCGCTGCAGAACGTGCGCTTCGTGCTCGGCGATTCGAGCCTGCCGCGCGCGCCGGTGTCGGGCGGCTCGCAATCGGCGGCGAGCGTCGCGCCGGCCGTGCGCGACGCCGCGCTGCGGGCGCGCGCGATGCTGATCGCGCTGGCGATCGCCGATTCGGGCTCGCCACTGCACGGCGTCGCGGCGGACGACGTGACGGTCGACGACGGCTGGCTCGTGCATCGCGGCGAGCCGTCGCGGCGCGATCCGGCCGCCGCGGTGATCGCGCGCGCGGGCGGACGGCCGCTCGAAGCGCAGGCGACCGCGAAGCCGGGCGACGAGAAGTCGCGCTATGCATCTCATTCGTTCGGCGCGGTGTTCGCCGAAGTACACGTCGATGCCGAACTCGGCACGATCCGGGTGCCGCGCATCGTCGGCGTGTACAGCGTCGGCAGCCTGCTGAATGCGAAGACCGCACGCAGCCAGCTGATCGGCGGGATGGTGTGGGGGCTCGGCACCGCGCTCGAGGAAGGCTTGTTCCTCGACGTGCGGCATGGCCGCTTCACGAATGCGAACCTCGCCGAATATCACGTACCCGTGAATGCGGATATCGGCGATCTCGACGTGAGCTTCGTCGACGAACGCGACACGCATTTCAACCCGCTCGGCATCCGCGGCATCGGCGAAATAGGGATCACGGGCGTGCCGGCGGCGATCGCGAATGCGATCTATCACGCAACGGGCGTGCGCGTGCGCGATCTGCCGATCACGCTCGACAAGGTGGCGATGCCGACGCGCGCGTGAGCGTCAGCCGCAGCGTCAGCGGCGCGGCGTTCTGCGCCGCGCTTCGCTGCGCAGCCAGTCGAGCCACGTGCGGATCGCCGCTTCCTGCGGATGGCCGGGGCGCCATACGACGTAGTGCGCATACACGTCGGTCACGCGCACCGTCGATACGCGCACGAGCGTGCCGTCCGCGAGCTCGGGCTCGATCAGCGAGCGGCGCGCGAGTGCGACGCCGCGCCCTTTCAGCGTCGCGTCGATCAGCGCATTCGCATCGGTGAAACGCGGCGCGCGAGCGGATTCGGTGAGGTCGAGCCGCGCAGCCTGGAGCCACGGTTCCCATGGCTGCGCGGGATGGCGCAGCAACGTCGCGCGCACGAGATCGGCCGGCACGCGCGGCGCAATGCCGTCGCGATTGCGGTACGCGGGGCTCGCGACCGGGAAGATCGTCTCGTTCATCAGCTTTTCGGCGACGACGCCCGGCCAGCTGCCGGGCCCGTAGCGCAGCGCGACGTCGATGCGGTCGCGCTTGCGCAGCGGCGCGAGCGCCACGTCCGGGTGCAGCGCGATCGCGATGTGCGGATGCGCGGCCGTGAAGCGCGGCAGGCGTGGTGCGAGCCAGCGCTCGGCGACACTTGGCAGCACGCTGACGTTCAGCGTCACGTCGCAGGTACGCGGGCGGCTGCGTACGGCGAGCGCCGGCTCGAACGCGCGTTCGAGCACGCTCAGGCCCTGGCGCACCTGTAGCGCGAGCGCATGCGCGGCATGCGTTGGCGTTGCGCCGTTGCGTTCGCGCGTGAAGAGCGGGTAGCCGAGCTGCGCCTCGAGCGCGCGGATGTGCTGGCTGACGGCGCCTTGCGTGAGCGCAAGCGCATCGGCCGCGCGCGTGAAGCTCTGCAGCCGCACGGCGGCTTCGAACGCACGCAGCGTCTGGAGCGGGGGGAGGTGGATGCGTCGCATGCGGGTATTAGTAACACTAATGCTCAAGCACGACAATTCTTCGTTTGCCGCGCATCGGGATGCGTTCCTACACTCGGTTCCGTCTTCCACAGCGCCGTCGGGCCACACACCATGAACGCATATCGTCTCTATCTTTCGCCGGGCGCCTGCTCGCTAGCCGCTCATATCGCGCTGGAGGAAACCGGCGCGCCGTTCGACGTCGAGATCGTCTCGGTGCAGAAGCAGCAGAACCTCGCAGCGCCCTATCTGGCGATCAACGCGAAGGCGCGCGTGCCCGTGCTCGCGATTCCGGGCGAGCCGAGCGTGCTGACCGAAACGCCTGCGATCCTCACGTATCTCGCGCACCGCTATCCGGACGCGCAATTGCTGCCGCTCGGCGAACCGCTGCGCGAGGCGCGGTGTCATGAATGGCTCGCCTGGCTGGTCGGCTGGGTGCACGGCGTCGGCTACGGCGCGTTGTGGCGGCCGGGCCGCTTCATCGGCGATCCGGCGCTGCACGGCGCGGTCAGCGCACACGGGCGCGGCACGATCGAAGCCGCGAACGCCTCGATCGAGGCCGCGCTCGCCGATGGCCGAACGTGGGCTGAACCGGGTGCGCATTCGATCGTCGATCCGTTCCTGTTGGTGCTGTATCGCTGGGGTGTCGCGATCGGACTCGACATGACGCAGCATGCGGCGTGGACAGCCCACGCGCAGCGCGAGGCCGAGCGGCCGGCCGCGCGGCGCGCGCTGGCGCGCGAGGCGGCCTGACGGATGCGCGGGCGCCGTGGGGCGTGGTGCGCCGCCCGCGTGTGACGAACGGCTGCCATTTCACGGTGCCGCGCATCGGTGGCGTGTACAGCGTCGGCGGCCTCCTGAACGCGAAGACCGCACGCAGCCAGCTGTCTCACGCTCCGTGCAAATGATCGAGACGCCACACTGCGCCGTGCCCGCGTCGTTCGACGATTCATTCGGATCCCGAAGTTCGTACGTGTCCAATTGCCACGTCGACTCCATTTCTATTGAATGAGAATCATTCTCGTTAATGGGGTGGAGTGAACATGAGCCGTTGCATTCTGTCGAGCGCGACGCCGCCGCGTCGCGCGACCGCGTCCGTTGCGTTCGCGATGGTGACCTGTGCCGCCGCGCCTGCGTGCGCGGCAGAGGACGAGCCGCGCCACGCGCCGCACCTGAGCCCGATCTTCGTCCACGGCAATCGCGACGCCGGTACGCGCGTCGACCGGTCGGGTTCCGCCAAATACGCGACGCCGCTGCTCGACGTGCCGCAGACGATCACCGTCGTGCCACGCGCGGTGCTCGACGAACAGCAGGCGCTGAGCCTGCGCGACGCGCTGTCGAACGTCGCGGGCATCACGTTCAACGCTGGAGAAGGCGGCGGCGGGTCGGGCGACATGTTCAATATCCGCGGCTTCGGCGCGAACGCGAACCTGCAGCTCGACGGGTTGCGCGATAGTGCGCAGAACAATCGCAGCGACCTGTTCAACGTCGAGGCGGTCGAGGTGATCAAGGGGCCGAACTCGGTATTCGGCGGCGCGGGCACGACGGGCGGCTCGGTGAACCTGATCAGCAAGACGCCGAAAGCCGGCGCGCTCACGGAGGCCGGCACGATGCTCGGTACGTCCGGCTACCGCCGCGTGACGCTCGATGCGAACCGGCCGGTGCCCGGCACCGAAGGCCGGGCCGCGTTCCGCCTGAACGCGATGGCGCATGTGAACGACGTGCCGGGCCGCAACGACATCCGCAAGCGCCGCTGGGGCGTCGCGCCGTCGCTCGCGTTCGGCGTCGGCACGCCGACGCGCGTCACGCTCGGCTATTTTCACCAGTACGACAACAACCTGCCCGACTACGGGCTGCCTGCGCACAACGGCCAGGTGCTGGCCGGCATGTCGCGCGACCGCTATTTCGGCTGGCGCAATCTGGATCGCGAACGGATCACCACGGATGCCGTCACGGTGAAGGCCGAGCACGACGTGTCGTCCGGCCTGAAGGTGCAGAACCTGAGCCGCTACGCGCACCTGAATCGCGATACGGTGATTTCGGGAGCGCGCGTGAGCCTGGAAGGGCTGCCGCCCGGGCGTTACAAGCCGGCCGGGCCGCAAGGCTACGGCCGCGACGCGTCGACCGCGATGTGGGCGAACCAGACGAACGTGACGAGCACGTTCACGACGTTCGGCGTCGGGCATACGCTCGTCACGGGCTTCGAGATCTCGCGCGAAACGTACGGCCGCACGACCTATTCGTACGGGCTCAACCGGTTCTACCCGGCCGACGGCTTTGCGCTCGCGGCGCCGCCCGGCGTGTGGCGCGGCCCGGCGCAGCGCGAGGACAGTGCCCGCCAGGACACCGCGCTGGTCGTGAAGGCGCTGTACGCGTTCGACACGATCTCGGTCGGCCGCTACTGGGACATCGACGTCGGGCTGCGGCACGACTGGATCGACGGCTGGGCGGAAGGGGCCGCGGCCGGCAAGCCCGCCGAGCGCGCGGACAGTTCCGACCGTCACCTGAGCACGCGCGCGGGGCTCGTGTTCAAGCCGACCGACAACGGTCGCGCGTATTTCGCGTACGGCACGTCGTTCAACCCGTCCGCCGAATTTCTCGCGACCTCCGGCTCCGGCGTGAGCGCGGCGACCGGTGCGCTCGCGCCCGAGACGAACGAGAGTTTGGAGCTCGGCGCGAAATGGGAGGGGCTCGCGGGCGTCGCGCTGAACGGCGCGCTGTTCCAGACCGAAAAGAACAACGCGCGCGAACGCATGGCTGACGGCAGCTACGCGCTCGTGGGCCGGCAGCGCGTTCGCGGCATCGAGCTCGGGGCCGCCGGCAAGGTGACGCCGCAGTGGGACGTGTTCGCCAACTACACGTATCTCGCGAGCGTCACGCTCAGTTCACCGGCCACGCCGCGCCGCGACGGACAGGCGCTCGGCAACACGCCGCGGCACGCGTTCAACCTGTGGACGACCTATCGGTTGCCGGCCGGCTGGACGGTCGGCTACGGTTCGCACTTCGTCGGCCGGCGCAACGTGACGTCGCAAGGCGACGGCAAGCTCGGCGCGTACTGGGTGCACAACCTGATGGCGTCGTACGACGTGAGCCGCAGGCTGCGCTTCCAGCTGAACGTCGACAACCTGTTCGATCGCGCCTATGTCGAACGTGTGCGGCAGGTGGCGGGAAACGCATCGCAATCGTCGGCCGTCGAGTTCGGCGACGGCCGCTCGGCGATGCTGTCGGCCGTGTACAAGTTCTGAATGCCGCGCCATGCGGTCGGCAGGACGGGCGTCGCCGCTGGAGCCCGCTTGCTGGCTAGCGGGCAAACAACGGGTACGTTGCCGCCGCGATCAGCGCGGTGGCGAGCCACACCACGCTCCACGAGCTGACGGCGAGCAGCGGCGGAATCGCGAGCGGCGTCGCGAACAGCCCGAGATAGACGACCGTGTTCGCCATCCCGAGGGCGGTGCCTGCGTGGTTCGCGCCCGCGAGCGTCGCGAGTTCGGTGTACGCGACGCCGTGCCAGGCCGACACGCAGATGCCGGCGAACACGAGGATCGCGACGATCGCTGCGAGCGGCACATGCGGGCTGCCGGCGGTCGCGGCCGCGAGCAGCGCGAACGATCCGGACGCGACGCAGACCGACCCGCGCAGGTACGCACGCCGGTTGCCGTGCCGGTCGGTATGGCGGCCGCTCCACACGCGCATCACCATCGCGCCCAACTGCAGCGCGACCATCGCCGCGCTGATGCCGGCGAGGCCGAGCCGGCCGAAATCGTGCAGGAACACGGTCGCGAACGTGAGTACCGCGAACTGCGGTGCACACAGCGCGCCGATGCCGAGCACGATGCGCCAGACGCGGCCGCTCGCGAGCGGACTGCGCGCGGGCGCGGCCGGCGATTGGTGCCCGACGGCGCGGTTCGCGTCGGCGGGCGCGGTGGCCGCCGCGTCGGGCGGTTCGTGCAGCCAGCGCCACGTGAGCGCGGCCGATCCGGCACACAGCAGCATCAGCGCGCCGTACACCGCGGCGAAGCCCGCATGCGACGCGAGCGACGGCAGCAGCGCCGCGCCGACGCCGCCGCCGAGCGGCACGGCCGTCTGGCGGATGCTCATCGCGAGCCCGCGTTCGCGCTCGCCGAACCAGCGCATCACCGCGCGTCCGCTCGAGCCGTTCACGCTGCCGCCGAGCAGGCCGACGCAGCACATCGCAGCGACGACGCGCATGAGCGGCGGCACCGCGTGCGCGGCCGGGACGATCGTGGCCACCATCAGCGCCAGCATCGCGGCGGTCGCGACGAGGCCGGTGAGCAGTACGCGACGATCGCCGAAGCGGTCGGCGGCGATCCCCCACGGCAGTTCGGACAGTGCGACGCCGAAGCCGAGCGCGCCGAGCACGAGGCCCAGCGCGCCGTTGTCGAGGTGATAGGCCGAGCGCATCCACACGGCGGTGGTCGGAATGCCCGCCGCGGCGGCGGAAAAGCTCATGTTCGCGGCGACGCCGGCCGCGAGCACGCGCCAGCGATGGGCCGGGCCGCGCGCGTCGCGCGCTGGCAAGGACGGGGACGGGGATGCTAGGCAGGAGGTATCCATGGCGACAGGGCCCGTGTGGAAATTGACATCGCCAGTGTGGCGACCTACATTCATCCTGAAAATCGGAAAGTTTTTGATGAATCGTTCGATAAAACGGGATGATTGAGATGTCCGGACAAGACCCTGCCCACGGCGAGGCGTCGCTCGTGGCACCCGACGCCACGCTGGCCCGGCCGAACTTCGACGTCGCGGCGCTGCGCAGCCTGGTCGCGGGTGTGGATCTCGGCAGCTTCGCGAAGGCCGCCGATCGCGTCGCGCGTTCGTCGTCGGCGGTGAGCGCGCAGATCCGCAAGCTCGAGGAACAGGCCGGCACGCCGCTGTTCGTGAAGGCCGGCCGCGGGCTCGCGCTGACCGACGCCGGCGACGCGATGCTGCGCTATGCGCGGCGGATGATCGAGCTGAACGACGAAGCGGCCGCGGCCGTGCGCGGCGTGAATCTCGACGGCTGGGTGCGGGTCGGCCTTCAGGAGGACTTCGGCGAAGCGATCCTGCCCGACGTGCTCGGGCGTTTCGCGCGTGCGCATCCGAAGGTGAGGATCGAGGCGCGCGTCGCGCGCAATGCCGAGTTGCTCGAGCGGCTCGACGCGAACCAGCTCGATCTCGCGCTCGTGTGGGGCGACCCGGCGTCGGCGGCGCTGGTGTCGCGCGCGGGCATCGACAGCGACGCGATCGCGCAGGTGCCGATGCAGTGGATCGCGGCGGGCGGCGCGAGCGGTTTCGGCGTGCCGGACGCCGACGGACCGGCGGATGCGGTCGACGACGGCGCCGCGCGTCTGCGTGCGATGCGCGCATCGGGCGAGCCGTTGCCGCTCGTCGTGTTCGACCGGCCGTGCCGCTTCTTCGGCGCGGCGACCGATGCGCTCGACCGTGCGGGCGTACCGTGGCGCGTTGCGTTCACGACGCCGAGCCTGGCCGGGCTGTGGGCGGCGGCGGCGGCCGGCCTCGGGCTGACCGTGCGCTCGCACTACGGGCTGCCCGCGTCGGTGCGTGTGCTCGGCGCGGCGTCGTCCGGGCTGCCGGCACTGCCGGGCCTGCCGCTGATGCTGCTGCGGCGGACGTCGTCGGCGACGCCGACCGTCGAGCGGCTCGCGCGGATCGTCACGCAGGCGGTGCGGGACGCGACGCGAGGGGACGCGGGGGCGCTGGCGGCGTGATGGCGATCGACACGCCTGCGCCCGGCTGGGCGTTCGGCCTATTGGAGGGACGGGGCGAATGTCGTGACAATGGTGGATCACTCAACGGAGGCCATCATGCAAGTTGCCACTGTCCCGGAAGCCGCGCTCGATCTTCAGCGGCTTCTCGATGCCGCGATCGCCGGCGAACGCGTCGTGATCATGCAGGACGGCAAGCAGTCGGTCCGGCTCGTGCCGCTCAAGCCGATTCATCATTACGGGCTCCTCGAGGGGCAGATATGGATCGCGGACGACTTCGACGCACCGCTTCCCGATGATTTGCTGGATGCGTTCGAAGGAAAGTGATGCGGCTGCTATTCGATACGCACATCTTTCTCTGGATGTGGGCCAATGATCCGAAATTGAGCGCTCGCGCGCGCAACCTGATTGCCGAAGCCGACGAGGTGTTCATCAGCAGCGCGAGCATCTGGGAAGTCGCGATCAAGGCCGGGACGGGAAAGCTGGACGTGGATGTGGACCGGATGGTCGAAGCGATTGCGATGAGCCGATATCGGGAGCTGCCGGTTCGGGCCGCGCACGGCGCGGCCGTGCGCTATCTGCCCCACTACCATCGCGATCCGTTCGACCGCTTGCTGGTCGCGCAGGCCTGGTCCGAACCGATGCTGCTCATCACCGCCGACGGCCATCTTGCGCAGTATGGCGCGTCGCGGATTCTGACGGTCTGAAACAGTTTCGGGAGCGAAATCCTACGCTGCCGCGACCCCCTGCGCCGACGCCTCCAGCGCCGCGCACAGCTTGCCGAGCCTCTCCCGCAACCCCGCGCTCGCCGGCACGAACGGCAACCGCAGCCCGTCCTCGCACCACCCCTGCGCAGCCAGCACCGCCTTCACCGGCGCCGGATTCGGCTCGGCGAACAGCGCCGCGACGAGCGGCTGCAGCGCGACCGACAGCCGTCGCGCGTCGGCGAGCCGGCCGTCGCGCAGGAGCGCGTGGATGCGCACGTGCCATTCGGGCAGCACGTGCGCGCTGCTGGCGATCGCGCCATGCGCGCCGGCACACAGCGCGGCGAAGTTCTGGTTGTCGTCGCCGGAGAGAATTGCGAGCGGCGTCTCGTGCACGAGACGGCTCATCCGGTCGAGCGTCCCGCCGCATTCCTTGATGCCCGCGACGCGCGGATCGCGCGCGAGCGCCTGCAGCGTCTCCAGTTCGACGTTCACGCCGGTGCGATACGGGATGTTGTAGACGAGGACCGGCAGGTCGGCCGCCTCGACGATCGCCTCAATGTGGCGGCGGATCCCGTCTTGCGTCGGCCGAACGTAGACGGGCGGCGTGACGAGCAGCCCGTCGGGCCGCAGCGCGGCGAGTTCGCGTGCGCGGGCGGCTGCGAAGTGCGTCGCGCTCGCGGTGAGGCCGACGACGATCGGCAGGTCGGGCACCGCATCGCGCAGCGTCGCGAACACGGCGTCCTGTTCGCGCGCGTCGAGCAGCACGCCTTCACCGGTCGTCGCGCCCGCGACGAACCCGGCGACGCCCACCGCCGCATAGTGACGCGCGAGCCGCGCGAGCGCGCCGTGGTCGACCTCGCCGTCGTGGAACGGCGTGACGAGCGGCAGCCAGATACCTTCGAAACGTGTGTACATGCAAAGCCTCATGGTGGAAACGGAGTGGGAAGGAACCGTTCCGCCGGCGGGGTGCCGGAGCGAGGCGTGCGAGCAAGGAGAAAGAAACGACCTGCGGGCATCCCGTCCGGCATTCGCCTGACGGGACGCGACGCCCCCGTCAGTCGAGGTGTCGTTTTTTCAGTTTCAGCCCGGCCGCGGGCGCGCCTGCCGCGATGGCGGCAAGGATCGACGGCGAACGCGGGGCAACGGACATGGATGAACCGTGAAAGGGGCTGAACGGCGATCTTAACACCGGATCCGGCGCGTACGCGAGCGACGCGCGCCGCTTAGCAGAATTAGAGATTTGCTTTCCACGACAGATTGGAAAGTGCGTCGCGCCCGGCCGTTAGAATGCCCGCTTACGTTTCGATGACAGCGCGTACGCGTGCCGTCACGCATATCCACCACCACTGGAAACGGGGCATATCACGATGGCAAGCATCAAGGGGATCGGCCGCTGGCTGCACACGGGCGCCGCGGCGGCGCTGGTCGTGGCGGCCACGGCCGCGCATGCGGACACGTCGATCCTGAACGTGTCGTACGACGTGACGCGCGAGCTGTACAAGGACATCAACACGAGCTTCGCCGCCGCCTACAAGCAGCAGACGGGTGAAACGGTGACGATCAAGCAGTCGCACGGCGCGTCGAGCGCGCAGGCGCTGTCGGTGTTGCAGGGGCTGCAGGCCGACGTCGTGACGATGAACCAGCCGAACGACATCGACCTGCTCGCCGAGCGCGGCCAGCTGCTGCCGAAGGATTGGCGCGCGCGCTTCCCCGACGGCAGCTCGCCGTACTCGACGACGATGGTGTTCCTCGTGCGCAAGGGCAATCCGAAGGCGATCAAGGACTGGAGCGATCTCGCGAAGCCGGGCGTGCAGGTGATCATCGCGAACCCGAAGACGTCGGGCAACGGCCGCTACGCGTACCTCGCCGCGTGGGGCTACCAGAAGCAGAAGGGCGCGACCGACCAGCAGGCGCTCGACTTCGAGAAGGCGATCTTCCGCAACGTGCCGGTGCTGGACTCGGGCGGCCGCGGCGCGACGACGACCTTCACGCAGCGCGGCATCGGCGACGTGCTCGTCACGTTCGAGAACGAAGTCGCGCTGATGGACACCGGTGCGTCGGGGGCGGAATTCGACGCCGTGTATCCGTCGGCGAGCATCCTCGCGGAGCCGCCCGTCGCCGTCGTCGACAAGGTCGTCGACAAGAAGGGCACGCGCAAGGTCGCGCAGGCGTATCTCGACTACCTGTACACGCCGCAGGCGCAGGAGATCATCGCGCAGCACCATCTGCGCCCGCGCGACGCGACCGTGCTGAAGAAGCATGCGGCCGAGTTCAAGCCGCTGAAGACGTTCAGCGTCGAGCAGGTTTTCGGCAGCTGGGCGAATGCGCAGAAGACCCACTTCGCCGACGGCGGCACGTTCGACCGCGTGATCGTCGACCGCAAGTAAGTTCGGCGGCAGGCGGCAGGCCGCAAGCCCCAGGCCGCGCCGCGAGCACGCCGAACGACCGCGAAGCCGGCCGCCCATGCGGCCGGCTTTTTTTCGCGCCGCACGCGCAAGGCCCGCTCCGCATCGCTGCGCATTCCCGGCCGCCGCCCGCGCGTGCTACGCTCATCGCCTCCTTGCTCCAGGCCCTCGCGCGATGAACGTCGATTCGTCCTCCCCAGCCTCCCGCGGCCGCGGCCGCAAGATCTGGTCGGGCACCCGCCCCGTGATCGCGTACGGGATGCCGCCGCTCGGCTGGCGCGACCTCTATCACCGCGCGCTGACGGTGAGCTGGCCCGTATTCTTCCTGTCGCTCGCGGTGCTGTTTCTGCTGCTCAACGGCGGCTTCGCGACGCTCTACCTGCTCGGCCACGCGCCGATCGCGAACCAGTCGCCGGCCGGGTTCGCCGGCGCGTTCTTCTTCAGCGTCGAGACACTCGCGACGGTCGGTTATGGCGACATGCATCCGCAGACCGTCTACGCGCACGTCGTCTCGACCTTCGAGATCTTCATCGGGATGTCGGGCATCGCGCTCGCGACCGGCCTCGTGTTCGCGCGCTTCTCGCGGCCGCAGGCGAAGATCCTGTTCGCGCGTTACGCGATCGTGCGTCCGCTGAACGGGCGGATGACGCTGATGGTGCGCGCCGCGAATGCGCGCCAGAACGTGATCGCCGAAGCGCAGGCGAAACTGCGGCTGATGCGCGTCGAAGGCACGCACGAGGGTTATATGCTGCGCAAGATCCACGACTTGCCGCTCGTGCGCAACGAGCATCCGATCTTCCTGCTCGGCTGGAACCTGATGCACGTGATCGACGAAACGAGCCCGCTGTTCGGCGAGACGGCCGAGTCGCTCGCCGCGCGCGACGCGTCGCTGCTGATCACGATCGAGGGCTCCGACGAGACGACCGCGCAAGTCATGCAGGCGCGCTACTCATGGACGCATGCGGAGATCCGCTGGCGTCATCGCTATGTCGACCTGATGCACGACGAAGGCGGCATCACGCACATCGACTACACGCATTTTCACGAAGTCGTGCCGGTCGACACCGATACGGACGAGCGCGGCTCGCCGGGCGTGGTGGTCGAGGCCGGCACGGCCGCGCAGACGCCCGGGCCGGCTGCATGACGGCCGTGCGCGGCGCGAGCGGGCGCCGGCCTCCGGGCGCGGCTGCCGCGCCGGAAGGCCGCGCCGTTCACGCGTCACGCATGCAGCAGGCGCGCCGCTTCGCGCTGTTCGACCGCGATCGCGCGGCGATGGCCGTCGCGATCCTCGGCGCGCGCGACGTAGTCGCCGAGCACGCCTTCGTGCGGCAGCAGGTGCGCGTCGAACGCGATCTTCAGCGTGCTGGCGAGCAGCAGGTCGGCCGCGGTGAAATGATCGCCGACGAGCCAGCGGCTGTGGGCGAGCGTTTGCGCGAGCGCACGCTGCACGCGCGTGATGTTGCCCCAGCCGAAGGCGACCGGATTGCCCGACGCGCCGGTGAATTTCTCGGCCATCGCCGGCTCGAGGCAGGTGGGCGTGAAGAACATCCACTGCAGGAAGCGGCCGCGCAGCGGATCGTCCGGTGCAATGCCGAGCCCGGCGCCCGGACAGCGATCGGCGAGATAGAGCAGCACGGCGCCGGATTCGGCGAACGGTTCGCTGCCGTCGTCGAGCGCGGGCAGCTTGGCCATCGGATTGACCTGGACGAACGCGTCGCTACCCTGTTCGTGCGATCGCAAGTCGATCGGCACGAGCTCGTAGACGGCGCCGATTTCCTCCAGCATCCACAGCGCCCGGAATGCCCGGGTCTTCGGCCAGTAGTAGAGCTTCATCGCGCCTCCGCGTATGGGTGTGCGTGTCGGGTCGGTGGATGCTCAAGCGTACCCGAGCGGGAGAGGTTCGGACAGGGGCGGACGGCGAGAATGGCGGAGCCTGGCGCGGGCGCGTGTCGTATGTGTCCGGGCGGATGCGGGCGGGTAGGGAATTTCCCGCAAAGCCTGGTATGGCGGAAGTTCATGAATTAACTAGTCATGAAACAACTAGTTTGAGATTGACGTATGCGCAGCTCGGCTGCAGCGGTCACGACCCTGCTGTTCCGCTGGCTTTGCAGTAGCGTCGGCGCTGCCCGCACGAGTCCGGTCGATGGCCGTCGGCGGGGCGCGAAACGAGGAAACCGGGTGACCCTGCGCGGGTCGACCGACTGACTGAATTCAAGGCGATGCGATCGTATTCGACGAGTCAGGCGCTGCGTGATGCGCGGCGTTGCCGGTTCGATCGCGCACGGAGAACGGCAACGAATGGCGAACGACGATCGCACCACGATCATTCCCCGGCGCACGCCGGAATCGGCCGCGATGCGCGCCGAGCTCGGGCGGACGATGGCGATCACCGCGCGGCTCAACCGTCTGACGTTCGACGATGCGCACGACGTCCGGACATTGTTCGGAGAACTGATCGGAAGGGCGATGGACGACGGTTTTCTGCTGATCCCGCCGTTTTATGCGACGGGCGGCGCCGATACGCGGATCGGCCGCAACGTGTTCATCAACCAGAACTGCACGTTCTATGACCTCGGCGGCCTCGACATCGGCGACGACGTGATGATCGGGCCGAACGTCAGTCTCATCACGTCGGGCCATCCGGTCGAGCCGTCCCGCCGGCGCGACGCCGTCGTCGCCCGGCCGATCGTGATCGGGAGCAACGTGTGGATCGGCGCGGGTGCGACGATCATCGGCGGCGTGACGGTCGGCGAGAACTCGGTTGTCGGCGCGGGTGCCGTCGTGACGCGCGACGTTCCGCCGAATACGCTGGTTGGCGGAAACCCGGCGCGGATCATCCGTTCGATTGCCGAATGACCGCGCTTGCGGGCGCCGTCCGCTTCGGCGCGGATGTGGACAACCGGGTTTCCGCCCACTCGAAATGCTGTGGATTCGAACGGTGAGCGTGCGTCCGGAGGCCGAATTTGCGGGGCTTTCCGGCATCCGGCGCCGATCGCGGGCAGGTGCGTGAACCGACGTTGCCGCAGCGCCCGCGATGAATTTTTTCGCCGCGTCGGTTGTGGATATCCCGGCCTCGAAACCACTCGGCAGACTGTGCATTTCACCGGTGAGTGCGACCGGATGCGGCCGGATGCGCGATGCAGGGTGTGGACAACCGGGAATCGCGACGAAGAAAAATGCTGTGCCTTTGACCGGTGAGCGCCGCCGACCGATCGCGCGTGAGACTTGCCTGGTGCGGACTTCCGGGCGTCGCGCGAAATCCGGAGCGCCGCGCATTCTAACGGCGAGTGCGGATCGGAGATAGAGCCGCGCACGCATCGCGGTGTGGATATCCTGCCGTGGAATTCACTCGAAGCGCTGTGTATTTCAATGGTGAGCGTCGGTACCCGGACAGGCCAGGTGTCGCCTTGCGTGCCCGTTCCCGATCTTCGACGCGGCTTCGGGGTCGCGCATTCTAACCGCACGCGTGATCGCGCGTGCCATTCGCGTGCTTGCCGCGATGTGGATATCCGATCGCCGAAAGCAGTCGACGTGCTGTGTCTTTCGGTGGAGAGGGCGCGCGCGTGCTGCTCTGCCGCGTCGGTGCGACTGCGGATGCGTGGGCCTCGGCGTGGTTGCAGGTGCTGCCGGTCACGCCTGAATCGGCGCTTTCGTGCGATACCGTGCCTTCGCTCACCGTTGAATTTCACAGTGTTCCGAGTGGTCGCGGATCGAGCTATCCACACCCGAATCGGCGCCCTCGTTCGACTGCCGTGCCGTCGCTCACTGTTGCAAGTCACAGCGTCTCGAGTGGTCGCGGATCGAACTATCCACACCTGAATCGGCACCCTCGTTCAATCGCCGTGCAGTCACTCACCGTTGCAAATCACGGCGTTTGGCGTTGTCGTGTGGCGGGCTGTTCGCATCCGGATCGGCGCTCGCGTTTGATCGGGTGCCGGCGCTCACCGTCGAAATGCACAGCGTTTCGAGTCGTCGCGGGTTGGGCTGTCCACACCCGGATCGGCATCCTTGTTCGATTGCGTGCCGATGCTCATCATCGAAATTCACTGGAATTTCAGCGCCTGGTGTGGGCGATATCCAAACCCGTGCCGGCACCTCGTCCGGCGACGCGACTGCATGCGCCGACGAACGCCAAGGCCGTGCGGGCGCTTGCGGAGGCGGGCCCATCCACACTGAAGCGCGCTGTCCCGCGTCGCCCGGACGCTCCGAAACGTCGCGAGGGCGGACGGCGGTGTGGATATCGCGCTGCCGAATCGACTCGCAAACCTGTGCATCCCACAGGTGAGGTCGAACGCCGCGTCGTCGGCGCAGGAATCCGACGGTGTGGATATCTTCCGCCAACATCGACTCGCCGCGCTGTGAATTTCGACGGTGAGCGTCGGCATCCGCTCGAACCGCGGACCGATCGAGGTGTGGACATCCGGCCTCCGGCGCGACTCGAAACCCTGTGCAACCGAATGGTGAGCGCGCGGGCCAGCCCGAAACGCAGCCCCGGCATTGTGGACATCCCGCACCCGCGATCAATCCGAACGCTGTGCATTCGATGGGTGAGGGCTCGCCCGTTCCGCCCCCCGAGCCCTTGCCGCACGGCCTGCGAGCGCCCGCCGCCGCGCCCGCGGCCCGCCTCCCGCGCATTCCGGCCTTTTCGAGGCAACCCGCCTGCCCACCCCGACACGCCCCGAACAGCCGCCCGCCACCCCGCGCGAAAAATCTCTCGATTTCCGACCGAAACCTGCGCAGTTTTTCTCGCTCCGGCGTCATCCGAGCAAGATGAGAAAAAACTTTCTCGTCTCCCCGCGAAAAAATAGAGCCATCCAGCCGCAGCCCCGGCCGGCGTCGCCCGACGCCCCGTGCGCGGCCCAGAACACACAATCAGGAGACATCCCCATGACCGCCCGCCTGCCCGTCGACGGCACGCCCGCTCTATCCGACTACCGCCTGACCGACAACCTGACCGCCACGCGCGGCCGGATCTTCCTGACCGGCACGCAGGCGCTGGTCCGCCTGCTGCTGATGCAGCGCGCAGCCGATACCGCGCAGGGCCTGAACACGGCCGGCTTCGTCAGCGGCTACCGCGGCTCGCCGCTCGGGATGGTCGACCAGCAGCTGTGGAAGGCGAAGAAACTGCTCGACGGCAGCGGCGTGCGCTTCCTGCCCGCGATCAACGAGGAACTCGGCGGCACCGCCGTGCTCGGCACGCAGCGCGTCGAGGCGGACCCGGAGCGCACCGTCGATGGCGTGTACGCGATGTGGTACGGCAAGGGCCCCGGCGTCGACCGCGCCGGCGACGCGCTGAAGCACGGCAACGCATACGGTTCGTCGCCGCACGGCGGCGTGCTGGTGGTGGCCGGCGACGACCATGGCTGCGTGTCGTCGTCGATGCCGCACCAGAGCGACTTCGCGATGATCGCGTGGCACATGCCGGTCGTGAACCCGTCGAACATCGCCGACATGCTGGAGTTCGGCCTGTACGGCTGGGCGCTGTCGCGCTACTCGGGCGCATGGGTCGGCTTCAAGGCGATCTCGGAAACCGTCGAGTCGGGCTCGACCGTCGATCTCGACGCGCTGCAGACGCAATGGCCGGCGCCGGCGGGCTTCACACCGCCGGCGGGCGGCCTGCACAACCGCTGGCCCGACCTGCCGAGCCTCACGATCGAAGCGCGCCTCGCCGCGAAGCTCGACGCGGTGCGCCACTTCGCGCGCACCAACAGCATCGACAAATGGATCGCGTCGAGCGCGCACGCGAACGTCGGCATCGTCACGTGCGGCAAGGCGCACCTCGACCTGATGGAGGCGCTGCGCCGGCTCGACCTCACCGTCGCCGACCTGGAAGCGGCCGGCGTGCGGATCTACAAGGTCGGCCTGTCGTATCCGCTCGAAATGACACGGATCGAAACCTTCGTCGACGGACTGTCGGAAGTGCTCGTCATCGAAGAGAAGGGCCCGGTGATCGAGCAGCAGATCAAGGACTACCTGTACAACCGCGCGGACGGTGCGCGCCCGCGCGTGCTCGGCAAGCACGACGCCGAAGGCGCGTGCCTGCTGTCCGAGCTCGGCGAGCTGCGCCCGTCGCGGATCCTGCCGGTGTTCGCCACCTGGCTCGCGCGGCACAAGCCGGCGCTCGACCGGCGCGAGCGCGTCGTCGATCTCGTCGCGCCGCAGATACTGTCGAACGAGGCGGACGCGGTGAAGCGCACGCCGTACTTCTGCTCGGGCTGCCCGCACAACACGTCGACGAAGGTGCCGGAAGGCTCGATCGCGCAGGCCGGCATCGGCTGCCACTTCATGGCGTCGTGGATGGAGCGCGACACGACGGGCCTGATCCAGATGGGCGGCGAGGGCGTCGACTGGGCCGCGCACGCGATGTTCACCAACACGAAGCACGTGTTCCAGAACCTCGGCGACGGCACCTACTTCCATTCGGGCATTCTCGCGATCCGCCAGGCGGTCGCCGCGAAAGCGAACATCACGTACAAGATCCTCTACAACGACGCGGTCGCGATGACGGGCGGCCAGCCGGTCGACGGCAGCATCTCGGTGCCGCAGATCGCGCGGCAGGTCGAGGCGGAAGGCGTGTCGCGCTTCGTCGTGGTGTCCGACGAACCGGAGAAGTACGACGGTCATCACGGGCTGTTCCCGAAGGGCACGACGTTCCATCACCGCAGCGAACTCGACGCGGTGCAGCGCGAGCTGCGCGAGACGCCGGGCGTCACCGTGCTGATCTACGACCAGACCTGCGCGGCCGAGAAGCGCCGCCGCCGCAAGAAGGGCGAATTCCCCGACCCGGACAAGCGGCTGTTCATCAACGACGCGGTATGCGAAGGCTGCGGCGACTGCGGCGTGCAGTCGAACTGCCTGTCGGTCGAACCGCTCGAGACGCCGCTCGGCCGCAAGCGCCGCATCGACCAGTCGTCGTGCAACAAGGACTACTCGTGCGTGAACGGCTTCTGCCCGAGCTTCGTGACGGTCGAAGGCGCGGCGCTGAAGAAGGCCGCGGGCGCGGCGTTCGACGAAGCCGCGCTCGCCGTGCGCGTCGACGCGCTGCCGGTGCCCGCGACCCATCTCGACGCGGCGCCGTACGACATGCTGGTCACGGGCGTGGGCGGCACGGGCGTCGTGACGGTCGGCGCGCTGATCAGCATGGCCGCGCACCTCGAAGGCAAGAGCGCGTCGGTGCTCGACTTCATGGGCTTCGCGCAGAAGGGCGGCTCGGTGCTGTCGTTCGTGCGGATCGCGTCGAGCGACCGGTGGCTGAACCAGGTGCGCATCGACACGCAGCAGGCCGACGTGCTGCTCGCGTGCGACATGGTCGTCGGCGCGAGCGCCGAGGCGCTGCAGACGGTGCGCCACGAGCGCACGCGGATCGTGGTCAACACGCACCGGATTCCGAACGCGTCGTTCGTGCAGAACCCCGACGCGAACCTGCACGCGGATGCGCTGCTCGAAAAAATGCATCACGCGGCCGGCGACGGCTACCTGTCGAGCTGCGACGCGCAGGCGCTCGCCGCGAAATTCCTCGGTGACTCGATCGGCGCGAACATCCTGATGCTCGGCTACGCGTGGCAGCTTGGCCTCGTGCCGGTGTCGCTCGCCGCGATGATGCGCGCGATCGAGCTGAACAACGTCGCGGTGCCGATGAACAAGCTCGCGTTCGCGATCGGCCGGATGGCGGCCGGCGACGCGGCGGGCCTCGACGCATTGTGGAACGCGCGTCACGCGGTGGCCGTGCACGCCGCGCCGGAGACGCTCGCCGAGCTGATCGCCGATCGCGAAGCGCGCCTCGACGCCTACGGCGGCGTGCGTTACGTCGAGCGCTACCGCGCACTGGTGAACGCGGCGCGCGCGAAGGGCGACGATGCGCTGACGCGTGCGGTCGCGACGACGTTCTACCGGCTGCTCGCGGTGAAGGACGAATACGAGGTTGCCCGGCTGTATGCGGACGGCGCGTTCCGCACGGCGCTCGAAGCGCAGTTCGAAGGCGTGCCGGGGCAGGACTATCGCGTGAAGTTCAATCTGGCGCCGCCGACGGTCGCGAAGGCCGGCCGCGACGGCAGCGTGCCGAAGAAGCGCGTGTTCGGCCAGTGGATGTGGCCGGTGCTCGGCACGCTCGCGCGCGTGCGCAGCCTGCGCGGCACGTGGCTCGATCCGTTCGGCCGCACGGCCGAGCGCAGGATGGAGCGCGCGCTCGCGGACGACTACGAAACCACGCTCACGCGCGCGCTCGCCGCGGTGACCGCCGGCAATGCGGCGCAGGTCGCGCAACTGGCCGATCTGCATGCCCGCGTGCGCGGCTTCGGTCACGTGAAGGTGCGCAACCTCGCGGGCGTGAAGCGTGCGGAGCGCGAGCTCGCGCTGCAGCTCGGCATCGACGCGGCGACGAGTGCGGCAGTGCAGCACGTGCTCGATGAGATGAAGGGCGCGGGAATGCTGAAGGGGATTCCGGTCGTCGTCGCGAAGTAACGCCGCGGCGGGCGGATGTGAAAACGGCGACGCTCGTGCGTCGCCGTTTTTTTTGAGCGGCCGTGCAATCGCACCGCGGCGCAGCCGCTCAGACGAGTCCTTTCTTGCGCGTCGACAGTGCCGTTTCCGACAGGTCGATCTCGCGGATCAGCTTCGTCAGCGTCTCGTCGGAAATCCTGCTTTCGCTGCGCATCCGGTACAGCACCGAACGTTCCGCGCGCACCGCCGCGATCCGCATCTGCAGTTCCATCGTCTCCGCCTGCTTGGCTTGCGCGCGCGGGGTCGGGCCGTCGTCGGCGAGCGCGGCGAGGCGGCGGCGGTACTGGTCCATCACGCGCGCCGAGATGTCCGCGCAGCGCGCGGCGCCCGATTCGTCGAGATCGGCCGAGATCGCGTCGTGCGACGAGTCGATCGCGCGGATCGCGGCCTGCGCGGCGGCCGCGCGCGCGGTGCGCTCCTCGTCGGCGAGCGGGTTGCGCGTCGAGCGCACGCCGCGCAGCAGCAGCGGCAGGCCGATCACCGCGACGATCAGCGAACCGAGAATCACCGCCGATGCGACGAAGATCGCGGTGTCGCGCCCGGGCAGCGGCGCGCCGTCGGACAGCGCGACGGGGATCGACAGCACGCCCGCGAGCGTGACCGCGCCGCGCACGCCGCCGACCGTCATCACCGCGATCGTGCGCACGCCGGCCATCGTGCCCGCGAGGCCGTGGCGCGCGGCGCGGCGGCTCGCGATCCAGCGCAGCAGCCAGACCCACAGGAAGCGGATCGCATACAGCGCGATCATCATCGCGCACACGTTGAAGATCATCCGGCCGACGAGCGCGTCGCTCGTGTGGTGCGCGTCGACGAGCGCGCGGCCGATGATGTGCGGCAACTGCAGCCCGAGCATGATGAACACCATGCCGTTGAACACGAACTCGATCATCGCCCACGTGCTTTCGGCCCGCACGCGCGACGCGACGGTGCTTTTGCGGGAGAAGCTCGTGTAGTTCATCATCATCCCCGCCGACACGGCCGCGAGCACGCCCGACAGGTCGAGATGCTCGGCGAACAGATAGGCGGCGAACGGCACGAGCAGCGTCATCACGATGCCGGGGGCCGGATCGCCTTCCTGCTCGGCGTTCAGGAAGCGCGTCGACAGCGCGCTGAACCCCCACGACACGAGCGCGCCCGTCGCGAGCCCGCCGGCGGCGACGATCACGAACGTGATCGACGCATCGCGCAGCGAGAACATGCCGGTGAGCGCGGCCGCGACCGCGAACTTCAGCGCGACCAAGCCCGACGCGTCGTTCATCAGCGCCTCGCCTTCGAGGATGTGCATCAGTTGCGGCGGGATCCGTCCCTTGCCGGCGATGCCCGACAGCGCGACCGCGTCGGTGGGCGACAGCACGGCCGCGAGCGCGAACGCGATCGGCAGCGGCAACTCGGGTATCAGCCAGTGCGCGAAGTAGCCGACTGCGAGTACCGTCATGAACACGAGCCCGAACGCGAGCATCAGGATCGCGCGGCGCTGCAGGTACAGCTCGCGTTTCGGAATCCGCCAGCCGTCCGCGAACAGCAGCGGCGGAATGAACAGCAGCATGAAGATTTCGGGATCGAACGTGACGTGCAGGTTCAGCTTCGGCCACGCGAGCATCGCGCCGAACGCGATCTGCATCAGCGGCAGCGGAAGCTGCAACGGCAGGATGCGTGTGACCGCGCCGGACAGCGCGACGGTCAGCAGCAGGATCAGGACTGTGAAGACGATTTCCATCGAGACGGCGATTGCGGAGAATGAAACGACCGTACGGAGTTTAGCGTGACGACGCGGCGGGTGCGTTCGAGTGCGCCGGTGCGCATGCACGTGAACGGTGCATCCGGCCTGCGCCATGCTGGTGCGGCGGCGCCGCACGCAGGCGCGGCGCGCGTGTTCGGCCCTTGCACGGACCTTGCTTGATGCTTGCCTACCGTCCGGCACCGGCCGGACAACCGAGGATTCCACCATGACATTGCGCGCGCCGTCTCAACCAACCGCCGCGTTCGGCTGCATCACCAGGAGGGCGCCATGACGATCGCGCAACAGGAGCGTCCGGCCACCGCATCGCCGTATCGTTTCGAGCGGGAGATGAGCTCCGGCCTCGAGCGCCTGGCGACGCAGCATCACGACCTGTCGCTCACGACCGTGTTCCAGCCGATCTTCAGCCTGTCGCACCAGCGCGCGGTGGGCTACGAGGCGCTGCTGCGCGCGCATGATGCGCTCGACCGCGCGGTGTCGCCGCTCGACGTGTTCGGCGAGGCCGCGCGCCAGGGCGAGTTGCTGCAGCTCGACCGGCTCGCGCAGGCGCTGCATCTCGAGAACTTCGCGCTGCTCGGCGCCGAGCGCGAGTGGCTGTTCCTCAACGTGCATCCGGGCGTGCTGACCGACCCGTTCCAGGCCGCCGCGCTGTTCGCGAACCTGAAGCGGATCGGCATGCCGCCGCGCCGCGTCGTGCTCGAAGTGCTCGAACAGCGCGCGGAAGACGTCGAGCGGCTCGCCGAGGCCGTGCGCGAATTCCGCGCGCAGGGTTTCCTGATCGCGCTCGACGATTTCGGCGCCGGTCACTCGAACCTCGAGCGGATCTGGCAGCTGAACCCGGACATCGTGAAGCTCGACCGGATCATGCTGTCCCACGCGGCGCACCGCACGGGGCTCACCGCGATCCTGCACGGGCTCGTCACGCTGCTGCACGAGGCCGGCAAGCTGGTGCTCGTCGAGGGGATCGAGACCGAGCACGACGCGCAGATCGCGCTGTCGTGCGAGGCCGATTTCGTGCAGGGCTATTTCTTCGGCCGCCCGGCCCCCGGGCTACCTGACAGCGCGGCCGCGACCGGTTGCATCGGCGAGCTGACCGAGCGCTTTCGCCAGCAGACCGAAGCGCGCGAGCGGCGCGACGCGCAGCGGCTCGCGCCATACCTGCGCGCGTTCGAGCGCGCGGCCGAGCGGGTGGCGGCCGGCGAGCCGCTCGACGAGGTGTGCTGGAACTTCCTCGCGCTCGACGATGCCGCGCGCTGCTTCCTGCTCGACGCGCGCGGCCGGCAGGCCGGCCGCAACGTCGTGCTGCGCGCGGACCGCGCGCTCGCCGAGGCGCGCTTCTCGCCGCTGTCGGATGCGCAGGGTGCGAACTGGCTGCGCCGGCCGTATTTCCGCACGGCGATCGCCGAGCCCGGACGCGTGCAGGTGACGCGCCCGTACCTGTCGATCAACGAGGCGCAGCCGTGCGTGACGCTGTCGGTGGCGGTGCGCATCGGCGATGCGCAGCACGTGCTGTGCGGCGATATCGACTGGATCGACGAGGAAGCGGGCGGCGCATAGCGACGGCGTCGCGCTGGCGCGGTTCATGCCGCTCGGCTAGGATGCGCGAATTGTCCTGACGATTCGCGAGCCGCCGATGAACCGCACCGCCGCTTCCTCCGTTCTCCTCGAAGTGATCGCCACCACCGTCGGCGACGCGAAGGCCGCTGCCCGCGCGGGCGCCGACCGGCTCGAACTCGTGACCGCGATCAGCGAAGGCGGGCTCACGCCGAGCGTCGGCCTGATCGAGGCCGTCGTGGCCGCCGTGGCGATCCCGGTGAACGTGATCGTGCGCCCGCACAGCCGCGCGTTCATCTACGAAGCCGACGACCTGCGCGTGATCGAGCGCGACGTGCGCGCGGCCGTCGCGGCTGGTGCGAACGGCGTCGTGTTCGGCGCGCTCGATGCGCGCGGCGACGTCGATCTCGATGCGCTCCAGCGCATCGCGGCGGCCGCGGACGGGCGCGACCTGACGTTCCATCGCGCGTTCGACGTGTCGCGCGACCTCAATGCCGCGTTCGACGCGCTGCTGCGCGTGCCGGCGGTCACGTCGGTGCTGACCTCGGGCGGCCATCCGTCGGTGCTCGACGCGGTCGCGACGATCACGCGGCTGGTGCGCCAGGCGGCAGGCTCGACCTGCACGGTGCTGGCCGGCTCGGGCCTCACGATCGACGCGGTCGGCGATTTCGTTCGCGCGACCGGCGTGCGCGCGGTGCACTTCGGCTCGGGCGTGCGGCCGCGCGGCGAGGTGCTGGCGCCGGTCGACGAACAGCGCGTCGCGCGCGTGCGCGCGGCGCTCGACGGCGCGGCCGCACACGTGTGACGCGCAGGCGGAAGTCGCGCCGACGCGCACGCTGACGATCGGGCTCGACGCTTCGATCCGGCGCGCGGGCAAGACCGCGATGCGCGACGCGCAGGCCGGCCCGGCGCAGACGATCGGACGAAAAAAAACCGGGGCATGCCCCGGTTTTTTCGTCTGCAACCTTCGCAGAACGACGCGAGGCCGGCGCTTACGCGTTCTCCGCCAGCGCGTCGGCCTGGCTCGCGCGGATGCCGAGGCGCTCGAACAGCGCGCGGTCGCGCTGCGTCTGCGGGTTGCTCGTGGTCAGCAGCTGGTCGCCGTAGAACATCGAGTTCGCGCCCGCGAGGAAGCACATCGCCTGCATCGCGTCGTCGAGCTGCTCGCGGCCGGCCGACAGCCGCACGACGGCCTTCGGCATCGTGATGCGCGCGACCGCGATCGTGCGCACGAACTCGAACGGGTCGAGCGGTGCGGTGCCTTCGAGCGGCGTGCCCTCGATCGCGACGAGGTTGTTGATCGGCACCGACTCCGGATACGGGTTCAGGTTCGCGAGCTGCGAGATCAGGCCCGCGCGTTCGCGGCGCGATTCGCCCATCCCGATGATGCCGCCGCAGCACACGTTGATGCCCGCGTCGCGCACGCGGTCGAGCGTGTCGAGACGATCCTGGTAGGTGCGCGTCGAGATCACCTGGCCGTAGAACTCCGGCGACGTGTCGAGATTGTGGTTGTAGTAATCGAGGCCCGCGTCGGCGAGTTCCTTGGCTTGCTCGTCCTCCAGCATGCCGAGCGTCATGCAGGTCTCGAGGCCCAGTTCCTTCACGCCGCGCACCATCTCGGTCAGCGCAGGCATGTGGCGCTCCTTCGGGTTGCGCCATGCGGCGCCCATGCAGAAGCGGCTCGCGCCGTTCGCCTTGGCCGCGCGTGCGGCGTCGAGCACCGCGTCGACGTCCATCAGCTTCTCGGCCTTCAGGCCCGTCTCGTGGTGCGACGACTGCGAGCAGTAGCCGCAATCCTCCTCGCAACCGCCCGTCTTGATCGACAGCAGCGTCGACAGCTGCACCGCGTTCGCGTCGAAGTGCTCGCGATGCACCTGCTGCGCGCGGAACATCAGGTCGTTGAACGGCAGCTCGAACAGCGCGACGACGTCGGCGACGCGCCAGCGCTGCGACGTCGGGGCGGCCACGGGGATCGCGTCGGGTTGCACGGCGGCGGTCTGGGCTTGGGTCATGGTGGTTTTCCTGTCGTGAATGCGGGGATCGGGGCGTCAATGCTGCGCGCGGCGCAGCGTGTCGACGAGCGCGGCGATGTCGAGCATCGCCGCGGCGGATTCGGGGGCGGCCGGCGCCAAGTGCGCGATGCGGCCAAGCAGCGGCGCGCGATGTTCGCGCGCGAGCCAGTCGCGGATCGTCGCGACGTTCTCGTCGGCGTACGGCATGGCCGGGTCGACGTGGTTCGCGACCCAGCCGGCGAGCGTGAGGCCGCGCTGGCGAATCGCGTCGGCCGTCAGCAGCGCGTGGCTGATGCAGCCGAGCCGCATGCCGACCACGAGCACGACCGGCAGGCCGAGCGCGACCGCGAGATCGGCCGTGTCCTGCGTGTCGTTCAGCGGCACGCGGAAGCCGCCGACGCCTTCGACGACGACGACGTCCGCGCGCGTCAGCGCCTCGCGGTGGCTCGCGACGATCGTGTCGAGGTCGATCGTCACGCCTTCCTGCGCGGCGACGATGTGCGGGGCGGCCGGCGCCTTCAGCAGGAACGGCGTGCGCAGCTCGGGCGGCAGCACGACGTTCGCGGCCGCGTCGAGCTGGTCGGCGTCCTCGTTGCGCCAGACGCCGTCGCGTTCATACGCGCCGGCCGCGACGGGCTTCAGCGCGGCCGCGCGCAGGCCGTGACGTGCGAAGCCGTGCAGCATCGCGGCCGACACGAAGGTCTTGCCGATCTCGGTGTCGGTGCCGGTGACGAAAACGGAAAGCGGTGCGTTCATGCGGTTTGCTCGCTGGCTTCGATGAGTGCGGTTTCCAGCCGCGCGAGATCGTCGAACGAATGCGCGGCCGACAGCGAGATGCGCAGGCGCGACGTGCCGGCGGGCACCGTCGGGGGCCGGATCGCGGGCACCCACAGGCCGTGCGCGTCGAGCGAGCGCATCGCCGCGAGCGTCGCGTCGTTGCTGCCGATCACGAGCGGCTGCACGGCCGTGTGCGAGTCGACCGGCTGCCAGCGTGTCATGCGCAGCAGCGCGCGCGTGCGCTCGATCAGCGCGGCGAGGTGCGCGCGTCGCGCATCGCCTTCGTCGCCGGCGATCACCTTCAGGCTTGCCGATACCGCATGCGCGACCGCGGGCGGCGCCGCCGTCGTGAAGATGTAGCTGCGCGCGCGCTGGATCATCCATTCGATCACGGTCTCGTGCGCGATGACGAACGCGCCCGCGACGCCGGCGGCCTTGCCGAGCGTGCCGACGTACACGAGGTTCGGCGAGCGCAGCGCGGCGGCCGCGAGCGCGCCGCGGCCCTGCGGGCCGAGCACGCCGAAGCCGTGCGCGTCGTCGACGACGAGCCACGCGCCGTGGCGTTCGGCCAGCGCGACGAGTTCGGCGAGCGGCGCGAGGTCACCGTCCATGCTGAACACCGTATCGCTGACGATCAGCTTCGTTTCGGCCTCCGACGCATCGAGCAGCGCGGCGAGCGCCGCCATGTCCGCATGCGGATAGACCTGCACGTTCGCGCGCGACAGCCGGATCCCGTCGATCAGCGACGCGTGGTTCAGCGCGTCGGAGAAGATCGTCGCGTGTTTGCCGGTGAGGGCCGTCATCGCGGCGAGGTTCGCCATGTAGCCGGTGCTGAAGTACAGCGCGCGCGGCGCATCGGAGAAGCCGCCCGCGAAGCCGGCGAGTTCGTCCTCGAGCGTCGCGTGCGCGCGCGAATGGCCGCCGAGCAGATGCGAGCCGCCGCTCCCGGAGCCATAGCGCCGCGCGCCTTCCGCGAACGCGGCGACGAGCGCCGGATGCGCGGCGAGGCCGAGATAGTCGTTGCTCGCGAAGCCGACGATGTCGCGGCCGTCGACGCGCATGTGTGCGTCGCACGCGGTGTCGGCGGTGCGGCGCACGCGGCGCAGGCCCTGCGTATCGAGTTCGGCGAGGCCGCGCTGCAGCGTGTCGAGCAGCGGCGCGGTCGTTTTCTGCGACGGCTGTTTCATCGCGCCGCCTCCGCGAGTGTCGCGTCGAGCGTGTCGCGCGTGCGTTGCGCGAGCCACGCGATGTCGTCGTCGCTCATCACGTACGGCGGCATCAGGTACACGGTCGTGCCGATCGGGCGCAGCAGCAGTTCGCGTTCGAGCGCGCGCTCGAAGAAGCGTCGCGAGAAGCCGCGTGCCGCGTCGCCGTCGAGCGCGACGTCGAACGCGAACAATGTGCCGCGCTCGCGCAGGTGACGCACCTGCGGGTGCGCGCCGAGCGGCGCGAGCGCGGCGCGCATCGCGGCCGACTTGCGCGCGTTGGCGGCGAGCACGTCGTCGCGCGCGAACAGGTCGAGCGTCGCGACGGCCGCGCGGCACGCGAGCGGGTTGCCGGTGTACGAATGCGAATGCAGGAAGCCGCGCGTGGTGTCGTCGTCGTAGAACGCCGCGAACACGTCGTCGCGCGTGAGCACGAGCGACAGCGGCAGGTAGCCGCCGCTGATGCCTTTCGACAGGCACAGGAAATCGGGCCACACGCCGGCCTGCTCGCACGCGAAGAAGGTGCCGGTGCGGCCGCAGCCGACCGCGATCTCGTCGGCGATCAGGTGCACGCCGAATTCGTCGCACAGCGCGCGCAGCCCGCGCACGTACGACGGATCGTGCATCGCCATGCCGGCCGCGCATTGCACGAGCGGCTCGACGATCAGCGCGGCGATCCGGTCGGCGCGTTCGGCGAACAGGCGCCGCACGTCGTCGAGCGCGCGGCCCGCGACGTCGGCGGCCGTCTCGCCCGGCAGCGCGCCGCGCGCGTCGGGCGACGCGACCACGTGTGCGTTGCGGATCAGCGGGTCGTACGCGTCCTTGAACAGCGCGACGTCGGTCACGCCGAGCGCGCCGATGGTCTCGCCGTGATAGCTGTTCGCGACGCACACGAACTCGCGCTTGTCCGCGCGGCCGCGGTTGCGCCACGCGTGGAAGCTCATCTTCAGCGCGATCTCGACCGCCGACGCGCCGTCCGACGCGAAGAACGCATGGCCGAGCGTGCGCGCGGTGAGCGCGTGCAGCCGCTCGGCGAGCTCGATCGCCGGCTCGTGCGTGCAGCCGGCGAGCATCGCGTGCTCGAGCGTGTCGAGCTGGTCCTTCAGCGCCGCGTTGATGTCCGGGTTCGCGTGGCCGAACAGGTTCACCCACCACGAGCTGATCGCGTCGAAGTAACGGCGGCCGTCGCGGTCGTACAGCCACAGGCCCGCGCCGCGCGCGACGGGAATGAGCGGCAGGCGCTCGTGGTGCTTCATCTGGGTGCAGGGATGCCAGACCGCGCGCAGGCTGCGCGCGACCCAGTCATCGGTGGCTGGCGTACTCAAGGCGACTCCGGGGAGTAAAACGGCGGCGGGTATCGAACGGGACACCGCGCGGCGACAGACGGAAAACGCGCTGAGATTAGCGTGTTCCGCCGCGCGTTGCACTACCGGTTACAAACACCGCAAAGCCTTGCCGGGCGGGAGTTCGGCGCAGATCCGGGGTGCTCGGGACGGTACGCGCCAGATGCCCCGAAATGCCCGCAGATGACGACGTTCGAGTGACACCCCCCGACAGAAAAAAATCGTCGGGCGGGCGGGCGCGGGAGGGGTGAAAAATCGGGGCGGGAAGGAAAAAGGGGCGCGAAGTGTGGCGCAATGCGACCGGCGAATGGCGACTAGCGACTAGCGACTAGCGACTAGCGACCGGCGACCGGCGACCGGCGACCGGCGACCGGCGACCGGCGACCGGCGACCGGCGACCGGCAAATGGCGCGTTGAATCAGGCGCCGCTGGCGTTCGGAAAACGCGGGAAAAGGCGGGAAAAGTCCCGCAAAGGCTCTCAGCGGATGTTACGAGCGGGGTGCTCAGCCCGCTGACTCACAAGAGCGCGGGAACGGGCATGCGAACGCCGTTGCGGACCGCGCGCTCACGAAACGGAAGAGGGGAAAGAGACGCGGGTAGAACGCGATCCTGACGCGCGTCGCGACCCGCGCGCGTCAGCGCGAAGCCAAGGCGCGCGCGTCGGCGTCGCCGTTGTCGGCCGTCTGCGTCGCGTTCGCGTTCCACACGACGCGGTCGTTGACCGCATACAGCTTGCATGCGCCCGCGCCCTGCTTCGAGCAGTTGTCGAGCGCGAGCGCCATCGGATCGTCGCCGCCTTCGGCCCACGACCATGCGCCTTCAGCCGACACCGCGAACGCACGGCTCGGATGCTGGCTCAGGAAGCGGCGATAGCCTTCGCGGCCGGCTGCGTCGAGGAACGGCACCGCCTCGACCGCGTCGATCGACGCATAGCCGGTCGCATTCGGCTCGTGCGGGTTCGCGACCGCATAGCGCACCGAGGTCGGCAGGTTCAGTTCCGCGAGGAACGCATGCACGGCCGGCCACCACACGGGCACGCCGTCGCGATCGACGATCAGCCGGTGCGCGTCGTCCTTGTAGCGGCCGAAATCGATGAACTGCGCCTGCGTGCCGTGCGACACGTAGGCGTCGTGCATCTGCGCGACGAGCGCGGGCGTCCACACCGAATCGTTGTCGCCGTACAGCCACAGCGACCGCACGGCCGTATGCGCGCCGTACTGGTCGAACGCGTCGACGAGATTGCGCTGCCAGCCGTCGCACAGGTCCTGGCGCAACCCGCCAGAGAAGTTGATGATGCCGCGCACGCCGGGCGCCGCCTCGGTACCGTATGCGACCGACACGAGGCCGCCGTGCGACGTGCCCGCGACGACGATGCGCGACGCATCGATGTACGACTGACGCGACATGTAGCGGACCGTCGCGTCGACGTCGGCGGCCTGCACGAGGCCGTTCTTGCCGACGTTGCAGCCTTCCTGCTGGTACGCGCCGCCCGAACCGGCGAAGCCCTGGCGGTTCGGCGCGATCACCGCATAGCCGCGGCGCACGAATTCACGCGCGAACGCGAGCGGCCGGCTGCGCGGCTGCTGGTGAAGATCGCCGGTGTTCTTGCCGTGGTTGAAGACGACGAGCGGGAACGGGCCGGGGCCGTTCGGCTTGAACAGCGTGGCCTCGAGCATCACGGCGCCCGAAGCATCGGCCGGAATGCTGACGATTTGTTCGTTGAGGTTCGCGGCGACCTGCGGGAGGCCCGAATCGCCGTAATCGAAGCGCTCGGCGTGGGCGAGCGAGCCGCTGGCCGTGGCCGCGCCAGATTGCGCGTTCGGCGCCGTACCGGCCTGAGCGGCCGACAGCGCGCAGGCCGCCATCCATCCCACCAATACCTTGCTGAACGCCATTCGTAAGCCCTGCCATGCAACATGACCAATCTGACGGCCATCCTAGCCCGACAAATTCAGGTTGTGCAATGCGGGAATTACCCGGCGTCTGACATGGCAACTATTTGTCAGCGTTCACTTACTTCGCCGTCGACATAGCGCCAGAAACCGTGCTCGTCGCGTGTGAAACGACTCGTCTCGTGGAGCCGGTACGCCCGGCCGCCGACCTTGTAGCGGGCCACGAATTCGACCTCCGCGTGCTGTTCGTCGAGCCGGGCATGGCGTTTGACGGCGAGGCCGAGCCAGCGAGGCGCGTCGGGCGCATTCGGGTCCGCATCGAGATCGGCCGGGCAGGTGCGCGCGTCCCAGGTCGCGCGCAGGTAGTCGGTCGCGCCGAGCACGTACGCGCTGTACCGCGAGCGCATCAATTCGAGGGCGGTCGGCGCGGCTTCGCCGCCGTCGATGAAGCGGCCGCAACAGGCCGCATAGCGTGGCGCCGGGGCTTTGCCGGCAGGGACGGGGGACGCGCCGCCGCACGGGCACGCGTCAGGTCGGTTCAAAATCATGCGATTCGGGAATTAACGACGCCGGGTTGTCATGCCGGCTCACCAGCTGAGCTCGACGCCGTCGTACTGGAAGAAACGGCCGTTGGCCTGCGACACGTCCGCGCCGGCTTCCGCGATCACGCGGCGCATGCCGGTCACGCTGGTCTCCGGATCGATCGCGGCCTGCGCGCCGCCCATGTCGGTGCGCACCCAGCCGGGATGGAGCGAGATGCAGGCGGCGTGGCGCGTCTGCAGCGATGCGATGCGAAGCACGTCGTTCAGCGCGGCCTTGCTCGCGCGGTACAGCCAGCCGGTCGTGCCGGTCGCCTCGGCGATGCTGCCCATCCGGCTCGAGACCACCGCCAGCACGCCGCGCGCGTCCTCGACGAGCGGCAGCAGGATCGGCAGCAGTTGCATCGGCCCGCGCACGTTCGTATGCATCACCGTGTCGAAATCCTCGGCGCCGATCGTTTCGACCCCTTCGGTGCGCGGCCCGTACACGCCCGACACCAGCACCGCCGCGTCGAGCCGTTCGCCGTCGAGCTTCCAGCCGAGCGCCGCGATCTGTTCGGGCTGCGCGATGTCGAGCGCATGCGCGTGCGCGCCGCGTTCGCGCAGTGCGGCAAGCGATGCGTCGTCGCGCGCGGTCGCGATCACGTTCCAGCCGTCGCGCCGGTATTGCCGGACGAATTCGCGTCCGAGGCCGCGCGATGCGCCGACGATCAGTACGGTTTTCATGTTCGCCGCTCCTTTGCATTGCACCGCCGTCGCGGCAGTGCCGGTGTCAGATCAGTTCGACGGCCGTCGCGGCCGCATGACCGCCGTTGCGCCGGCTGGCGTGTGCGCACGGCGCACCCGTCGCGCGACGGGATGCAGGGGGCGCGGCCCCGCCACCATGATGCACCTTCAGCCGGATGGCGCGCGGCGGGGCGCTGGCGTGCCGCGCCCGCGTGGCCGCGCACGTCGGCTACTTCGAGTCGGTTACTTCGCGTCGTCGCACGGCTTCAGCGTGGCGGCGACCGCCTGCGCGACGTCGTCGAGCCGCGCGGCGTCCGCCGCGACCATGTCGTTGTCGGGCGCGTGCTGGCCGCGCGCGGTCAACGCCGCGACGCAGCGCTTGTAGGTTGCATCCAGCGCGTCGAAGCTCGACACGGCCATCCCGAGGTTGCGCATCCGCCCGTCGTGCACGCCGTACACGAGCCCGTGCACGGTGAGCGACTGGCCGCGCGCCCATGCGTCGTTGACGATCGTCGTGCGGCATACGTTGACGACCTGCTCGATCGAGTTCAGCTCGATCAGGCGGCGATAGCGCGCTTCGCCGACCGGCCATTCGTCGAGCAGTGCGGCGTGGCGTTCGCGCACGTCCTGCACGTGATGCAGCCAGTTGTCCGCGAGGCCGACGCGGCGGTTGTGCAGCGCCGCGTTCACGCCCGAGCAGCCGTAGTGGCCGACGACCATGATGTGCTTCACGCGCAGGATGTCGACCGCGAACTGGATCACCGACAGGCAGTTCAGGTCGCTGTGCACGACGACGTTCGCGATGTTGCGGTGCACGAACACTTCGCCCGGCGGCAGGCCGATGATCTGGTTCGCGGGCACGCGCGAATCCGAGCAGCCGATCCACAGATATTCCGGCGCCTGCTGGTCGGCGAGACGCGCAAAGAAGTCGGGATCGTCGGCGAGCTGGCGCTTGACCCAGGCGTCGTTGTTGTCGAACAGGTGTGAAAGCGGATTGTCTTGGGTATTCATCGGTGTGGATTCCGTTGGCGGAAGTCAGGTCGATAACGGGTTTGGTTCGATCGGACGGTGCGTCAGGCGGCGCGCTGCGCGTCGCTTGCGTCGTCGCCGGCGTCACCGGCGTCCGGCGTCGCGTCGAAGCGCTCGGGGTAGCGCACGCTGAAGCGCAGCGACACGTCGTACGGGTAAAAATCGGGCAACTCGCCCTGCAGCAGCTTGTCCTTGCTGGCCTGCCACAGCGCGGGTTCGAAAAAGTCCGCGTGATGCTTCATGAAGACCGTCCGCACGCGCGGGTCGCCGAGCAGGAACGGTCCGTAGGTTTCCGGAAAGATGTCGTGCGGGCCGACGGTATACCACGGTTCGCCGGACAGCTCGTCTTCCTCGTTGCGCGGCGGCGGCACGCGCCGCACGTTGCAGTCGGTCAGGTACTCGATCTCGTCGTAGTCGTAGAACACGACGCGGCCGTGGCGCGTGACGCCGAAGTTCTTGTAAAGCATGTCGCCGGGGAAGATGTTGGCCTTCATCAACTCCTTCACCGCGTTGCCGTACTCCTTCACGCCGTGCTCGACGTCCGCGTCGGTGCCGTTCTGCAGGTACAGGTTGAGCGGCGTCATGCGGCGCTCGATGTACAGGTGCTTGATCACGAGGTTGTCGTCCTCGTATTCGAGCAGCGACGGCACTTCCTTTTCCAGCTCGCGCACGAGCGCATGGTCGAGCCGCGACAGCGGCAGCGCGACGCTCGAATACTCGAGCGTATCGGCCATCCGCCCGAGACGGTCGTGGCGCTTCACGAGCTGGTACTTCTCCATGATCTGCGCGCGCGTCGTTTCCTTCGGCGGCGGGAACTGATCCTTGATGATCTTGAACACGTACGGGAACGACGGCAGCGTGAACACGAGCATCACGAGGCCCTTGATCCCGGGCGCGATGATGAAGCGGTCGCTCGAATGCGACAGGTGGTGCAGCAGGTCGCGGTAGAACAGGTTCTTGCCCTGCTTCTGCAGGCCGACCGACGTGTAGATCTCGGCCTTCGGCTTGCCCGGCATGATCGTGCAGAGAAAATCCACGTACGCGGAGGGCACGCCCATGTCGACGAGGAAATACGAGTGCGAGAAGCTGAAGATGATCTGCAGCAGGTCGCGGCGCAGCAGCACGGTGTCGAGCGCGAGCAGGCCCGCGCGCACGTGGCGGATCGGCACCGCGAACGGCAGCACGCGATCGGCGTTGATGATGCGGCCGACGATGTACGCGCTCTTGTTGCGGAAGAACAGCGACGACAGCACGTGGATCTGGAAATTCGGCGCGGCGTCGAACTGGCCGAATTCGTCGCTGATCGCCTGCATCACGCAGCCGATGTCGCGCGTGAGATCCTCGAACGGCGGCTCGAGCTGGAAGTTCGTGACGATGCGCTCGAGCGTGGCCGCGAGCCCGTCGGTGCCCGGGTAGTACGCGCGATAGGTCGGCTTCGCGGCCGGCTCGTCGTTCTCGAGGTATTCGGTCGAGATCGCGGGCCGCACGAAGATGAAATCGTTGCTGAAATACGAGCGGTGCAGGATCTTGCAGCACACCGAATTGAAGAACGTTTCCGCGCACTCGGGCTGGCGGTGCGACGTGAGCAGGCCGATGTAGTGCAGCTTGATCTGCTGCCACACCTCGTCGTCGATGTTCTCGGCGTCGTATTCGTCCTCCAGCAGCTCGACGCACTCCTGGACGCGATCGTCGTACGACGTGATCCGCTCGCGCGCGAGCCGCTGCAGGCCGTGCCAGTCGGCGCGCTCGAATAGCGTCTTCGCCTCGACGGCGGCTTCCCGGAAGATCCGGTAGTGGCGGTCGAAGTACTCGAGCATCGTCTGCGCGACGTCGAAGCCGATTTGCGACGACAGCAGTTTGGGGAAGTGATTCATCGCGTGCAGGCTCGTTGAAGAGGGGCTGTAAGCACTCGCCATTTTAGCGCCCAAGTCGGCGTTTCAAGGACTTTCGGGGTCCGGCGCCCAAGCGCCGTCAATGGGCGGGTTGCTCGCCGTTGCATGCCGTTCGATGCATCTTCGCGTAAAGATACGGGTACGGAACCGATTCTGACACGAACTTTTTTTGGCCGTCCGGCGCGCGCCGGCACGCGTTTCGCGCGACGGCGATAGAATCGACGCGATGCCCGCCGCGGCATGCCGCGCGCTCCTGCACTTGCATTCGCACCCGCGCCCGCATTCGCATTCGCACCGATAACGACGAGACACCCCACCGATGAACGCACTGGAACACCAACTCGACTATCCCTTCGCCGACACGCTGCCCGCCGCGGGCGACACGTTCGAGGTCGCGCCCGGCGTGCGCTGGCTGCGCATGCCGCTGCCGTTTTCGCTCGATCACATCAATCTCTGGCTGCTGCGCGACGAGATCGACGGACAGGCCGGCTGGACGATCGTCGACTGCGGTATCTCGTCCGATGCGATCCGTACGCACTGGGAACAGATCTTCGACACGCATCTCGACGGGCTGCCGGTGCTGCGCGTGCTCGTTACGCATTGCCATCCCGATCACTTCGGCCTCGCGAACTGGATCTGCGAAGGCGGCGACCGGCGCCGCTGGAACGTGCGGCTGTGGATGACGCTCGGCGAATACATGTTCGGCTGCCTGATGGCGGCCGGCAACGGCTCGAACGCCGGCGGCGCGGCCGCCGCCGATCACTTCGCGCGTCACGGGCTGACCGATCCGGCCGCGCTCGACAAGCTGCGCAACCGTCGCAGCTATTACTCGGACCTCGTGCCGGCCGTGCCGCCGCGCTACCGGCGCCTGCGCGAAGGCGACCCGGTGACGATCGGCGCGCGCACGTGGCGCGTCGTCACCGGCTACGGCCATTCGCCTGAACATTGTGCGCTCTACAGCGAAGCGGACGGCGTGCTGATCTCCGGCGACATGGTGCTGCCGCGCATCTCGACCAACGTGTCCGTGTTCGATCTCGAGCCGGAAGCGAACCCGCTCGCGCTGTACCTCGAATCGCTCGGCCGCTACGAGACGATGGCGCCCGACACGCTCGTGCTGCCGTCGCACGGCAAGCCGTTCCGCGGCGTGCGCACCCGCATCGCGCAACTGCGCGCGCACCACGACGCGCGGCTCGACGAAGTGCGCGTCGCCTGCGCGGAGAAGCCGGCGAGCGCCGCCGACATCGTGCCGATCATGTTCCGCCGCCGCGAGCTCGACATCCATCAGATGACGTTCGCGCTCGGCGAGGCGCTCGCGCACCTGAACCTGCTGTGGCTTGCGGGCGAGCTCGTGCGCGAGCAGGGCGACGACGGCGTGATTCGCTTCGCGCGGGCCTGAGCGTTGCCGGCCCGACGTTCCCTCGTTTTCAGCGTTCAACCCGGTCCGTGCCGTTCCAACAACGCGAAATCCGTCGTCCCTATCGGCAAAGGCCTGCTCGAATCGGAGCGGCTCGTCAGGCAGCGGTTCGTCGAATCGGACATCACGCGAAACGACGAACGACCGTGAGCGTCAATCACGCGACGGGTTCGTAACGCCACCCGTCGCGCTGCCATTGCATCGTGTGCGTCGGCGCGAGCGCCGCGAGAAACGCGGCGTCGTGCGACGCGACCACCAGCGCACCGGGGAAGCCGGCCAGCGCGGCTTCGATCGCGCGCACCGATTCGAGATCGAGGTGATTGGTCGGCTCGTCGAGCAGCAGCAGCTGCGCGGGTGTGCCGCGCCACAATGCGCACGCAAGCGCGGCCTTCAACCGCTCGCCGCCGCTCAGGCGCTGCACCGGCTGCGTCGCGCGCGCGGCATCGAGCTGCAGCAGCGCGAGCCGGCTGCGCAGCTCGCCTTCGGCGAGCGGCGTAGCGAGGCTGCCCAACTGCTCGACGATCGAGCGCTCGGGATCGAGCAGCGCGAGCCGCTGGTCGAGATACGCGGCGCTCACGTGCGTCGCGCAGGTGCCCGCGCGCGGCGCGAGTTCGCCGGCGAGCATGCGCAGCAACGTCGATTTTCCGCAGCCGTTCGGGCCCGTCAGCGCGATGCGCACCGGGCCGCTGGCCGACCACGTGATCGCGTCCGCGCGCCCGGCGGTGCGCCACGGCAGTCGGGCGCGCTCGAGCGTGAACAGCTGGCGGCGCGCGCTGACCTCGGTGCCCGGCAGCGACACGAGCACCGGCGCGTCGGCTTCGACGCGCGCGGCTGCGTCCTGCACGCGTTCGTCGAGCGTCGCCTTGAACGCGCTCTGGTCGCGGCGCACCTGCCCCATGATGTTGCGCGCGGCGCCCTTGCGCCGCTGCTTCGCGCCCGACGACAGGTTGGCCGTCTTCGCATCGCGCAGCGAGCCGGCCGCGTGGCGCTGGATCGTGTCGTGTTCCTGTTCGAGCCGGCGCCTGGCGCGCCCGCGCTCGGTGCGCGCATGCTCGAGCGCGGCCTGCGCGGCATCCTGTTCCGCGTCGCGTTGCGCGCGATACAGCGCGTAGTTGCCGCCGTAAGTACGCACGCCGTGCGGCGTCAGCTCGGCGATGCGCTGCACGTGCGCGAGCAGCGCGCGGTCATGGCTGACGATCACGATGCCGCCGCGCCAGCCGTCGAGCGCCGTGCGCAGCCACGCGCGGCCCGGCGCGTCGAGGTGGTTGGTCGGTTCGTCGAGCACCAGCAGCCCGGCCTCCGACAGCAACGCGCCGATCAGCGCGACGCGCGCCCTCTGGCCGCCGCTCAACGCATGTGCCGGTGTATCGGCGCGCACGTCGTGCAGGCCGGCCGCGTCGAGCGCCGCGCGCAGCCGCTCGGCGAGGTCCCAGCGATCGCCGATCAGGTCGAAGTCGTGTGCGCTCGCGCGGCCGTCCGCGAGGCGCGCGAGGGCCGCGAGCGGCGCATCGAGTGTGGCGATGGCTGCGACGGTCTGCGTGCCGGCCGGTGCGTCGTCGTGCTGCTGCGCGACGTAGACGACCGACGTCTGCCGGTCGATCGCGCCCGCGCTCGGCGTGCGCCGGCCGGCGATCAGTTGCGCGAGCAGGCTCTTGCCGGCGCCGTTGCGGCCGACGATGCCCGTCGGCGTGCGGTCGATGGAAAGGTCGAGCGAATCGAACAGCGTGACGCCGTCGTCGAAGCGGAAGGAAACGTGATGAAGCGCGACGAGCGCGCCGGTCGGCGTGGCAGCAGCCATAAGCACCTCCGAAAATGCGTGAAACCCTTCGCGCGCGGCGTGCGAGGCACGGCGGCGAAAACATTTTTGGGAAGGCTTAGTTGTTCACTTCGGCTGGCGTCCGGTATGAGGAATGAGCGCGCAGTGTAGCAAGCGCGGCGCGCGGGCCGCAAGCGACGGGCCGGGGCGCCGTCGCTTGCGCGCCACGCGCGGTTACTGCACGGCGACTGCCGCGAAGTTCTGCCGGCCGAACGGGCTGACGTGATAGCCGCTCACGTTCGCACGCGTGAGCGCGGCCGCGGTCGGGTAGCCGAGCGGAATCCACAGCGCCTCGTCATGGATGATCTTCTGCGCCGATTCGTACAGCTTCGCGCGCTTGCCCTGGTCGGCGGTCGACTTGCCGTCGGCGATCAGCTTGTCGAGCTGCGCGTCGCAGAAGCGCGCGAAGTTGATGCCCGACTTCACCGCGTTGCAGCTGAACAGCGGCGACAGGTAGTTGTCCGGATCGCCGTTGTCGCCGGCCCAGCCCATGAACAGCATGTCATGCTGGCCGAGCTTCGCCTGCTTGATCAGCTCGCCCCACTCGATCACCTTCACCTCGGCCTTCACACCGATCTTCGCGAGGTCGGCCTGCAGCAGTTCCGCGCCGGCCTTCGGGTTCGGGTTCAGCACGCTGCCGGTCGGGCGCGTCCAGATCGTCGTCGAGAAGCCGTTCGGGAAACCGGCCGACGCGAGCAGCTGCTTCGCCTTCGCGGGATCGTACGCATACGGCGCGACGTCCTTCGCGTAGCTCCACGTGTTCGGCGGATACGGGTTGTTCGCGGCCGTCGCCGTGTTGTCGAACACCACCTTCAGGTAGGTCGCGCGATCGAACGCGAGGTTCAGCGCCTCGCGCACCTTGTCGTTGTCGAGCGGCTTCTTCTGCGTGTTCAGCGCGACGAACGCGGTCATGAACGCGGGCGTCTGCACGACCTTCAGCGCGCCTTCGCCCTTCGCGGCGAGCACGTCCTGCGGTTTCGGCGACAGCGCGATCTGGCATTCGCCGGCCTTCACCTTCTGCATGCGCACCGACGGGTCGGGCGTGATCGCGTAGATCAGCCGGTCGACCTTCGGCTTCGCGCCCCAGTAGGCCGGGTTCACGTCGTAGCGGATCAGCGCGTCCTTCGTGTAGCTCTTCAGCACGAACGGGCCGGTGCCGATCGGCTTCGCGTTCAGGTCGGCCTGCTTGCCGGCCTTCAGCAGCTGGTCCGCGTATTCGGCCGAGTAGATCGACGCGAAGCCCATCGTCAGGATCGGCACGAACGTCGCGTTCGGCTCGTTCAGCACGAACTTCACTGTGTTGTCGTCGACCTTCGTGACCGACTTCACGAGTTTCACGAGGCCCATCGACTGCGCGTGCGGGAAGCCGCTCGCGCCGGCCACCTTGTGCCACGGGTTCGCATCGTCGAGCATCCGCGAGAACGTGAACACGACGTCGTCCGCGTTCAGCGGGCGGCCCGGCTTGAAGTAGTCGGTGGTCTGGAACGCGACGTTCGGGCGCAGATGGAACGTGTACGTGAGGCCGTCGGCGCTCGCTTCCCATTTGTCGGCGAGCGCGGGCACGACCTTCTTCGCCGCTTCGTCGTACGACACGAGCGTGTTGAAGATCACGTCGGCCGATGCGTTGGTCGTGACGAGCGAGTTGTACTGCACGACGTCGAAGCCGTCCGGGCTCGATTCCGTGCAGACGGTGAGCGGCTTGGCGGCGGCGAGGCCGGGGGCGGCGAGGGCGGCGGCGACGGCGGCCGCGGCGAACAGCTTGACGTGCATAGGTTCTCCCACGTTGCTTGTGATTTTTGCTGGGTGTCGGAATGCGGGCGTGGCCCGGTAACAGGCGGGGCCGGCGCGGCTGACGGATAGCATACCGTCAAAGCGCGCGGTGCGTGAAAAAAGGCGCCGGAACGCAGCGAATTGAGCGAGAAACGGCTGCGTTCGCGACGGAATGCGTGCTGGGGCGGCGCAGCGGCGGGGAGATGAGACAGGCGCGACGGCGAACGACCGGCGGCCGAGATGGGGGGCGGGGAGAGCGCAGGCCAAAGCGGATCGGCGAGGATCGGTGCTGATCGACGCGAATCGGCTGGATCACCGAATCACCGAATCACCGAATCACCAGAATCGGCAGAATCACCAGAATCGGCAGAATCACCAGAATCGCCGCGCCGGCTGCGGCGAGTCGTGTGGAAGGAGGAGCGGTGCGTGCGACGTTGGCGCCGCACTCAATGCGCACCGGCCTTCGGCTTGCGCGGCGCCTTCTCGAACAGGCGGTCGTAGAGCCAGCGCGGCAGCACGTGCAGCACCTTCGCGACGACGCCCATCTGCCACGGAATCACGCGGAACGCGTGCTGCCGCGCGATCGCGCGCGCGGCGCGGGCCGCGAAGCGGTCGGCGTCCATCAGGAACGGCATCCGGTACGGGTTGTGCGCGGTCATCGGCGTGCGGATGTAGCCGGGCGCAATCGTCACGACGCCGACACCGGCCGGGCGCAGTTCGACGCGCAGCGCCTCGAGATACTTGATCGCGGCCGATTTGGACGCGCTGTACGCACCTGATCCGGGCAGGCCGCGCACGCCGGCGACGCTCGCGACGCCGACCAGCGTGCCGTGGCGCGCGGCCGTCATCGGGCCGACGAACGGCTCGAACGTCGCGACCATCCCGTAGTAGTTGATGTCCATCACGTTGCGGAACGTGGCGAGATCGCCCTGGCCCGTGACGGCGCCCTGGCTGATGCCCGCGTTCGCGATCACGACGTCGGGGCAGCCGTGCGCGGCGATGAACGACGCGGCGGCCGTCGCGAGCGCGTCGGCGTCGCGCACGTCGGCGGAATAGACGGAGACGGACAGCTTGGGAAAGCGTCGCGCGAACGCATCGAGGGCATCGGTGCGGCGCGCGACGAGGGCGAGCGTGGCGCCCTGGCGGGCGTATTCCTCGGCCATCGCGAGGCCGAGCCCGCTCGACGCGCCGGTGATGAAGACCTTCAGCGGAGTAGTCATGCCGGCGCGCGGGCGGGGATCAGAGCTTCTTGTCCTGAACCTGCTTCACGAGGTAGTCGAGCACCTGCGCGGTACCCGGGATGCTGTTCGTGTAAGCCGGGCCCGTCTTGTACTTGCCCTGGACCACGATCGTCGGCACGCCGTCGATCGCGTAGTTCTTCAGCAGCTCGGCCGACTGCTTCACCTGGCCCTGCACGCTGAACGAGTTGTACGCGTCCATGAACTGCTTCTTGTCGACGCCCTGCGTCGCCAGGAAGTCGGCCTGCGCCTGCGGCGTCAGCAGGTAGTTCTTCTGCTTGTGGATCGCGTTGAAGATCGCCGGCGTGACCTTCTCCGAAATGCCGAGCGCCGACACCGCGTAGAACAGCTTCGAGTGCGGGAGGAAATCGTCGCGGAAGGCGACCGGCACGCGCTTGAAGTCGATGTTGTTGCCCTGCTTCTTCACCCAGGCCTCGACCGTCGGCTCGAATTCGTAGCAGTGCGGGCAGCCGTACCAGAAGAACTCGATGACTTCGACCTTGCCGGCCGGCGCGGACACCGGCTGCGGCGACTTCATCACCTCGAAGTCCTTGCCGGACACCGGTGCCGCGGGCGAAGCCTGGGCGAAGCCGGCTGCGGCCAGGCCGAGGGACAGAAGGAGCGTGCTAAGCAGTTTTTTCATGTTGTGGACGTCGAATCAGTTGCTCGGGTTACGAAACGTAACGGGTTCTGCGTGGGCGCGGCCGGTTGCTTACTGCTTCGTGAAACGGATCACCGCCGTGTCGACACCTGCATCGGACAGGCGCTGGCGGGCCGAGTTCATATCCTCGAATTTCGAGAACGGGCCGACGCGCACGCGGAAATAGGTCACGCCGCTGACATCGCGCTTCGACACCTTCGACTCGAAGCCCTGGAAGCCCAGCCGCGCGCGCTGCTGCTCGGCGTCGCCTTCCGTCTTGTACGCACCGACCTGCAGGAAGTAGCCGGTGTTCGCGTCGCTTGCGGTCGGCGGCTTCGCTGCCGCGGCGGACGTCGCGGACGGCGCCGGCTTCGGCGTGTTCGCGGCCAGTTGCTGTTGCTGCTGTTTCTGCGCGGCAGCCTGCTGCGCCTGCTTCTGCGCGGCGAAGCGCGCGAGGTCGTCCTCGCCGCCTTGCTGCTGTTGCTGCGCCTGTTGCGTCTTCTTCGGCGGCGGCGGGTTGTCGGCCGGCTTCGGCGCGACGGCGACGCCATTGCCCGACGACGCGTTGTTCGATGCGGTGGTGTTGCTCGAGCCGCTGGTGTTGCCGGAGCCGTTCGTGTTGCCCGACGGCGGCACTTCGACGATCTGCGGTTCGGGCAGCAGGCCGCCCTGGGTCTGGTTCGCGGCCTGGCCCGGCGCGGTGTTGGGCGGCGCGGATTGCGCGGCCTGCGGCACCGGCTGGCCGGGCGTCTTGCCTTGCAGCGCGCGGTTCGGGTCGAACTGCTGCGGCTGGCTCGCGGCGTTGTCGGCCGGCGGCGGCGCGACCTTCGACACGAACGGCGACGGCGACCGCGTGATGTAGAGCGCCACCACCACCGCGATCGCGAGGCCGACGATCAGGCCCAGCACGATTCCAAGAAATGTCCCTCCGGCTTGTTTCGATTGCTTCGAAGTTCGGCGTGGTTGTGCCATTGCTTGAGTCACCTGCAAAAAGAATCGTGAAAAGGCTGCGACGGGCATCCGGCGGCGGGTGCTCCCGTCGCAGGCGCGCCTGCCGCAGCCATTCGCTGCCCGGTCCGGGCCGCTTACATCTTGGCGGGCGCGGACACGCCGAGCACCGCCAGGCCGTTCTCGAGCACTTGCCGGGTCGCGGCGAGGAGCGCGGCGCGCGCGTTGCGCGGCGCTTCGTCGTCGACCAGCACGCGCTCCGCATTGTAGAACGAGTGGAATTCACCAGCGAGATCGCGCAAGTAGAACGCGACCGCGTGCGGCGCCAGTTCGTTCGCCGCGTGCGTGAGCATGTCCGGATACTCGGCGAGCTTCTGCATCAGCGACACGGCCTGCGGGCTCGTGAGCTGCGACAGGTCGGCACCCGGCAGCTGCGCCGCTTCGACGTTGTAGCGGGACTTCAGTTCGTTGAGCACCGAGCAGATCCGCGCATGCGCGTACTGGACGTAATAGACCGGGTTCTCGTCGTTCTGTTTCAGCGCGAGGTCGATGTCGAACACGAATTCGGTGTCGGCCTTGCGGGAGATCAGGAAGAAACGGACCGCGTCGCGGCCGCGCGTGATGGTCGCCTCGTCGATCAGGTCGGGGGCTGCTTCCTGGCCCGGCGTCGCGCCGCCCGACCATTCGATCAGGTCGCGCACCGTCACGTAGCTGCCCGCGCGCTTCGACAGCTTCACTTCCTGGCCGTCGCGCATCACGGTGACCATCTTGTGCAGCACGTAGTCGGGATAGCCCTTCGGGATGCCGATGTGCAGGCCCTGCAGGCCCGCGCGCACGCGCGCGATCGTGCCGTGGTGGTCCGAACCCTGGATGTTGATCACCTTCGAGAAGCCGCGCTCCCACTTCGTCACGTGGTACGCGACGTCCGGCACGAAGTACGTGTACGTGCCGTCCGTCTTGCGCATCACGCGATCCTTGTCGTCGCCCTCGTCGGTCGTGCGCAGCCACAGCGCGCCGTCCTGCTCGTAGGTCATGCCGGCCTTGATCAGCGCGTCGACCGTCTTCTCGACCCGGCCTTCGCTGTACAGCGACGACTCGAGGTAGTACTGGTCGAATTTCACGCCGAACGCCTGCAGGTCCATGTCCTGCTCGTGACGCAGGTACGCGACCGCGAACTTGCGGATCGCGTCGAGATCGTCGATGTCGCCCGCGCCGGTGACCGGCTCGCCGTCCTTCGCGGCAACCGTCTCGCGGTTCAGGTAGTCGCGTGCGATGTCGGCGATGTATTCGCCGTTGTACGCGGCTTCCGGCCAGCCCGCGTCGCCCGGCTTCAGGCCGCGCGCGCGCGCCTGCGTCGAGATCGCGAGGTTGCCGATCTGCACGCCGGCGTCGTTGTAGTAGAACTCGCGGTGCACCGCGTAGCCCTGGCTCGCGATCACGTTCGCGAGCACGTCGCCGAGCGCCGCCTGGCGGCCGTGGCCGACGTGCAGCGGGCCTGTCGGGTTGGCCGACACGAATTCGAGCAGCACCTGCTTGCCCTTTTCGCGATCCGACGTGCCGAACGCGCGGCCCTGGTCGAACACGGCGGCGATCACCGCCTGCTTCGCGGCGGCCGTCAGGCGCAGGTTGATGAAGCCGGGGCCGGCGATTTCGGCCGCGTCGACGAGCCCTTGCGCGGCCGGCTGGGCCGTCAGCGCGGCGACGATCTGCTCGGCGAGCTGGCGCGGGTTCGTGCCGAGCGGCTTGGCGAGCTGCATCGCGACGTTGCACGCGACGTCGCCGTGCGCGGCGACCTTCGGGCGCTCGAGCGTGATGGCCGGGGCGACGAACGCTGCGTCGGCGCCTTTCAGCGCGTGTGCGACCTGCGTGACGCTATCCGCGAGCAGGGCTTCGAGGGTCTGTTTGTGAGCTGGCAGCATGCTGGTAGAAGGCTTCGTTGGTGGCGGCCGGAAACGCCGGCCGGCCGGCGCGCTTTTTAAGCGCGCGTTTCAGGGATCGCAGAATTTTAACAGGTGCTAATATGCCGCTCAGGCGCCCCGCGTCCGCGAGGCCGGACGCCGGCCTGCCGGCGTCCCCCAACCGCGCCGCGCAGGCACAACAAGATGAAAAGGGAATAGTCATGATTACGTTCAAGAGCAAGGCGGCACAGGATCTCGACGTGCTGAAGGATTTCGCCGTATACGTGCTGGGCCTCGTCGGCAAGCAATTGGGCGAACGCGGTGTCATCACGCACGACGAACTGGACCACGCGATCGCGAAGCTGGAAGGCGCGGTCGCGCAGGCGAAGCAGGAGCGTGCCGAGCACGCCGGCCATTTCCACGAGGACGAAGACGACCACGCGCACCACGAAGTGCCGCCGAGCCTGGCGCAGCGCGTCGCACCGTTCCTGACGATGCTGCGCGAAGCGAAGGCCGGTCAGGCCGACGTGCACTGGGGCTTCTGAGCCGCGTTGCCCGCCTGACGCCGATCGCGAGATCGCAAAGGCGCATGAAAAAGCCCGCTCGATGCGGGCTTTTTGATTTCGTCTGATCAAAAGGGCGGCGAACCGCCCCGGTCGTGCCCGGATCAGAGTTGCGGCGCGAGCGCGCGGCGCGCGTCGTCGAGCGACAGCTGCATTCGTTGCGCGTAGTCGTCGAGCTGATCCTGCCCGATTTTGCCGACCGAGAAGTAGCGGCTGTCCGGATGCGCGAGATAGAAACCCGACACGCTCGCCGCCGGCAGCATCGCCAGCGAATCGGTCACGCTCATGCCGATTTCGTCCGCGTGCAGCGCGGCGAACATGTCGCGTTTCACGAGATGGTCGGGGCAGGCCGGGTAGCCGGGCGCCGGGCGGATGCCCGCGTACTTTTCGGCGATCAGCGCGTCGTTGTCGAGCGTCTCGCCGCTCGCATAGCCCCACAGCTCGCGGCGCACGCGCGCGTGCATCGCTTCGGCGAACGCTTCCGCGAAGCGGTCGGCGAGCGCCTTCAGCATGATCGCGCTGTAGTCGTCGTGGTCGGCTTCGAACTGCTTTTCCTTGACGTCGACGCCGAGGCCGGCCGTCACCGCGAACATGCCGATGTAGTCGGCGACGCCCGATTCCTTCGGCGCGATGAAGTCGGCGAGCGAGCGGTTCGGGCGCATCACGCCGTCGACCACCGGACGCACGCTCTGCTGGCGCAGGTTGCGCCACGTCATCAGCACTTCCGAGCGCGATTCGTCGGTGTAGATCTCGATGTCGTCG
>NZ_QTQN01000035.1:0-83545 GCF_003853755.1 Burkholderia sp. Bp8984
GGTGGTCGCCTTCCACACGAGGAACAGGCCGCCCGACAGCAGGATCATGTCGCGCCACGAGAACGCGTGATCGAACAGCGTGAACACGGGTTCGGTCAGGCTCGCGATCCACGCGACGCTGCCGAGCAGCGCGAGGCGCATCACGAGCGCGAGCGCGATGCCGAGGCGCTGTGTGCGGGCGCGCTGCGCTTCGGGCAGCTTGTTGCTGAGGATCGAGATGAAGATCAGGTTGTCGATGCCGAGCACGACTTCCATCACGACGAGCGTCAGGAGCGCGGCCCAGACGGCGGGGTCGGCGGCAAGCGTCAGCAGGTAGTCCATGAAAAGGGCCGATTCGAAGGTGGAAAGCCCGATGATAGTCACCCCACGACTTCGAAAAAATCAGAGAGAATCTGATCTTTGGTTCGGTTTTTACGAAATAACGATCCGATGCTGAATTTTCGACACCTGTACTATTTCTGGGTCGTGGTGAAGGAAGGCGGCTTCGCGCGGGCCGCCGAGCGGCTCGACATGGCCGTGCAGACGATCAGCGCGCAGGTCCGCGAACTGGAAAAGTCGCTCGGCCACCAGTTGCTGCGCCCGGCCGGGCGCGGTGTCGCGATGACCGACGCCGGCCAGGCCGCGTATGCGCGTGCGGAGGTCATCTTCGAGATGGGCCGGCTGATTCCCGACGAAGTGCGCGCGGCGGCCAGCCAGCCGACCGTGCGGCTCGCGGTCGGCCTCGCGGACGGGATCTCGAAGCTCGCCGCGCATGCGCTCCTCGCGCCGGTGCTCGATACACCCACGCTGCGGCTGCTGTGCCACGAGGGCGAGCACGACGCGCTGCTGGCGGAACTGGCGCTGCATCACCTCGACCTCGTGCTGGCCGGCCAGGGCGCGCCGTCGGGGTCGAACCTGCGCGTGACGAGCGAGCGGCTCGTCGCGTCGCCGGTCGACTGGTACGGGCCCGCGGCGCTCGTCACGCCGGCCGCGCGGCAGCGCTTTCCGGCGTGCATCGCCGAGCTGCCGGTGCTGCTGCCGACCGCCCACTCGGCGCTGCGCGCGCGCCTCGACCTGTGGCTGGAGCGGGAACGGATCGTGCCCCGCATTGCCGGCGAATTCGAGGACAGCGCGCTGATGGCCGTGTTCGCGGCGCGCGGCCTCGGCGTGTTTCCGCTCAGCGAACTCGGCGCGAACGACGCATCGCTGCTGCGCGGGCTGCGCCGGCTCGGCCGCGCGGGCGACGTGACCGAGGAAATCCATGCGATCCGCTCGCGGCGCGGCGAACACCACCCGCTGGCGTCGCGCTTGCTCGCCGCCGCGCGGCCGGCGCCGGCCGGCTGAAGCGAGCGCGACATCAAACGAAACTATAATGACGCCCCGGCCATACGAGATTGCCACGCGCATCGCACCGGCCCCGCCGCCGCGTGCGTTGCGCCCGCAGCCCCGCGCGGCATCTCGCCGAGCCTATTGAAAGACGCCATGCACAACCGATTTCGCCTGTTTTCCGTTTCGTGCGCGCTCGCGGCCGCGACCGTGCTGGCGGCGTGCTCGTCGCCACCCAAGCCGATCTACCAGCAGGAGCAGTTCGACGCGACGAGCAGCCCGTATGCGCACACGTTCCACTCGAAATCCGACGCTTCCTGCGAGGCCGCGCGGCGCGCGCTGCTGAGCCAGGGTTATGTCGTGTCGTCGTCGCGCAACGACGCGGTCGACGGCAGCAAGAATTTCCAGCCGAGCAACGACATGCACGTCGTGATCGAGTTTCACGTCGTGTGCGCGGACGCGACTGCCGACGGCTCGTCGAGCATCGCGTACGTGAACGCGGTGCAGGACCGCTACACGCTGAAGAAGTCGAATACGTCGGCGAGCGTCGGGCTCAGCGTGTTCGGTTCGCTGTCGCTGCCGATCGGGTCGAGCGACGACGCGCTCGTGAAGACCGCGAGCGAGACGATTCCCGCCGGCGTGTTCTACGAGCGCTTCTTCAATCTCGTCGAGCATTTCCTGAAGATCGATCCGGCCCGCCGCGATCGCGCGACCGTGAAGGCGGCCGAGAAGGAGCCCGTGACGCCGCTGCCCGAGCCCGCGCCGACGCCGCAGGGCGAGCCGATGAAGATGACGACGCCGGTCGTGCCGACGCCGCCGGCGGCGCCGGTGCCGCTGTCCGTGCCGAGCGTCGCGCCGACGTCGGGCACGTCGGTCGTGCCGGCCGTGCCTGCTGCGGCATCGGCCGTGGTCGCGCCGGGGACGATGCGGGCCGTCGGGTCGGGGTTGGGAACCGGGGTGGGTTCGGGGGCTGCGGCGAGTGCCGCGCCGGGTTCGGGTTCGGGTTCGGGTTCGGGTTCGGGTTCGGGTTCGGCACAAGCTTCGGCCTCGGCGCAGGCTTCGGCGCCTGCTTCGGCTGCGGTACCTGCTAAGACCTCGGCGCCCACCTCGGCTTCGACGCCCGCGTCAGCCTCCGCACCCGCTTCAGCTTCGACGCCCACTTCCGCTTCGGCGCCTACGTCCGCTTCGACGCCGGCCACGTCGACGTCTGCCGCTACCACGGCGGCATCGTCCGTGCCTGCGCCGGCGGCGTCCGCGCCGACGCCCTCGAACGCCGCTCCGGCGCCGGCAGGCAAGACGTCCGCACCCGCTGCTGCCGACCCCGTCGCGTCGTCCGCGCCGACCGGCGCCAGCGCGCCGTCCGCGAACTGACCGCGCGCGCCCTCGCCGCGCCGCGCGCCGTGCGCGCGGTGCGCCGGCCGATCCCCGCCCCGTCACCCTCAGACGAGAAGATCTTGCCCCCGGCCACTGGCTGCGCGCGCCCGGCGTGACTTAACCCGCGAGCGGAAACAGCCCGTCGCGACAGACGACACGCCCCCGATTCCGCGGATACCCGCGACCGGTCCCGCCCCGCCGTCACTTCGCCGTCACTTCACCGTGACATCTTCGTCCGCATCACGATCCGGCTGCGCTGCGTCACATGCCCGAGCGCGTTACCGCAGCGTCGCGTTCAGCGTCCGCATCTGCTCGGCCGTCGCCGTCACGCCGCCGCACACGATCACCGCGATCTCCGACGCCGAAGCAAGCACCGGCACCGGTTCTTCGAGCGCGGCCAGCGCAGCACCGCACGCCGGCTCGACGACGATCCGGTGCTCGTCCAGGAACCGCAGCGACGCAGCCACCGCCTGCGCGTCCGACACGACGACCGGATGGATCGCGTGCCGCTTCGCCCATGCGAGCGCCGCGTCGCACGGCCGCTTCGCGCCGAGCGACGTCGCGATGCTCGTGATCGCCGGCAATTCGACCGGATGCCCGTGCGCGACCGAGCGCGCGTAGCTGTCGGCGCCTTCCGTCCCGACCGCGACGACCGGCACGTCGTGCCAGCCGTTGCGCGCGAGCCCCTCGAGCACGCCGCACAGCAGCCCGCCGCCGCCGACCGCCAGCACGACCGCGTCGGGCTTCGGGCCGGCCGCCGCCATCTCGTCGATCATCGTCGCGTGCCCTTGCCACAGCACGGGATCGTCGAACGGATGCACGAACGCGTCCTGCGTACCGACGGTCGACAGCGCGAACGCATTCGCCTCGGCCCAGCTCGCACCGTGCACGACCACCTCCGCCCCCTCGACGCGGATCAGTTCGCGCGCGCGGGCCGACGCGGTTTCCGGCACGACGACGAGCACCGGCACGCCGAGCTCGCGGCCGCAATACGCGACCGCGATGCCCGCATTGCCGCCCGACGACGACACGAACCGGCGCGCGCCGGCCGCATGCCGTGCTTCGCACGCCGCGCCGATGCCGCGCAATTTGAACGAACCGGACGGCTGCAGCGCGTCGAGCTTCAGCCGGATGTTCTTGCCGAGACGGCGCGACGCGATTTGCGAGCGGATATAGGGGGTCTGGATATGAAGCGGCATGATGCGGGACACGGTCGGGAATCGGGGCAAGGAGAACGCACGGGCCGGTGAACCGGCCCGCCAACGACGACCATCGTACGGCACGCTCGCCATGCTTTCCAATACCATTGGATGGCACTTGCCATGCTTGACAGGCATACCCATAGAATCGAGGCCGAACACCGGAGCCGACACCGCATGCGCCAGATCGAACTGCGTCACCTGCGTTACTTCGTGGCCGTCGCGCAAGCCGGCAGCGTGATGGCCGGCGCCCGCGCGGCCGGCATCGTTCAGCCTGCGCTGTCGCGGCAGATCCGCGAGCTCGAGGATGCGATCGGCACGCCGCTGCTGATCCGCCGCGCGACGGGCGTCACGCTCACGGCGGCCGGCGCGAGTTTCCTGCAGGATGCGACGGGCCTGCTCGCGACATTGCAGGACAGCCGCGAACGCGCATTGCGCAGCGCGGCCGGCCAGCTCGGCGAACTGCGCCTCGGCGCGCTGCCGAACTGCCTGCCGCTGCCGGTCGTCGCGAACGTGCTGAAGGCGTTTCGCGACGCGTGTCCGGACGTGAAGCTGTCGATCGCGCCGATGCTGTCGGCCGAACAGGCGGCGGCGCTGATGCGCGGCCAGCTCGACGGCGGCATCATGGCGTGGCGCCGCGACGAGGCGCCGCATCTGTCGGGCGTGCGGCTGCTGAGCGATCGCTTCGTGCTCGCGATGCCTGCGCCGCCCGGCGGCCGCTTCCACGCGCCGCGCACGCTCGCCGACGTCGCGCACGAACCGTTCGTCTGGTTCGACGCGCAGCGCTCCGCCGCGCACCACCGCTTCCTGATGGCCCAGTGCGACCGGGCCGGTTTCACGCCGCGCATCGCGCAGGTCGGCAGCGACATCCCGACGCTGATCGGGCTCGTCGCGGCCGGCATGGGCTGCGCATTCGTGCCGGAAAGCGCGTCGCCGACGTGCCCGCGCACGGTTCGGCTCGTCGCACTCGACGAACTCGCGAGCCGCTTCGACATCGAGTTCGTGTTCGACGGTGCGGCGGCGCCGGGCTCGCCCGTCGTCGCGCGGTTTCTCGAGGCGGTGCGCGACGCGGCCGGACAGGCGGACTGACCGACCGGCCTGGCATGCGCGACCCGCGCGACGCCGGCGGATTCCGCCTCGTCGCGCGGCAGCGGATTCGGCCGTCTGCGCGCAGTCGCTTCGGACGACGGCCGGCATTGCCGTCATCGTGCCCCCGGAACGTCCGTCCGAGTGCACGACCAATCTTTCGAATGGGTGACGATCGACGCCATCACGCCGGAATTTTCAAATTGACGCCCAAAAAGGCCGTTTAACGTCACTTCGAAACGTTATGCACCGAAATATACTGCGCCCGCATCCACCCTCGTGCCAAAGAGAGGATGCCTTTCCGCCCCGGTCACGGTCCCCCTGTGACCGGGGATTTTTTTGGCGGCAAGCCGCGCCGGCAAAGGGTGGGTTGGCGGGAAGGATGACGCGCTCGCGCGGGCCCCGCCGGCTGGCCCGGCCCGTCGCCCGACCGGCCTGACGACGCCGCGCGCCGGCCCGCCCCCGCCTGCCCCGCCTGCCGCCCGCATCACGTCGAACACCCGCCGCGCGTCGAGCGCGGCGCGCAAGCGGATCGCGCACCCACCCGGACGCCGCGTTCCGTCCGACGACGAAAACCTTGCTCCGGACACGGTTCGATCGTCCGCACGGCCGGCGGCCGGCCGTCGCATCGCGGGAAGCCCCGCCCGGCGGCCGTACGCGCGTGCCGCCCCAATCGCGCATTGTTGACATGAAATCAAGATAATTTCGCCCGAGCACGGCTTTTTCCGCAAAAGTAACGCAGGCACACTTCACCCTGTCCACAACGGCCCGGTGCCGTTGCCCCATGCTTACCGGAGCGCATCGCGTGAACACCACGACTTCTTCCCCTTCCCGCCCGGGCGGCAGCGCCACGCTGCCGCTGCTGGCGCTCGCCGCCGGTGCGTTCGGCATCGGCACGACCGAGTTCTCGCCGATGGGCCTCTTGCCCGTGATCGCCGACGGCGTCCACGTGTCGATTCCGCAGGCCGGCATGCTGATCAGCGCGTATGCGATCGGCGTGATGGTCGGCGCGCCGCTGATGACGCTGCTGCTCGCGCGCTGGTCGCGCCGCTCGGCGCTGATCGCGCTGATGTCGATCTTCACGATCGGCAACCTGCTGTCGGCCGTCGCGCCCGACTACACGACGCTGCTGCTCGCACGACTCGTCACGAGCCTGAACCACGGCGCGTTCTTCGGGCTCGGCTCGGTGGTCGCGGCCAGCCTCGTGCCGCGCGAAAGGCAGGCCAGCGCGGTCGCGACGATGTTCATGGGCCTCACGATCGCGAACGTCGGCGGCGTGCCGGCCGCGACCTGGCTCGGCCAGATGATCGGCTGGCGCATGTCGTTCGCGGCGACCGCCGTGCTCGGCCTGATCGCGATCGCCGGCCTGTTCGCCGCGCTGCCGAAGGGCGCAGCCGGCAGGATGCCGAACCTGCGTGCCGAACTGTCGGTGCTGACGCGCCCGGTCGTGCTCGGCGCGCTCGGGACCACGGTGCTCGGCGCCGGCGCGATGTTCACGCTGTACACGTATGTTGCCCCGACGCTCGAACACCTGACCGGCGCGACGCCCGGCTTCGTCACCGCGATGCTCGTGCTGATCGGCGTCGGCTTCTCGATCGGCAACATCGCCGGCGGCCGCCTCGCCGACCGCTCGCTCGACGGCACGCTGATCGGCTTCCTGGTGCTGCTGATCGTGACGATGGCCGCGTTCCCGCTGCTCGCGCGCACCCATGCCGGCGCCGCGGTCACGCTGCTGGTCTGGGGTGTCGCGACGTTCGCGGTGGTCCCGCCGCTGCAGATGCGCGTGATGCGTGCCGCACACGAAGCCCCGGGCCTCGCGTCGGCCGTCAACATCGGCGCGTTCAACCTCGGCAACGCAGTCGGTGCGGCAGCGGGCGGCGCGGCGATCTCGGCCGGCTTCGGCTACGCGGCGGTGCCGCTCGTCGGCGGGCTGATCGCGGCGGCGGGGCTCGCGCTCGTCGCGCTGCAGATGATCCAGCGCCGCCGCGCGCCGGTCGCCGCGAATTCGTGAGCGCCCGGTGATCCGCGTGGTGCCGATACGCGGCACCGCGATTGAGAAATGCCCGCGCCGGGATTCCGGTGCGGGCATTTTCGTTGACGGCCCGCACATCGCGCATCGCGGGCCGCCGCTTCGACGTATCGACGTATCGACGTATCGACGTATCGACGTATCGACGTATCGACGTATCGACGTATCGACGTATCGACGTCTCAGCGCCTCAGCTCCTCAGCGCGCGCCGGCGAACCCGCCGAAGAACGCGCGCGCATTCGTGTCGAGGCTCTCGAGGTGATAGCCGCCCTCCTGCACGATCACCGTCGGCAAGCCGAGCGCACCGATCGCGCCGCCGAGCCGGCCGAACCCGTCGGTCGTGACGGCCACCTGCGATTGCGGGTCGTCCTTGTAGATGTCGAAGCCGAGCGCGAGCACGAGCGCGTCGGGCTGGAACCGCGCGAGCGCGCGCAGCGCGTCGTCGAGCCGCTCGAAGAACGCCGACTCGGGCGCGCCATGCGGCATCGGCAGGTTCAGGTTGTAGCCGTCGCCGGCGCCCGCGCCCGTCTCGTCCTCGTAACCGGCGACGACCGGATAGAAATTGGTCGGGTCGCCGTGGATCGATACGTACAGCACGTCGTCGCGGCCGTAGAAGATCTCCTGCACGCCCTGCCCGTGATGCATGTCGGTGTCGAGGATCGCGACCCGGCGATGGCGGCCGAGCAGCGCCTGCGCGGCGATCGCCGCATTGTTCAGGTAGCAGAAGCCGCCAGCCGCATCGCGGCGCGCGTGATGGCCGGGCGGCCGGCACAGTGCGTACGCATCGCGCGCGCCGTCGTTCACGTCCGCCGCGGCCGCGAGCGCGCTCTGCGCGGACCAGTACGCGGCGCGCCACGTGTTCGCGCCGACCGGGCAGCTGCCGTCGGCGAGATAGCGCGCGGCCTTCGCGAGCACGCCGCGCAGCGGGTTCGGGTCGCGCACGAACACGTTCGACATCACTTCGTCGCCCCAGTCGTCGGGCATCCGCTTCCAGTCGCGATGCGCCTCCTCGAGAAAACGCAGGTACTTCATGTCGTGCACGGCCGCGATCGGCGCGGTGCCGCGGTCGGCCGGCTCGCGCACGTCGAAGTCGAGCGCATGCACCGCCGCGACCAGCCGCGCCGCGCGCTCGGGCACCTCCTGCGGCTCGCGCATCCTGCCGCGCGACAGGTAGGTGCGCGGATGGTGCAGCAACTGTTCGGGGTGGAAATAGGTTTTCATCGTGGGTCCTCGTCGATTCGCCGTGTCATGCGTCGTGCGCGGCCGCGGCCACGCGCGTCGCGACGCCCGCGCGCGCGAGCACCGCGTGGAGCAGCACGTTCGTGCCGCGCGTCACGTCGTCGGGCAACGCGTCTTCGGCCTCGTTGTGCGACAGCCCGTCGACGCACGGGATGAACACCATCGCGGTCGGCACGCGGCGCGCGAGCAGGATCGCATCGTGACCGGCGCCGCTGACGATCCGCTCGCTCGTGTAGCCGAATGCGTCCGCCGCCTGCGCGACCAGTTCGACGCAGGTGCGGTCGAACGGCGTCGCCGGGCTGCGCCAGCAGGTCTCGATCGACACCTGAACGCCGCGCGCGGCGGCCACGCGCGCGCTGGCATCGCGCAGCTCGCGCTCCATCGCATCGACCTGCGCGTCGGCGTGATGGCGCAGGTCGACCGTGAACGTCACGTCGCCTGCGATCGTGTTGCGCGACGCGTTGCGAATGCCGACCTGGCCGATCGTCGCGAGCCCGCGCGGCGCGTCGCCCGCGACGATCCGTTCCAGTTCGAGCGCGATCTGCGCGCTCGCGAAATACGCGTCCTTGCGATACGGCATCGGCGTCGTGCCCGCATGCGCGGCCACGCCCGTCACGCTCACGTCGAGCCAGCGGATCGCCTGCCCGCCCGTGACGACGCCGATCGTCGTGCCGTTCGCCTCGAGCACCGGGCCCTGTTCGATATGCGCTTCGAAATACGCGTCGAGCGCGCCGCCCGGCGCGCGCGTGCCGCGGTAGCCGCATGCGTCCAGCGCGGCGCCGAGCGTGACACCGTCGGCATCCTGCTTCGCGAGCGCGTCGTCGAGCGGCAGCGCACCCGTGAACACCGCCGAGCCGAGCATCGCCGGTGCGAAACGCGCGCCTTCCTCGTTGGTCCACGACACGATCTCGAGCGGCTTGTCGGTCGCGATGCCCGCATCGTTCAGCGTGCGCACGAGCTCCAGCGCGGCGAGCACGCCGTACACGCCGTCGAAGCGCCCGCCTTCGGGCTGCGTGTCGAGATGGCTGCCGATCAGCACCGGCGCGGCCTGCGCATCGGTGCCGGCGCGCCGCGCGAACAGGTTGCCGACCGCATCGACGCTCACCGTCATTCCCGCGTCGCGGCACCACTGCGCGAACAGGTCGCGCCCGCGCCGATCGTCGTCGGTCAGCGCAAGGCGCCGCACACCGCCGCGCGGCGTCGCGCCGATGCGCGCCATGTCGGCCAGGCTCCGCCACAGGCGGGCACCGTCGATTTCCAGCAGGTCTTTCATTTGCACTCCGATGAATTCGTTCGTTGAGTTTCAGCGCGAGCCGAGCGCTTCGGCGGCGGCCGGCCGGGCCGCGCGGCGCGCGTCGAGCGCGACGATGCAAAGCAGCGAAACGCCGGCGAGCCCCGTGTAGAACACCGCGAGCGGCCACCACTGGCCCGCGAAGCGATGCGCGAGCCAGGTGCCGACGAGCGGCGTCAGGCCGCCCGCGAGCGCGCCGCAGATCTGATAAGCGAGCGAGATCGCCGAATAGCGCACGTGCGCGGGAAACACGCCGCTCACGAAGCCGGCGATCACCGAATAGAAACCGGCCATGCAGACGACCGCGAGCGCGATGCCCGCGACGAGCGACGCGGACGTGCCGCCCTGCACGAGCATGAACATCGGGTACGGCGACAGCATCGCGAGCAGCGCGGCGATCTTCAGGAAACGCGCGCCGCCGATGCGCTCGGCGATCCACGCGGCGATCGGCTGCGCGATGAACTGGATGATCGCGACCGCGAACAGGCTGTCGAGGATCAGCGAGCGCGACACGCCGACGTACTGCGTCGTGTACGCGATCATGAACGTGTTGGTGAAATAGACGCCCGCGATCCCGATGGTGTTCGCGCCGATGCAGAGCAGCACGAGCCCCGATGCGGAGCGGAACACTTCGGCGACCGGCAGCTTCACGGTACGGTTCGTCTCCTTCACGCGCGCGAACTCCGGCGACTCGTTCACGCCGAGCCGGATCAGGATGCCGACGACGAGCAGCACCGAGCTCGCGAGGAACGGCAGGCGCCAGCCCCAGGCGAGAAAGTCGGCCTTGTCCATCGACGTGACCGCGCGGAACGCGACCAGCGACAGGATCAGCCCGGCCGGGCTGCCGAGCTGCGCGAACGACGCGAAGAAGGTGCGGCGGCCCTGCGGCGCGTGTTCGCCCGCCATCAGCACCGCGCCGCCCCACTCGCCGCCGACCGCGATCCCCTGCACGACGCGCAGCGCGACCAGCAGCACCGGCGCGAGCATGCCGACCTTCGAATAGTCGGGCAGCAGCCCGACGCAGACGGTCGCGACGCCCATCATCATCAGCGTCGTCATCAGCGCCTTCTTGCGGCCGATGCGATCGCCGAGGTGGCCGAACACGATGCCGCCGAGCGGGCGCGCGAAGAAGCCGACGGCGAACGTCGCGAACGACGCCATCGTGCTGACGAAGCGGTCATGCGACGGGAAATAGAGTTCCCCGAACACGAGCGCGGCGGCGGTCGCGTAAATGTAGAAGTCGTACCACTCGATCATCGTGCCGATGAACGCGGCCGTCGCGGCACGCGCCGGCTGGCGGGCGGAAGGAAGGGACTGGGTCATGCGGGCTCCTGGCGCGCGCCGCGGCACGCGCGATATCGTGATGGCCGGCCGTCTGTCGCGGCCTCGCGCCGCACGGTGCGGCGCCCCTCCTTTATCGGCGACCGCACATCATTAGTCAAATTTCAAGTTATTATTTCGCGTATAAATTCAGCTAATGACTGACCCGATGCGCGCCGACCTCGCCCCCTTCCTCAACGACCGCCTCGACTGGAACCTGCTGCGCACGTATCTGGTGATCATGCAGGAGCGCAGCGTGAGCCGCGCGGCCGCGCGCCTGCACGTGACGCAGCCGGCCGTGAGCCAGGCGCTGCGGCGGCTCGAGGAGGCCCTCGAGCGCAAGCTGATCGAGCGGCGCGGCGCGCACTTCGCGCCGACGCCGGCCGGCGAAGCCGTGTACCGGATCGCGAGCGACATCTACGGCGGCGTGTCGCGGCTCGAAACGGAGCTCGACGACAGCACGGCCGACCTCACCGGCTCGATCCGGCTGCTGACGGTGAGCCGCATCGAGTCGCCCGTCTACGACGAATTCCTCGCCGACTTCCATCGCGCGTATCCGCGCATCGACCTGCAGATCGAGGTGATGCGCTCGTCGGACATCCTGTCGTCGCTGCTGCAGAAGACGGCCACCGCCGGGCTCGGCCTGTGCCGCACGCCGCACGACAAGCTGGAGATGCGCTGCTTCCTGCGGCAGCGCTATGCGATCTACTGCGGCCGCCATCACCGGCTGTTCGGGCAGACGCAGTTGCGGATGGACGACCTGCTCGCGGAAAACTTCGTGTCGTTTACGAGCGACCAGATCGGCGACAGCCTGTCGCCGCTCACCGTGTTCCGCGACCAGAAGGGTTTCACCGGGCGCATCGTCGCGTCGTCGCCGAGCCTCGAGGAAGTGCGGCGGCTGATCTTCGCCGGTTACGGCATCGGTTGCCTGCCCGAGCACATCGTGCGCGACGACATCGCGCAGCAACGCCTGTGGCGGCTGCCGCCGGACGATGGGCTCGTCGACGTCGACGTGTTCCTGCTGTGGCATCGCGACCGCAAGATGAACGCGGCCGAGCAGGCGTTCCTCGACGCGATGGAGCGCTGCATGCAGCGTCATTCGCTCGCGGAACGGCTGGGGATGTGAGCGCGCGGATGTTGGCGCGCGAATGCGGGCGCACGCATGCCGGCGCGCGATTGCGTGCACCCGTGACGGGAAACAGGCGCCGACCCGCGGCCCGGCGCCCGATGCCTCGTCAGAAGCGATGCACGATGCCGAGCTGCACGCCGCGCGCATTCGCGCCCGGATACGCGAGCGGCAGGCCCGGGTTCGCCGCGCCGGCGAGCGTGTAGCCGGCCTGGTTGCGGTTGCGCAGGTACGACAGCGCGCCGTAGAAGCTCGTGCGCTTCGACAGGTCGTATTCGTACATCAGCCCGAACTGGTCCGCGTTGTCGCCCTGCGACGTCTGGTCATGCAGGTACGCATAGCCGAGCGCGACGTAGTTCGCCGGATTGAGCTGGTACTTGACCGACAGCCCGTACACGCGCGAATCGATCCCGAGGTCGGCCCACTTCACCGCGGAGAAGCCGCCGTACACGGTCGCCTTGCCGATTGCGTACGACGCGCCGGCCATGATCGTGCGATCGGTCGTGGTCGCGGTCTTGTTCTTCAGCCACTGGCCTGCGACGAATGCCGCGAACGGCCCGTGCTCGTAGGTCAGGTCGAACTGCTGGCTCGAGCCTGCCGAGCGCACGCCGCCCGCGTCGCCGAATCCGAAATACAGGCCGGCCTGGAAACCGGCGATCTCGGGGCTCTGGTACGACAGCGTATTGCTGGTGCGGAACGCGAACACGGTCAGGTTGTCCATGCCGGACGCCTGCGTGACGCCGCCGAACGCGTCCTGCCCGCCCTGGTCGTTGAACAGCGGCGAATTCTGGCGGCCCGCGCGCACCTTGCCCCACTGCCCCGCGATGCCGACCCACGCCTGCCGGTTGAACATGCTGCCCGAGCTTGCCAGCGAACCGTCGTTCGGGTTGAAGCCGTTCTCGAGCGCGAACTCGATCTTCTGGCCGCCGCCGATGTCCTCGCCGCCCTTCAGCCCGAAGCGGCTGCCCCACTGGCCGCCCGAGCCGATCGCCGCGGTATAGCCGTTGCCGGTATTCACGTACTGCGCGAATTCGTCGATCACGCCGTACAGCGTGACGCCGTCCTGCGCGAGCGCGGCGCCCGACCCACCCAGGCATGCGGCCGTAACGGCCATGCGAAGACCGGCATGCGCCGATCGCGCCCGGGAACGATTGTCTCGTGCGTTCATCTGCTTAGTCTTACTATTCAATGAAAGGAGAATGGAACGATGCCGGGCACGGTGGTCTGCCATGCCGGCATCGCGGATAACGAAGGTGAGGTACAGCGCGGCAGCCGGTCGCGCCCGGTTCGGCGCGGCGGGCCGCTCAGGCCGGCTGCAGGCCGGCCCGGCGGACGACGCGATGCGTCAGTGATGAACCTCGCCGCGTTCGAGCGGCAGGATCAGGCGCTCGGGGATGCTGCGCCGCGACGCACGCGCGCCGACGTAATACAGCACGGCCGGCACGATGAGGCCGAGGATCCACGAGATGTCGGTGCCGCCGAGCGCGTCGACGAGCGCACCGGTGTAGATGTGCGTCGACATGAACGGCAATTGCACCAGGATGCCGACCACGTAGATCGTGATCGCCATCGCGTTCCAGCGGCCATAGCGGCCGTCCGGATCGGACAGCGCCGGCACGTCGTAGCGCGAGCGCGTGAAGCAGTAGTAGTCGACCAGGTTGATCGCGCTCCACGGCGTGAAGAACGCGAGCAGGAACAGGATGAACGCGGTGAATTCCTTCAGGAACGAATGGCGGCCGGCGAGCGCGATCAGCGTCGACACGCAGATCATCCCGAAGATGTACACGAGACGGCTCTTCGACGACACCGCGCCCTTGCCGCGGAAACCACTGACGATCGTCGCCATCGACATGAAGCTGCCGTACGCGTTGAGCGCGGTCACCGTCACCTTGCCGAACGCGATGCTGAAGTACAGCAGCGCGGCCACGGCGCCCGTCGAGCCGAGGCCGACGATGTACGACACCTCGTGGTGCGCGAACTGGCTGCCGGCCAGCGCCGCCGCGAACACGCCGAACACCATCGCCGCCTGCGCGCCGATCACCGAGCCGAGGCCGACCGCGAGGAACGTGGCGACCGACGACGTCGAGCGCGGCAGGTAGCGCGAGTAGTCGGCGACGTACGGGCCGAACGCGATCTGCCACGACGCGGACAGCGACATCGACAGCAGGAAGCTCGCGAGCGAGAAGTGCCGGTTCGCGAGCAGCGCGCCGACGTCGTGGTTCGCGAACAGCTGCGTGAACATGTAGACGAACGCGACGATGCCGATCACGCTCGCGATCCGGCCGACGAAGTGGATCGCGCGATAGCCGAACACCGTCAGCACGACGATCACGGCCGCGAACAACAGGATGCCGGCCGCGTCGTCGACGTGCAGCAATTGCGCGACGGCCTGCCCGGCAAGCACCGAGCCGCTGGCGGAAAAACCGATGTACATCAGGCACACGAGCACGATCGGGATCATCGCGCCGTAGACGCCGAACTGCACGCGGCTCGAGATCATCTGCGGCAACCCGAGCTGCGGCCCCTGCGCGCCGTGCAGCGCCATCACCGCGCCGCCGACGAGCTGGCCGAGCAGCAGCGCGATCAGCGACCAGAACACGTCGCCGCCGAGCACGACCGCCAGCGCGCCCGTGACGATGGCCGTGATCTGCATGTTCGCGGACAGCCACAGCGTGAACTGGCTCAGCAGTCCGCCGTGGCGTTCGGCGTCGGGAATGAAATCGATCGAGCGTACCTCGATCAGACCGCCGGCTTTTCCACTGGGATTCGTTGACACGGGTAAATCTCCAAGATACTGAGGATCACAAATGGTTGGGACGAGACGGAAAACGTGCCGAGCCGCCCTTTCGGCTCGTCGGGTGCGGGGCGCCGTGGATCGCCGGCATGCGCCACGCACGCACGGTCAGCACGCTGGCGCGCAACGGGCACGACGTGTGCCGACATTGCCAGCGGATGATCTTGTATATACAACTTGGCTGATATCGGTGATTACCCGGAATCCGGGAATTTTAGAAATCGTCTGAGAGAACGGGATACGTCCGACCTGCGCAGCAATCGGTTGCGTATGAAAAGCGTATGAAAAATGAAAGCTCAGGCGCCGGCGGGCGACACCTGATCGGGTGCGGCGACCATGTCGGCCGCAGGAAGGAGTGTCAGCATGCGCCGCACGGCCTCGACGTCGCGCGCATGCAGCCATTCGTCGTAGTCGTCGCGACGCAGGATCACGACGCCCCGCTTCTCGTCGCCGGGCCGGTGCATGCGCGCGAACACCGGATGATCGTCCGCATTGACCGTGAGCATCGTCATGCCGATCCGCTCGCGGCCGTCGGCCGCTTCGTAGCGCCGCCAGAGGCCGGCGACGCAGCACGGTTGCCAGCCGTCGACACCGATCCGGTGCCACACGTTGCGGCCCGTCTCGTAGCACGGCTCGAAGATCCAGCGCACCGGAATCAGGCAGCGCTGGCCGTTGCGCCAGGCATTGCCGTAGAGCCGCGACGCGCCGACCGTCTCCGCGCGCGCATTCACCGTATCGAGCTTCTTTCGTTTGCGGCCGTGCTCGTCGAGACGCTCGGGCTGCATGAACTTCGGCCAGAAGCCGAACACCGCGCTGACGACCGCGAGACCGTCGCCGTCGGCACGCGCGATGGGCGCCGCGTAATCGGGATATACGTCGGGTTCCCACGGATCGCGGCGAAACAGGTCGCCGATGCCGATCCTCAGCTCGCTGATGCCCGGGTCTTCATCGGGGGCGCGGTAGTGGGTGCACATGGTTGGGCAGACGATGGACGCGATGTCTTCATCGTAGGTCAGCATGCACGCCACATGTCCGCTATTGCCTGGTGTGACGAAACAGTCTTGCAACGGGTCGGCCCGCTTGACGGCGTCGTGCGCGAACCGCCGGCGCTGGCCGTCCGTTCGTTCAGCCGTGCCGCCGGCAGCTTGGCGTCGCCGGTTCCGGTTCAGGCCAAGCGTTCCGAACCGATCACATGCGCGCCCGGGCGCGCGTCGAGCGCGGCGTCGGCCTTGACCGATCGTCGGCAATCCGGATAGTCGAAGCGCGAACCGTCATGTCGAATCCGGCGCGGGAGACACGAAGCCGACGCCCGCGATCGACACAAACAAGAAGCCCCGCCGTGGCGGGGCTTCGATCAGCCGCACGGGCCGGCACATGCTCACACGTGCAGCGCATGTCCCAGCGCGCGCAACGCCGCCTCCTGCATCGCTTCGCCGAGTGTCGGATGCGCGTGGATCGTGCCGCCGATGTCCTCGAGCCGCGCGCCCATCTCGAGCGACTGCGAAAACGCGGCGGCCAGTTCCGACACGCCACGCCCCACCGCCTGCCAGCCGACGATGAGGTGCGTGTCGCGCCGCGCGACGACGCGCACGAAACCGTCGGTCGCCTGCAGCGTCATCGCGCGGCCGTTCGCCGCGAACGGGAACGACGCGCCGATGCAGTCGACACCGGCCGCCTTGGCGTCGTCGGGCGACCAGCCGGACGTGACGACCTCGGGATCGGTGAAGCACACGGCCGGGATCGAGGCCGGCGTGAACTTGCGGCGCCGTCCCGCGATCAGCTCGGCCACCATCTCGCCTTGCGCCATCGCGCGATGCGCGAGCATCGGCTCGCCGGTGACGTCGCCGATCGCCCATACATTGCGCATCGACGTCCGGCATTCGTCGTCGATGCGCAGCGCGCGGCCGTTGCGATCGAGCGGCATCGATTCGAGCCCGAAGCCGTCGACGCGCGGCCGGCGGCCGACCGCGACCAGCACGCGATCGGCCGGCAGGGTTTTCTCCGCGCCGTCGGGTGCCTGCACGCGCACCGCGCCGTCGCTCGCGAGGCCCAGCACCTTGTGGCCCGTCCATAGCCCGACGCCCAGCCGCGCGAGCGAATCGGCGACCGGCTTCGCGAGTTCCGCGTCGTATGCGGGCAGCACGCGCTCGGCCGCCTCGACGATGCTGACGTCGACGCCGAGCTTGCGATAGACGAATCCGAGTTCGAGCCCGATGTAGCCGGCACCGACGACGACCAGCCGCTTCGGCAACGACGCGGGCGACAGCGCCTCGGTCGACGAGACGACGTGCCCGCCGAACGGCATCGACGGCAGCGCGACCGGCTCCGAACCCGTCGCGAGCAACAGATGCTCGCAGGCGATCCGCGTCGTGTGGTCGCCGGCGACGACGTCGACCGTCTTGCCGTCGACGACGCGCGCGTCGCCGTGCAGCACGCGCACGCCGTGCTTCTTCAGCAGCGCGCCGACGCCGCGCGTGAGCCGCTCGACGATGCCGTCCTTCCACGCGACGCTTTTCGCGATGTCGATCTCCGGCGCGCGCACGCGAATCCCGAGCATTCCCTCGCCGGCCTGCCCGCGCGCCTGCTCGAACGCGTCGGCGACGTGGATCAGCGCCTTCGACGGAATGCAGCCGATGTTCAGGCACGTGCCGCCGAGCCGTTCGCGCTCGACGAGCACCGTCGGAATGCCGAGCTGCCCCGCGCGAATCGCGGCGACGTAACCGCCCGGCCCGCCGCCGATCACGAGGAGCGTGGTGTGTTCATTCTTCATCGGGCTCACTCCACGAACAGCAGCGCCGGGCGCTCGAGCACCTCGCGCACGGCCTGGATGAATTCGGCCGCGTCCGCGCCGTCGACGACGCGATGGTCGAACGACGACGACAGGTTCATCATCTTGCGCGCGACGATCGCGCCGTCGCGGATCATCGGCCGCTCGACGATCCGGTTCACGCCGACGATGCCGACCTCGGGATGGTTGATGACCGGCGTCGACACGATGCCGCCGAGCGCGCCGAGGCTCGAGATCGTGATCGTCGAGCCGGTCAGCTCGTCGCGCTGCGCGCGGTTCGCGCGCACCGCGTCGGCGAGCCGCGCGATTTCCGCCGAGATCGACCACACGTCGCGCGCTTCCGCATGACGCAGCACCGGCACCGTGAGGCCGCCGTCCGTCTGCGTCGCGACGCCCATGTGCACCGCGCCGTATTGCGTGACGACACCGGCTTCGTCGTCGTAGCGCGCGTTGATCTGCGGGAAGTCGCGCAGCGCGATCACCATCGCGCGGATCAGCAGCGGCAGCGGCGTGAGCCGGCCGCGCGTGTCGCCGTGGCGCCGGTTCAGCTCGGCGCGCAGCGCTTCGAGCTCGGTGACGTCGATCTCCTCGACGTAGCTGAAGTGCGGAATGCGGCGCTTCGCTTCCTGCATCTTGCGCGCGATCGCGCGCCGCAGGCCGATCACCGGCACCTCGGTTGCGTCGTTGCGCTCGGCGTAGCCGCGCGCTTGCGATCCGCGCGCGGCGCCGCCGCCCGTGCGCGCATACGCGTCGAGGTCCGCATGCAGGATCCGCCCGGCCTCGCCGGTGCCGCGCACGTAGCGCAGCTCGATGCCCATGTCCCACGCGCGCTGGCGCACCGCCGGCGACGCGAGCGGCCGTTCGCCCGGCGCGAGCGCCGCGCGCGGCGGCGCCGCATGTTCCGCGCGGCGCGGCTCGGCCGGCGCGCGGGACGCGGCGTGCGTCGCTGCCTTCGACGACGCATGTGTTTCGGATCCCTCAGCGATAGAAGATGAATCGGCAGGCACGTCGACCGCCGCCGGTCGCTGCGTCGCATCCCGGCCTGCATCGTGTGCTTTCGTGCCCGATTTCAGGTTGCCGTCGCCTTCGACTTCGAGACGAATCAGCTCGCTGCCGACCGCCATCATCTCGCCGATCCGGCCGCCGAGCTCCAGCACCTTGCCCGCCACCGGCGACGGAATCTCCACCGCCGCCTTGTCGGTCATCACATCGGCGAGCGGCTGGTCTTCGGCGATCGTCTGCCCCGGTTGCACGTGCCAGGCCACCAGCTCGACCTCGGCGATCCCTTCGCCGATATCCGGCATCTTGATGACATGAATCCCCATCTCAGGCCTCCATCACGCGTCGCAACGCTTCGCCGACCCGGGCCGGCCCGGGGAAATACGCCCATTCCTGCGCGTGCGGATACGGCGTGTCCCAGCCCGTCGTCCGCTCGACCGGTGCCTCCAGATGGTAGAAGCAGTGTTCCTGGACGAGCGACACCAGCTCCGCACCGTAGCCGCAGGTGCGCGTCGCCTCGTGCACGACCACGCAGCGGCCGGTCTTGCGCACCGACGCGACGATCGTGTCGAGATCGACCGGCCACAGCGTGCGCAGGTCGATCACTTCCGCATCGACGCCGGTCTCCTCGGCGGCCGCCAGCGACACGTGGACGGTCGTGCCGTACGTCAGCACCGTCACGTCGTTGCCGGGCCGCACGACGGCGGCCGTGTCGAGCGGCACCGTGTAATAGCCTTCCGGCACCTCGCTGCCCGGATGCTTGAGCCACGACGTGACCGGACGCTCGTGATGGCCGTCGAACGGCCCGTTGTACAGGCGTTTCGGCTCGAGGAAGATCACCGGATCGTCGTTCTCGATCGACGCGATCAGCAGTCCTTTCGCGTCGTACGGATTCGACGGCATCACCGTGCGCAGTCCGCAGACTTGCGTGAACATCGCTTCCGGGCTCTGGCTGTGCGTCTGGCCGCCGTAGATGCCGCCGCCGCACGGCATCCGGATCGTCATCGGCGCGGTGAACTGGCCAGCCGAGCGATAGCGCAGCCGCGCGCCTTCCGACACGATCTGGTCGGAGGCCGGGTAGAAGTAGTCCGCGAACTGGATCTCGCAGACCGGCCGCAAGCCATACGCGCCCATCCCGACCGCAGCGCCCACGATCCCGCCTTCCGAGATCGGCGCATCGAACACGCGCGACTTGCCGTACTTGGCCTGCAGCCCCTCGGTGCAGCGGAACACGCCGCCGAAGTAGCCGACGTCCTGCCCGAACACGACCACGTCGTCGTCGCGGCCGAGCATCACGTCCATCGCGGAGCGCAGCGCCTGGATCATCGTCATCGGCTGGGCCGATGCCGTCGTTGTTTCATGTTGCGCCATGATCACGCTCCCAGTTCCTGGCGCTGACGGCGCAGATGCGCGGGCAGCTCCTTGTACACGTCGTCGAACATCGAGGCCGGCGACGGAATTCGGTCGTCGGCCAGGGTCCCGAACTTCTCCGCTTCCTTCTGCGCGGCGATCACCTCGGCTTCCAGTTCGGCCGTGAGCGCGTCGTGCGCGCTGTCCGACCAGATGCCCTTCGCGATCAGGTGCTGCTTGAAGCGGGCGATCGGATCGCCGAGCGGGAAATGGGCCCAGTCGTCGGCCGGCCGGTATTTGGTCGGATCGTCCGACGTCGAATGCGCGCCGGCGCGATAGGTGACCCACTCGATCAAGGTCGGGCCGAGATTGCGGCGCGCGCGTTCGGCGGCCCAGGTCGACGCCGCGTAGATCGCGAGGAAGTCGTTGCCGTCGACGCGCAGCGAAGCGATGCCGCAGCCGACGCCGCGCCCGGCGAAGGTCGTCCCCTCGCCGCCCGCGATCGCCTGGAACGTCGAGATCGCCCACTGGTTGTTGACGACGTTCAGCACGACCGGCGCGCGATACACGTGCGCGAACGTCAGCGCGGTGTGGAAGTCGGCTTCCGCGGTCGCGCCGTCGCCGATCCAGGCGGACGCGATCTTCGTGTCGCCCTTGATCGCCGACGCCATCGCCCAGCCGACCGCCTGGATGAACTGCGTCGCGAGATTGCCGGAGATCGAGAAGAAGCCGGCTTCGCGGTCCGAGTACATCACCGGAAGCTGGCGCCCCTTCAGCGGGTCGCCTTCGTTCGACATCAGCTGGCAGATCATCCGTTCGAGCGGCACGTCGCGCGCGATCAGGATGCTTTGCTGGCGGTAGGTCGGGAAGCACATGTCGCCGTGACGCAGCGCCATCGCATGCGCGGCGCCGATCGCCTCTTCGCCGAGGCTCAACATGTAGAAGGAGATTTTCTTCTGACGCTGCGCGATCATCATCCGCGCGTCGAAGATGCGGGTCTTCAGCATCGCGCGCATCCCGGCGATCAGGCGCGCATCGTCGAGATCCGGCGCCCACGGGCCGAGGGCTTCGCCGTGATCGTCGAGCACGCGCACCAGGCTGCGGGCGAGATGGGCGGTGTCCGCCGGCGCTACGTCGATCGGCGGGCGGCGAACCGCGCCGGCCGGCGATAGATGCAGGTAGGAAAAATCCGTCTTGCAGCCCGGGCGCCCGGTGGGCTCCGGCACATGCAGACGCAATGGCTCTGACAGGCTCATCGTGTCGTCTCCACGCTCGATTGTGTCTCACGCTGATTGGAACGCGCGGCCGGTTGCCGGCTCACGCGCAGGCTGGCACGCGGATAAGCACGCCAACCTTGGGAATGTATGCCTTGCCGTGCCGGACGTCGATGCCCAACCCGCTCGTTCGGGGTGAGCAGATTTGCCATGGCGGCGACGATGGGCGAGCGGCATTGCCGGTGGGTTTGAAGGACGGTTGCGTGTGCTGCGATGCGTCAACGCGTCGGGGAGCGCGGAATCGATGCGCGTCTGTCACGCGTGTCGGAGGGTACGAAGCGAAAGACCCCGTGAAATCCTGGATTTCGGCGGGGTCTTGGTCTTTGTCGGTGCGCGTCCGCGTGCTTCAGCGCTCGCGCGCCGGATCGTTCCGGCGCGCGACGGCGCGATGGCGCGACGCGTCGATGATGCGACGCGTCAGGCGTCGGGGCGCGCGATGTCGAAGCGGCTGTCGGGCGTCACGTGCACATAGGCGGACGGGCCGCCCGCACGCAGAATGATGCCCGCGCCGAACGTATCGAAGATGCCGTCCTTCAGCAGGTCGTGACGGATATGCACGGCGACGACCTCGCCCAGCACCAGCGTGGCCGGCGTCTCGACGCCGCGGTGATCGCGCAGCCGGATCACGTCGGTCACCTTGCATTCGAAGTTGACGCCGCTTTCCGCCACGCGCGGCACGCCGACGAGGCGCGACGGAATCGCGGTCAGGCCGCCGAGTTCGAATTCGTCGACGTCGTACGGCACGGCGGCACAGGTCTGGTTCATCCGGTCGGCGAGGTCGCGCGTCGCGAGGTTCCAGACGAACTCGCCGGTTTCCTGCACGTTGCGCAGGCTGTCCTTCGCGGCGGTGCTCGAAAAGCCGATGATCGGCGGACGATAGTTGAATGCGTTGAAGAAACTGTACGGCGCGAGGTTGAGCGTGCCGTCGTTGCCGCGGGAGGAAATCCAGCCGATCGGGCGCGGGCCCACGATCGCGTTCAGCGGATCGTGCGGCAGCCCGTGGCCTTGCGACGGTTCGTAATAGTGGTAGTTCGAGTCGGTCATGGCGGGTGGTCTTGCGGGAGGGAAACGTCGTTTGATTCCATCGGCCGCGTCACGTGCGCGACGATGGTGGCGACGGCCTGTGCGACGTACGTGCCAAGTATCACACGGCGGCGCTTTCGTCGCAGCGAAGTGGCCCGCCATGGCCCGTCGAGCCGACATTTCCCTTCAAGCCCGAAGTTCAGGACTTTTTTACCCACACATGACCGATAACCGCCCGGATAGCAGCGTCAGAAATGATGCAGCAGCGCGACTCGCGCGACGAATTGATTCGGGCCCGACGAGATATCGGCGGCGCCCGGAACGTACGCGTAGTCGAAGTCGGTTCCAGTGTGCGCGTTCAGCGCATGCTGATAGACACCTTCGACGAATACCGACGTGCGTTTCGACAAGTCGTAGTTCAACTTGGTGCTCAGTTGATGCCACTTCGGATTGAACGCGCCGACCGTCGACGCGACGCGGGCCTGCGTGTACGTATATGCCGCGCCGACGTAGAACGCTGTCGTGAAGTGATAGAGGCCGTTCACCTCGAAGTTGTCGAACTTCCACGACTGCCACGCACCGCCCGCCGGCTGCGTCGTACCGGTGAAATACGCGTTCGAAGTCGGATCGTAGACGTCGACGTGCGAATACGTGAATCCCACGAGGGCATTCGAGAACGCATAATTCACGCCGATGCCGATGTTCTGCTGCGACGATGCATCGAACGTGTTGTCGCCGGTGATCGCCCCGTTCGAATCGGCATTGCGTGCGTTGTTGATCTTCAAATACGAGGCGCCGACCGTCAGCCCGCCCTGCTGGTATTGCAGCGCGGCGCCATATAGACGGTTGTTCGCGAAGCCGCCCGCCTGATTGCTGAATCCATACATCGCCTCCGCGGTAACGCCGTGCCATACGGGCGACACGTACTTGACCGCATTGTTCACGCGGAACGAGTAGTCGGTGTTGTCGTTGTCGTACGGATGCGAGAACAGGTAGCCGGTCCAGTTGCCGTTTGCGGTGAGCGGCGAGAAGATGTCGACGCTCGGATCGTACTGACGACCGAACGTCAGGGTGCCGTATCGGTCCGACGCGATGCCGACGAACGCCTGACGGCCGAATTCCCGGCCGCCCTGGCTCATTTTTCCGTTGTTGACGTCGAAGCCGCTCTCGAGTGTGAAAATCGCCTGGTAGCCTGCGCCGAGGTCTTCGGTGCCCTTGATGCCCCAGCGGCTGCCGTAGTCATAGCCGCTTTGCAGTTGCACGGTGCCGTGGCCGCGTGCGTTGCTCGTGTAGTTGATACCGTCCTCGATCTTGCCATACAGCGTCACGCTGCTTTGTGCATGCGCCGCGGCAGCAAGCAAGGCGGCGGGTGCGATGATCCCCAAACGCATGTTCATGACGATTTACCCCCAGGTCTTTCGTTTGCTGGTCGCAACGGTTGCGTGCTGCGAATGTTCGTCGCATCGATGTTTCCCCGCGATGCGACGGGCGCAGTGTAATGAGCCGTTTTTCTACTGTTAGTGGCCTGCAGCGGAAAGGTGCTCTCCAGAACGCCGGCTGTTTTTCGGCGCGGAAAGCGGATAGCCGGGTGTTGAAGCGCGCTTCATTCGCGCGACGAGCGGACGCCTGAAGCAAATCGCGGGGAATCGATATTTCAATCGCCGGTACGTTTGCGTTTGGCCAGCGCGGGGGATCTACGGGAACCGGCCGCCGCCATCGAAGCGAAGCACGACCTGAAAACAAAAAACCCGCGAGCGGCTTGTTTCTCGCGGGTTTTCGGAACGTCATGGAATCGCATGGAAGCGATCTTGGTGCCGGGGACCGGACTCGAACCGGCAAGCCAGTTAAGGCGGCGGATTTTCGTCACACTGCTTCTTTCAAAGCCGGCGTCGTCGAAACGAAGCCGTTCGTGCGCTGGACTATGCCTTCGCCGTCGCGCGCGGGCGGTGTTGCCGCCCGTGCGCCTTAGGCGCCCCCCGTCTAGTCTCTACACCTTCCTCGCTGCGGTCGTACCGCGAGGCTTGGCTCGGCGTTGCCTCGACGCACGGCGCGCGTCAGGGGTTTCACCGAATTTGAAGGGTTCTGCACCGGTCGTTTCCGGCCGGGCACTCAATCGTTTAAGTCCGCTATGTTTACCAATTTCATCACCCCGGCAAAAGGGCGGACGCGATTCTACCATTGCTTGCGCATGCATTAGCTGATTCGCGCGCATTGCATCGCGATGCAGCATGTCGGCCTGCCCTGTCCACACCCGAACTCGAGCGCCGCAATCGACGTCGGCGCGACACCGTCGCCGATTTCCTCCCGCGCCGCAGCATCCGCCGATACAATCGAATCCGCCCCGCTCGCCGGGCGCCAACCGTCTGATGTTTGTATCGCATCTTTTACGAAACAGACGTCTCGTCAGTCATCGCGAAGTCACAAACGCTTTCGATAATTCTCCCGTCGAAAACGTTTACATCGCGTAACTTCATGCCCCCGACCATCAAGGACGTCGCCGCGCTCGCCGGCTTCTCGATCGCCACCGTCTCGCGTGCGATCAACGCGCCGCATACCGTCAGCCCCGCCACGCTGGCGACCATCCGCACCGCCATCGACACGCTGCAGTTCCGCCCGAGCCCGCTCGGCCGGCAGTTGCGCGGCGAGCGCACGCGGCTCGTCGGTGTCGTCCTGCCGACGCTGTCGAACCCTGTATTCGCCGACTGCCTGCAGGGCATCGACGAACTCGCGACCGCGGCCGGCTTCAAGCTGATCCTGATGACGACCGAATACGACGCGGCGCGCGAGCGCCACGCGATCGAGACACTGCGCGAGCAGCGCGTCGAGGGGCTGATCCTGACCGTCGCCGATGCGGACACGCATCCGCTGCTCGACATGCTCGACCGCGACGGCCCGCACTACGTGCTGATGCACAACGACACGCAACGCCGCCCGTCGGTGTCGGTCGACAACCGCAGCGCCGCCTACGACGGCGTGCGCATGCTGACGGCACGCGGTCATCGCCGCGTGCTGATGCTGGCCGGTTCGCTCGCCGCGTCGGATCGCGCTCGCCAGCGCCATCTCGGCTACGCGCAGGCGCTCGAGGAGGCCGGCGTCGCGACGCTGCCGCCGGTCGAGGTCGACTTCAACGCGGCCGAGCTGCCCGACGCGGTGCTCGCGCACCTCACCGCGCGAGCCACGCGCCCGACCGCCCTCTTCTGCAGCAACGACCTGCTCGCGATGGTCGTGATGCGCGGCTTGCGCCGCGCGGGCTTCTCGATTCCCGACGACCTGTCGGTGCTCGGCTTCGACGGCATCGCGATCGGCGAGCTGCTCGCACCGCCGCTCGCGAGCGTCGCGACGCCGAACCAGGACATCGGCCGTCATGCATGGCAGCGCCTCGTCGAATGCATCGGCGGCGCGACGATCGAGCGCACGTCGCTGATCCTGCCGCATACGGTGCGCGACGGCGCGACGGTCGCGCCGCCGGCCGCCGACCTGCAGTTGCACCAAGCCTGAACGCGCGCGCCGCGCCATCGTGCACGGCGCGCGCAAGCTACCCCGCCCCCGCCCGGAGATCCATCGTGTCCTTTCGCCTGACCTCGCTGCTGCGCGTGCTCGCAGCCCCCGTCGCCTGCGCCGCGCTCGTCGCGTTCGCACCCGCGGCCCATGCCGACGAATCGGCGATCTGCTACAACTGCCCGCCCGAATGGGCCGACTGGGCCGCGCAGATCGCGGCGATCAAGCAGAAGACCGGCATCCGCGTGCCGTTCGACAACAAGAACTCGGGCCAGGCGATCGCGCAGCTGATCGCCGAGCAGAAGAGCCCGGTCGCCGACGTCGTCTATCTCGGCGTGTCGTCGGCGTTCCAGGCGAAGGACAAGGGCGTGATCGCGCCGTACAAGCCCGCGCACTGGAACGACATCCCCGCGAACCTGAAGGACCCGCAGGGCTACTGGTTCGCGATCCACTCGGGCACGCTCGGCTTCTTCGTGAACAAGGACGCGCTCGACGGCAAGCCGGTCCCGCGCTCGTGGGCCGACCTGCTGAAGCCCGAATACAAGGGCATGGTCGGCTACCTCGATCCGTCGAGCGCGTTCGTCGGCTATGCAGGCGCCGTGGCCGTCAACCAGGCGCTCGGCGGCAGCCTCGACGACTTCAAGCCGGGGCTCGACTGGTTCCGCAAGCTGAAGGCGAACGCGCCGATCGTGCCGAAGCAGACCGCGTATGCGCGCGTGCTGTCCGGCGAGATTCCGATCCTGCTCGACTACGACTTCGACGCGTATCGCGCGAAGTACAAGGATCACGCGAACGTCGAGTTCGTGATTCCGAAGGAAGGCACGATCGCGGTGCCGTACGTGATGAGCCTCGTGAAGGGTGCGCCGCACGACGCGAACGGCAGGAAGGTGCTCGACTTCGTGCTGTCCGACGAAGGCCAGAAGCTGTGGGCCAATGCGTACCTGCGTCCGGTGCGCGCGCAGACGCTCGGCGCCGACGTCGCCGCGAAGTTCCTGCCGGCGAGCGAATACGCCCGGGCGAAATCGGTCGACTTCGGCAAGATGGCGGCCGGCCAGCAAGCGTTCGGCCAGCAATACCTGCAAGTGATGCAGTAAGCGCCGGACCCACGCCATGCTCGACCTGACTTTCCCGCTGCGCTGGCGCGTCGCCCTCGTCGCGCCGGCGCTCGCGGTGTTCGCCGCGTTCTGGCTGCTGCCGATGGCGGCGCTCGTGCGGGTGTCCGCCGACGGCGCGTTCTTCACGCAATACGCGGCGCTGCTCGGCAACGCGCGTTACATGACGAGCCTCGGCGAAACGATAGCGTTGTCGGCCGGCGTCACGCTCGCGACGCTGGCGCTGTCGACGATCTCGGGCCTGCTGCTCGCGCGCCGCGAATTCGCCGGCAAGCGCGTGCTGCTCGCGCTGCTCACCTTTCCGCTCGCGTTCCCGGGCGTCGTGGTCGGCTTCATGGTGATCATGCTCGCCGGCCGGCAGGGGCTGATCGGGATGCTGTCCGCGAAGCTGACCGGCGACAAGTGGGTGTTCGCGTATTCGGTTGCCGGGCTGTTCGTCGGCTACCTGTACTTCTCGATCCCGCGCGTGATCGTCACCGTGATCGCGGCCGCGTCGAAGCTCGACGCGTCGCTCGAGGAAGCCGCGCGCTCGCTCGGCGCGTCGCCGTGGCGCATCTTCGTCGACATCGTCCTGCCGGCGCTCGCGCCGGGCCTGGTCGCGGCCGGCGCGATCTGCTTCGCGACCGCGATGGGCGCGTTCGGCACCGCCTTCACGCTCGCCACCGACCTGAACGTGCTGCCGATGACGATCTACACCGAGTTCACGCTGAACGCGAACATCGCGACGGCCGCCGGCCTGTCGATCGTGCTCGGCATCGTCACGTGGGCCGTGCTCGCGCTCGCGCGCCGGTTCACCGGCCACACCGCCGCCGCCGCGGCCTGAGGATTCCTTCATGCAATCGCTTTCCGGTTCGTCCGCGCCGTCGCCTGCTTCGTCGCAGGCGAACGGCGCCGCCCGACGCACGCCGCGCGTGTCGGGCGCGCGCGCGATCGCCGCGCTGCAGTGGGGCGTCACGCTGCTGCTGTGCGCGTTCCTGATCGTGCCCGTCGTGATGTCGGTACTCGCGGGCCTCACCGTCAACTATTTCCGGGGGCTGTCGAGCGGCCTCACGCTGCGCTGGCTCGAACAGGTGTGGCAGCAGTACCAGGGCTCGGTCGCGCTGTCGCTCGGCGTCGCGTTCGCGACGCTCGCGATCGTGCTTGTCGTCGGCGTGCCGGCCGGCTATGTGCTCGCGCGCAGCAAGAGCCGCGTCGCCCGCGTGATCGAGGAAGCGCTCGTGCTGCCGGTCGCGCTGCCGGGCCTCGCGTCGGCGCTCGCGCTGCTGGTCGTGTACGGCGGCTTCACCGCGTTCCGGATGAGCCTGTGGTTCATCGTCGTCGGCCACGTCGTGTTCACGCTGCCGTTCATGGTGCGCGCGGTCGCGGCGGTCGCCGCCGGCGCCGACCTGCGCACGCTCGAGGAAGGCGCGGCGAGCCTCGGCGCGTCGTTCGTCACGCGCTTCGTCACGATCGTGCTGCCGAACCTGCGCCCCGGCATCGTCGCGGGCGCGCTCGCGGTGCTCACGCTGTCGATCGGCGAATTCAACCTGACCTGGATGCTGCATACGCCCGACACGAAGACGCTGCCCGTCGGGCTCGCCGATACCTATGCGTCGCTGCGCCTCGAAGTCGGCAGCGCGTACACGATCGTGTTCCTGCTGATGACGCTGCCGCTCCTCGTCGCAATGCAGTGGCTCGGCGTCGATCCGTCCGGCACGCGCGCGCCGAAGCGTCGCCCGCGCTGACCCTGCGCTGACCTTACCCTTCCCATGAAACTCGATTCCACCCCCATCACCCTGACCCGCTGCGCGAAGACGTTCCGCGGCACGCCCGTGCTCGAACCGCTCGACCTGTCGATCGGCGCGGGCGAGACGCTCGTGCTGCTCGGCCCGTCGGGCTGCGGCAAGACGACGACGCTGCGCCTGATCGCGGGCCTCGACACGCCGGATGCCGGCGGCACGATCCGGTTCGGCGGCGACGACGTGACCGCGCTGCCGATCGAGCGCCGCCAGGTCGGCATGGTGTTCCAGAACTACGCGCTGTTCCCGAACCTCACGGTGCGCGGCAACGTCGGCTACGGACTGAAGATCCGCAAGACCGAGCCGCGCGCGCTGCGCGAACGCGTCGACGAGCTGCTCGCGATGATGCGGCTCGACGCGCATGCGGACAAACCGGTCGATCAGCTGTCCGGCGGCCAGCGCCAGCGGGTCGCGCTGGCGCGTGCGCTCGCGGTGCGCCCGCGCGTGCTGCTGCTCGACGAGCCGCTGACCGCGCTCGACGCGAAGCTGCGCGACGTGCTGCGCCGCGAGATGAATGCGCTGTTGCGCGAGCTCGGCGTGACGACCGTCTACGTCACGCACGATCAGGCCGAGGCGATGGAGCTCGGCGACCGGATCGTCGTGATGGGCGCGGGCCGCATCGAGCAGATCGGCACGCCGCGCGACATCTACTACCGCCCGGCGAACCGCACGGTCGCGCAGTTCATCGGCACGCTGAACCGGCTTGCAGGACAATGGCAGGACGGCGCGCTCGTGACGACGGGGGGCGCGATCGTCACGCCGCATGCCGCCGACGAGTGGTTCTTCCGTCCGGAGGATGCGCAGCTCGCCGATCCCGCGCATGCGCCGCTGCGCGGCGCGATCGGCGCGTGCGCGTTCCTCGGCGAACGCACGCGGCTCACGATCGAGCATGCGGCACCCGACGCGCTCGTGATCGACGTACCGGGCCGCATCGAGCTCGCGCGCGGCACGGCGGTCGGCCTCACGATCGCGCCGGAAGGCCTGATCGCACTCGCCGCGTAACACCGCCCCACGATAACCACACATTCCGAGGAACGACGATGCTGCTTGCTCAAATCAGCGATCTCCACATCAAGCGTCCGGGCCAGCTCGCGTACCGCCGCGTCGACACGGCCGCCGCGCTCGCGCGCTGCATCGCGAAGCTGAACGCGCTGGTGCCGCGGCCCGACGCGGTGCTCGTCACCGGTGACCTGACCGACTTCGGCCACGACGACGAATACCGCCACCTGCGCGACCTGCTCGCGCCGCTCGAGATTCCGTATTACCTGATGGTCGGCAATCACGACGATCGTGCGGGGTTGCGCCGCGCGTTCGCCGATCGTCCCGAATTGCAGGACGGCGAGTTCGTGCAGTACGCGCTCGACGTCGGCGCCGTGCGCGTGCTCGCACTCGATTCGCAGGTGCCCGGCACGAGCCACGGCGACCTGTGCGATGCGCGGCTCGCGTGGCTCACCGCGCAACTCGACGCCGCGCGCGACCGGCCGGTGATCGTCGCGCTGCATCACCCGCCGTTCGTGTCCGGGATCGGACATATGGACGCGCTGCGCCTCGCGCCCGCCGCCGCCACGAAACTCGACGCGCTGCTGCGGCGCTATCCGAACGTCGAGCGCGTGCTGTGCGGCCACGTGCACCGGACGATGTTCACGCGCTTCGGCGGCACGCTCGCATCGGCCGTGCCGGCGCCCGCGCACCAGGTCGCGTTCGATTTGCGAGCGGACGCGCCGTCCGCGTTCCGGCTCGAGCCGCCCGCGTTCGCGGTGCACGTCCATACGCCGGACACGGGAATGACGTCCCACCACGTGTACGTGGACGAAGGCGACGGGCCGTATCCGTTCTATGAGCCGAGCGGGGAACTGGTCGACTGAACCGTACGCAATCGCGGATGCATGACGAGCGGCTGCGGCCGGTCGGGGCCGCGTCGAATGATTGCGGTTGATTGCGGTTGAGCGCGGCCCGCCATGCTGCGATCGCGCCAGCCGCGCAGCCGACCGCGCTTCTGCGCTTCTGCGCTTCTGCGCTTCTGCGCTTCTGCGCTTCTGCGCTTCTGGGCTTCTGGGCTTCTGGGCTTCTGGGCTTCTGGGCTTCTGGGCTTCTGGGCTTCTGGCCGCTGGGCCCGCTGAGCCGCTGAGCCGTTGGGCCGTTGGGCCGTTGGGCCGTTGGGCCGCTGGGCCGCTGGGCCGCTGAGCCGCTGAGCCGCTGAGCCGTTGGGCCGCAGGGCCGCTGGGCCGCAGCACCGCCGGCACGATTCCCGGTGCTCCGGTATGATCGGCACGCTCGCTCGGCGCCCGGCCGCCTGCGCCACCGACGCCGCGCCGCGCGCCACGCCGCCCAACTCCGTTCCGTTGCCGCCATGTCCGCCGCCTCCACCGACCGTCCGACCGACGCCGCCTCGCCCCACTACTCGCGCAGCCTGCTGTTGCTGCTCGCGACGATCGCGGGCGTGTCGGTCGCGAACATCTACTACAACCAGCCGCTGCTCGACAGCTTCCGCTCGGCCTTCCCGGACGGCGCGTCATGGATCGGCGCGGTGCCGACCGCGACGCAGCTCGGCTATGCGGCCGGGATGTTCCTGCTCGCGCCGCTCGGCGACCGCTTCGATCGTCGCAGGCTGATCCTGATGCAGATCGCGGGCCTGTCGATCGCGCTGATCGTCGCCGCGGCCGCGCCGTCGCTGGCGGTGCTGGCCGTGGCGAGCCTGGCGATCGGCGTGCTCGCGACGATCGCGCAGCAGGCCGTGCCGTTCGCGGCCGAGATCGCGCCGCCGGCCGAGCGCGGGCATGCGGTCGGCACCGTGATGAGCGGCCTGCTGCTCGGCATCCTGCTGGCGCGCACGGCGGCCGGCTTCGTCGCCGAATATTTCGGCTGGCGGGCGGTGTTCGGCGCGTCGGTCGCGGCGCTCGTCGCGCTGGCCGCGGTGATCGTGCTGCGGCTGCCGCGCAGCTCGCCGACGTCGACGCTGCCGTACGGCAAGCTGCTCGGCTCGATGTGGCACCTGGCGGTCGAACTGCGCGGGCTGCGCGAGGCGTCGCTGACGGGCGCCGCGCTGTTCGCCGCGTTCAGCGCGTTCTGGCCGGTGCTCACGCTGCTGCTCGCCGGTGCGCCGTTCCACCTCGGCCCGCAGGCCGCAGGGCTGTTCGGCATCGTCGGCGCGGCCGGTGCGCTGGCTGCACCGTACGCGGGCCGTTTCGCGGACACGCGCGGCCCGCGCGCGATCATCTCGCTCGCGATCGCGCTGCTCGCGGCGTCGTTCGTGATTTTTGCGCTGTCGGGGACGAGCCTCGTCGGGCTCGTGATCGGCGTGATCGTGCTGGATGTCGGCGTGCAGGCCGCGCAGATCTCGAACCAGTCGCGCATCTACGCGCTGAAGCCCGAGGCGCGCAGCCGCGTGAATACCGTGTACATGGTGTGCTACTTCATCGGCGGCGCGCTCGGCTCGTCGGCCGGTGTCGCCGCGTGGCACGCCTTTGGCTGGATCGGCATGTGCGCGGCCGGCCTGCTGTTTACCGCACTCGCCGGCTGGTCCCACCATCGCGGCGCACGACGCGGCTGAACGCCGCGTCGCGCACCGGCGTCATGCGTCGGCCCGCGACGCGGCCGGATTGACGGCCGGCGGCGGCGTGAATGCCTGCGCGGGATCCATGACCGCGGCCGGGTCCACGACGGCGGCCGGTGCGGGCACCGCAAGCGGTACCGCGGAAGGCGCGAGGATCGGTGCCGGCTCCGGCATCGCCGCCTGAGCCGGTACTGACGCCGCATCCGCCGTCGGTTCGGCGGCGACGGTTGCCGCGGTCGCCACGGTCACCACGCCCGGCGCAGCATCGGCCGCCGCGCGCGCCGCGGGCCGGCGCGCGGGATCGAACAGGAACGACAGCCCGACGCTGCCGAGGATCGCGACGGTGGCGACCACGGTTGCCGTCGTCACGGGCTCGCCGAGCATCAGCGCGCCGAGCGCGACCGCGACGATCGGGTTCACATACATGCAGCTGCTCGCGATGATCGGGCTCGTGTGGCGAATCAGGTAGCCGTACGCGACGTACGCGGCCATCGTGCAGAACACCATCAGGTACACGAACGCGAACACCGGCGCGACCGCGACCTGCTCGATGCGCTCGCCCATCAGCCACGCCCCGATCGTGGACATCAACCCGCCCAGGCCGATCTGCAGCGACGTCGACAGGAACAGGTCGGACGGCAGCTTGAGCCGCGTCGCGAGATGCGCGCCGCCCGCCCAGAACAGCGCGCCGGCCAGCACGCAGATCGTGCCGAGCGCCGAGTTCGCGGCGGCCGCGCCGCCCGAATTCAGCACGACGATGCCGACCATCCCGAGCGCGACGGCCGCCCACTCGCCCTTCGTCACCGCGCGCCCGGCGACCGCCGCGATCACGGTCGCGAACAGCGGCACCGTCGCGACCATCACCGCGGCCGAGCCGCTGCTGACCGTGCGCATCCCGAGCGCGATCGTGCCCGACGACAGCGCGACCAGCATCGTGCCGACGATCGCCGAGTTGCGGATTTCGAGCAGCGTCGGCCATTCGGGCTTGCGCCGCAGCGCGAAGATGAACAGGCCGATCCCGCCGAGCAGGTTGCGCAGTCCCGACAGCAGCAGCGGCGGGAACGACTGCAGCGCGAAATGCAGGCCGCTGTAGGTCGAACCCCAGACGAAATAGATGAAGACGAGGGCGAGCGCGACGCGGCCGCCGCGGCTTTGCGGCAGGCGGATCCGGATCGGCAGGCGGGCGAGGAAATCGAGGAGGCGGTCGAGCGGGGTCATCGTTCAGGCCGCCCGCACGACGTGTCGCGTGCTCCGCTGAAAGACGCCGGAGAAACCGGCAAACGGCCCTGACTGGACCGGGAAGGCGGAGACGGACGTGCGGAACGACATGGCAGTGCGAACGGCGACGAATAAGAACCGGCAAGCGGCGGCAGAGGGTCGAAAAACGGGCGCGAGCCGCTTCGGCTGCGCACGCTCGGCATTATGGCATCAAGGATTCGAAAGCATCATCAGACCAGTCTGAAAGCTTATCGACTGACGTTTCGGCGCGACATTTTTCGGCATCCGGACCAACCGGAGCGGGAGCCGGATACGCGCGGCGCGGGCGTCGCGCGGGCCGCCCGGCATCCCGTCCTGCAGCAGCGATCGCTCCATCGGCCTGATGGCCAGTCATGCGCTTCAGCGGTCGCTTCGCGCTTATGGTGATGATCGGTGACGGTCGGCAGGCGCATCCGGCCGCCGACATTCGCCCTTTCGACCCGCACACCACCCATACAAAATTTTGTATAATTCCACCATTCTCGCGCCGAAGCCCGTCGTGTTCGTCGGCACCGCACTCGACGACCTGCGCGGCTTTCCGCTTCTCGCGCGCCGCGAAGCCGGCCACCAGATCGACCAGGTGCAGCGCGGCCTCGCGCCCGACGACTGGAAGCCGATGCGAACCGTCGGCCCGGGCGTGCGGGAGATTCGCCTGCGCGATGCGAGCGGTGCGTTCCGGATCGTCTACGTCGCGACCTTCGCCGACGCGATCTACGTGCTGCATTGCTTCCGCAAGCAGTCGGCACGCACCTGCAAGACCGATATCGACCTGGCGGCCCGACGCTACCGGGCGCTGATGATGGAGAGGAAACGATGAGCAACGAACGTCATGCGAGCGTCTGGGACGCACTCGAAGGCCGGCCGGCCGAAGCCGAGAACATGAAGCTGCGCTCCGAGCTGATGATCGCGCTCAAGCAGCGCATCGCGCAGCTCGAGCTCAGCCAGGCGCAGGCCGCGCAACGGCTGGGCGTCACGCAGCCGCGCGTGTCCGATCTGCTGCGCGGCAAGATCAACCTGTTCGGGCTCGACGCGCTCGTGAACATGGCGGCGGCGGTCGGCCTGCGCGTCGACCTGCAGGTGCGCGAATCCGTGTGACACGCCGCGACGCAGGCAGCACGCGTTCGCGCGCCGCCGCATCACGATCCGCCGAACCAGTTGTACCCCTGATCGACCCAGTAGCCGCCCGGGAAGGTATCGGTCACGAAGATTTCCATGATGTGTTTCGGATTCTTGTAGCCGAGCTTGGTCGGCATCCGCAGCTTCATCGGGAAACCGAATTCCGGCGGCAGGCGATGGCCGTCGTAGTCGAATGCGAGCAGCGTCTGCGGATGCAGCGCGGTCGGCATGTCGATGCTTTCGTAGTAGTCGTCCGCGCATTTGAAGCCGACGTATTTCGCGTGCGTATCGGCGCCGGCACGCGCCAGAAACGCGCCGAACGGCGTGCCGCCCCAGCGGCCGATCGCGCTCCACCCTTCCACGCAGATGTGCCGCGTGATCTGCTCCGCGTGCGGCAGCGCATACAGCTCGTCGAGCGTCCACACGCGCTTGCCCGTCACGCGGCCCGACAGCACGAGCCGGTACGTCGATGCGTCGACGTGCGGCACGTCGTCGATGCCGTAATACGCGTTGAACGGGAACGGCCGCGTGATGTCGGCCTCGGTGTAGGTCGGCGCGAGCCGCTCGCCGCTGAAGAGCCACGCCTGCACGCGGTCGTTCATGCGCGACACCTTCTCGAGGAACGTGTTGACCGACGCGTCGTCCTTCAGCGTGCAGCCGGTCAGCATCGTCAGGCCGCCGAGCGTCAGGATGCGGCGATTGAACAGCCGCCGCGACGGCATCTCCAGCTCGCGGCGCACGTCGAGTTCGAGCGACTTGCGGTCGAGCGTCCAGCGCGAATCAGCGCGCCTGTATTCGGAATCCGACATGATGATTTCCTTCACCCGGAGTTGACGGGTCAGCGCCCGCGCAGCATCGCGAGCAGCGAGCGCGGCACCAGCAGCGCCATCGCGACGTGCACGACGAAGAACGCGACGAGCAGCGACATCGCCCAGAAATGCGCGACGCGCGCGTTGTCATAACCGCCGAACAGTTCGCGCAGCAGCGGAAACTGCACCGACTTCCAGATCGTCAGCCCGGACAGCACCAGCACGATCAGATCGACGATCGCGACCAGGTACGCGGCACGCTGCACCGCGTTGTAGACGCTCAGATCGTCGTGCGCGAGCCGGCCGCGCAGCGCGGCGCGCACGTCGCGCCACACGGACGCCGGCGTGACGGGCAGCATCTTGCGCGCGAGGCGCCCGGTCGCGATCGACATCGTCAGGTAGAACAGCCCGTTGCCGACCAGCAGCCACATCGCCGCGAAATGCCATTGCAGCGCGCCGCCGAGCCAGCCGCCGAGCGTGATGCCGTGCGGAAACACGAACGGCGGATAGATCGGCGACGCATCGTAGATGCGCCAGCCGGACAGCGCCATCAGGATCGCCGCGAGCGCGTTGAGCCAGTGGCTCACGCGCACCCACAGGGGATGAATCTTGCGGGCGGGCGGCGTGACGGCCGCGCGCCCGCTGGCGGGAACGGTTTGCATGATGAAGACTCCCGGAACGCGTCGACGAGACGAGACGAGTCGAGACAAAACGAGACGCGGGCGGCCGTCGTCGAGCACACGCGCCGGCCGCACGCCCTGTCCGGCTCCGTCAGTTCGACGGCGCCATCTTGTCGTCCGACTTCGCCTTGCCCATCTCGTCGTGCGACATCGCGTCTTTCTTCATCGCGTCCTTCTTCATCGCATGCTTCTTCATGGCGTCCTTCTTCATCGCGCCGTCCTTCGCCATCGCGTCGTGACCCATCGCGTCCTTCGACATCGACGAGCCGTTTTGCGACATCGCGTCGTTCTGCGCATACGCGCCCGTTGCAAGCGTGGCGAAAGCAGCGACACAGGTGGCGACCAGTACGTTTTTCATGACATCTCTCCAAAACATGGGTTTAAGGAGCCGAATAGACGGACGACGTCGCGGGAAATGACAGCCGCTGCGAAATTTTTTTTGTGAGGTCGCGCGAAGGCGCGCCATGTTGCACCGCTTCGCCGCGGCCGGCCGAGCCGTGGGGCCGCGCGGCGGCGAAGCGCGCCGTCATTTCGACGGGCCATCACACCGCCCGCCATGCTGCGGCCGCACCGGGACGGCCGATCCCGTCCCGGTTGAAACCGCCGCCAAGCCAGTGTATCGTGTGCGCTGCTAACGCGGGGGTCCTGCAATGCGTTCGGTCAAACAACCGGCATTGCGGGTGAGAAATACCCTTTGAACCTGATCTGGATAATGCCAGCGCAGGGAAGCGTACGGATTTCACCGCCATCCTTCTGACGAAATCCGCCGCCTCACCAAGCCTCGTCTCCTGCTTAGCTCGAGCCCCACATTCGTCAAGGGCTCCGGGCAAGCGCCGAAGCGCCTGCCCGGCGCTCACACAGGAGATTGCATGAACGCCAATCCGAAGTTTCTGTCTGCCGACGCCCACGTCGACGCTGCAGCCGTCGCGCCGCTGCCCAATTCGCGAAAGGTGTATGTAACCGGCTCGCAGCCCGACATCCGCGTGCCGATGCGTGAAATCACGCAGGCCGACACGCCGACCGGCTTCGGCGGCGAAAAGAATCCGCCGATCTACGTGTACGACACGTCGGGCCCCTACACCGATCCGGACGCGAAGATCGACATCCGCGCGGGCCTGCCCGCGCTGCGCCAGCGCTGGATCGAGGCACGCGGCGACACCGAAGTGCTCGACGGCCTGTCGAGCCAGTACGGCCTCGAACGCGCGGCCGACCCGGCTACCGCCGACCTGCGTTTCCCGGGCCTGCACCGCAACCCGCGCCGCGCGCAGGCCGGCAAGAACGTCACGCAGATGCACTACGCGCGGCAAGGCATCATCACGCCGGAAATGGAATACATCGCGATTCGCGAGAACCAGCGCCGCGCCGAATACATCGAGAGCCTGAAGTCGAGCGGCCCGAACGGCGCGAAGCTCGCCGCGATGATGGGCCGCCAGCACCCGGGCCAGGCGTTCGGCGCCGCGGCCTTCGGCGCGAACGCGCTGGCCGAGATCACCCCCGAGTTCGTGCGCGACGAAGTCGCGCGCGGCCGCGCGATCATCCCCGCGAACATCAACCACCCGGAATCCGAGCCGATGATCATCGGCCGCAACTTCCTCGTGAAGATCAACGCGAACATCGGCAACTCGGCCGTCACGTCGTCGATCGGCGAGGAAGTCGACAAGATGACGTGGGCGATCCGCTGGGGCGGCGACACGGTGATGGACCTGTCGACCGGCAAGCACATCCATGAAACGCGCGAGTGGATCATCCGCAACAGCCCGGTGCCGATCGGCACGGTGCCGATCTACCAGGCGCTCGAGAAGGTCAACGGCAAGGCCGAGGACCTGACCTGGGAAATCTTCCGCGACACGCTGATCGAGCAGGCCGAGCAAGGCGTCGACTATTTCACGATCCACGCGGGCGTGCGCCTGCAGTACGTGCCGCTCACCGCGAACCGGATGACGGGCATCGTGTCGCGCGGCGGCTCGATCATGGCGAAGTGGTGCCTCGCGCATCACAAGGAAAGCTTCCTGTACGAACACTTCGAAGAGATCTGCGAGATCATGAAGGCGTACGACGTGAGCTTCTCGCTCGGCGACGGCCTGCGCCCCGGCTCGATCTACGACGCGAACGACGAAGCGCAGCTCGGCGAGCTGAAGACGCTCGGCGAACTCACGCAGATCGCGTGGAAGCACGACGTGCAGGTGATGATCGAAGGCCCCGGGCACGTGCCGATGCAGTTGATCAAGGAGAACATGGATCTCCAGCTCGACTGGTGCAAGGAAGCGCCGTTCTACACGCTCGGGCCGCTGACCACCGACATCGCACCAGGCTACGACCACATCACGTCGGGCATCGGCGCCGCGATGATCGGCTGGTTCGGCACCGCGATGCTGTGCTACGTGACGCCGAAGGAGCACCTCGGGCTGCCGAACAAGGACGACGTGAAGGAAGGGATCATCACGTACAAGCTCGCCGCGCACGCGGCCGACCTCGCCAAGGGTCACCCCGGCGCGCAGGTCCGCGACAACGCGCTGTCGAAGGCGCGCTTCGAGTTCCGCTGGGAAGACCAGTTCAACATCGGCCTCGACCCGGACAAGGCGCGCGAATTCCACGACGAGACGCTGCCGAAGGATTCCGCGAAGGTCGCGCACTTCTGCTCGATGTGCGGCCCGCACTTCTGCTCGATGAAGATCACGCAGGACGTGCGCGAGTTCGCGGCGCAACAGGGCGTGTCGGAAAGCGAAGCGCTGAAGAAGGGGATGGAAGTCAAGGCGGTCGAGTTCGTGAAGACCGGCGCCGAGATCTATCACCGTCAGTAAGTCAGCCAGCGAGCGCGGCGGTCCGCACGGACCGCATCGTGGCGCACTGCACCAAGCCCGCTTTCGAGCGGGCTTTTTTGCGTGCCCGCGCATGCGTCGTGCCTGCCGGCGCAAGGGAAACAATTGATTACGAAACCGTCGGAGTCTTAACAAGTCCTTACAGCAGCCCGGTGGGACGGCAGGTAGATTGGTTTCATGCGCGGCCGCAATCCGGCCATGCGACCTTCCGTTCACTACCGCAAGGACAACGATCATGAATGCTTCGATTCGGCGTTTTGGGGTATGCGCGCTGCTCGTCACGACGGTGGCCAGCCTGTCGGCCTGCGATTCGATGACGCGGCGCCAGCGCGATACGGCAATCGGTGCGGGTGTCGGCGGCGTCGCGGGCGCGGCGATCGGCGGCAACGCATTGTCGACGCTGGGCGGCGCAGCCGCCGGCGGCATCATCGGCAACCAGGTCGGCAAATAAGCCGGCCGGCTTACCCGGCTGCCGCGCGACGCGCGGCAAGCTCCGGCCTGACGGCGTTTCCGCGCGGCGGAAGCGCCGTTTTTCGTATGCGGCGCCGCAACACGACGCAGCGGCCCGGAAATGATCCGTTACCGTTTTGCGCATCTTGTCATCGCCGCGCGGCCTAAGCTTAAGCATCTGCCGATTGCCGGCTCCGCCGGAGAGACATCATGAACAGGACCCTCGTCGCACTCGCCGCCGCGGCGCTCGCGTGCACGACGCTCGCCGGCTGCTACTACCCGTACGGCTATTATCCCGGCGGCTATTACGCGGCCGCACCGGTACAGCCGGCGCCCGTGTACGTCGATCCGGGCCCCGCCTACTATTACCCGGCGCCCGCGTATGCGCCGGCATGGGGCGGTTATTGGGGACCCGCGCTGTCGCTCAATTTCGGCTTCGGCGGACGCGGCGGCTGGCACCACCATCACTGAGCGCGCCGCTCCATCCGCAGCCGGTCTCGCGCGGCCGGTCGCCCCGGGCCGGCGACCGGCGACATTCCCGTTTCTGGCCGTTTCTTGCCGTTTCATCCGATCGTGAAACGACGGCGCGGTAACGCGGTGTAAGATCCTTTGCATCCCGTCCCCTCGCCCGCCACGCTCGATGTCGCCCAAGAACGCCTTTCTGCTGACCGTCCTCGCCGCCCTGTGGGGCGCGTCGTTCCTGTTCATCCGGGTCGGCGTCGCCGACTTCGGTGTCGCGCCGCTGATGGCGCTGCGCGTGGGTATCGGCGCGCTGTTTCTCACCGGCTTCGCGCTGACGCGCTTCAAGCCCGCCGAGCTCGGCGCGCAGCTGCGCCGTCGCGCATGGCCGTTGTTCGTCGTCGGCGCGCTGAACTCGGGCATCCCGTTCTGCCTGTTCGCGTTCGCCGAGCTGACGCTGTCGGCCGGCGTGACGTCGGTGATCAACGCGACGACGCCGCTGTGGGGCGCGCTCGTCGCCTACCTCTGGCTGAAGGACAAGCTGTCGCTGCCGCGCGCACTCGGCCTCGTGATCGGCTTTGCCGGCGTGCTCACGCTCGTGTGGGACCAGGTCGCCAACGCAAACGGCAGCACCGGCGCCAGCGCCACCGCGCTGGCTGCCGCCGCCGCGCTCGGCGCGACGCTGCTGTACGGCATCGCGGCCAACTACACGAAGCGCACGCTCAGCGGCGTCGACCCGCTCGTCAACGCGACCGGCAGCATGATCGGCTCGACCGTGCTGCTGCTGCCGTTCGCGATCGCGACCTGGCCCACGGCTGCCGTCAGCGCGCATGCGTGGGGCGCCGTGCTCGCGCTCGGCATCGCCTGCACGGGCATCGCGTATTTCATCTTCTTCTACCTGATCGCGCATGTCGGCCCGGCCCGCGCGATTACGGTGACGTTCGTGATCCCGGTGTTCGGCCTGCTGTGGGGCGCGCTGTTCCTCAGCGAACATGTGTCGGTCGTGATGATCGAAGGCTGCGCGATCGTGCTCGTCGGCACCGCGCTTGCGACCGGCGTGATCAAGCGGATTCCCGGATTGGGCCCGCGCGGCGGCGAAGCGACCTGAGCGACGCGCAGGGCCCGCACCCTGCCGGTTGCAGGTTTCCCGCGACGCGCCGGCCACCGTTCGTCGAGCGCCGCGCATGGACCGGAGCGCGACGGCGCAGGTCGTTTTGCATCTGATGCCGATGCAGCCGCATGGCTTGTCCGTTTTTCCGTTTTCCTGATCCGCCGGCCTTCTTCGCACGCAATGCACGCGGCACACGCGGCGCTGTCGCCGCGTGCACGACCGGCGGCCCTTGCGTGTCGCGCTTGCGGGCGGACAGCCCGGTCCACGCGACGGTGTAGCGTTTGCGTCTGGAGTTACCCTGATACGCGCGCCGCGCCATTCCCGTTACACTCGTAGCACTCATCCGCAGAAGGCGGTCACGATGCACCACGTTCTTTCGCGTCCACCTGCGCGTGCGACGGCTTCTGCGTGGCGCGCACGATACCGTCCCCCGATCGCCCCAGGGCGTCGTTGACATGAAGCCCGCCCGCGACCTCTCGCTCGATTCCCTGCTCGAACGCCTGACACCGACGCCCAGCGGCTGGATCGCCACGTATCGCGACACGACGCTGCGCAGCGTGTTCCAACCCGTGCTGTCGATCACGCACAAGCGCGTGGTCGGCTATGAAGCGCTGCTGCGCGTCGTGGACGAGAACGGTACGCTGGCTTCGCCTGTCGCGCTGTTCGACAAGACGCGCGCTGCTGCCGACGCGCTGCTGCTCGACCGGCTCGCCCGCTGCCTGCATACGGCCAACTTCGTCGCGCAGGGCATCGGCGACGGCTGGCTGTTCCTGAACGTGACGCCACGCGTGCTCGATTCGGGCCTCGTGCAGCGCGAATTCGTCGAGGCGCTGTGCCGTCATTTCGCGCTGCCGCCGAACCGCATCGTGCTGGAAGTCGTCGAGCAGCCGTCGCGCGACGAAGCCGCGCTCGCCCGCACGATCGACATGATCCAGCATCGCGACTTCCTGATCGCGATCGACGATTTCGGCACCGGATTCTCGAATTTCGACCGCGTGTGGCGCGCGCGACCCGATATCGTCAAGCTCGATCGCTCGCTCGTCGAGCGCGCGAACGCGTCGGCCGACGATCGCCGCATCATGCATCACCTGGTATCGATGCTCCACCAGGCCGGCGCAATGGTGCTCGCGGAGGGTGTCGAAAGCGACGACGCGCTGCAGACGCTGATGGAAGCCGATATCGATTTCGTCCAGGGCTTCCAGTTCGGCCAGCCCGATGCGTCGATCGCGCACGCGAGCGCCGCGGCGCCCGCAATGCTCGACGCCGCGTGGCAACGCTTCATCGCGCGCCGGCATACGCCTGCGATCGCCGAGCAACCTGGCTTCGATGCGATCGAGCGGCTCGTGCTCACCGGCGCGGCTGCCTTTTCCGCGAGCGGCAACCTGCAGGACGCCGCGCAGCGCGTATTCGCGGTGCCGGCCGCGCGCCGCGTGTTCGTCACGGACGAGATCGGCGAACAGTTCCTGCCGTCGATCGGCGCGCGCCCCGAGGATGGCCAGGCGAGCGGCACGCGGCTCGCACCGTTGTTCCCGGAGACGCACAGCAACTGGTCGCGGCGCCCGTACTTCCAGCGCGCGATCGCGGCGCCGGGGCGCGTCGCGCTGATGGGCCCGCACTTCTCGCTGACCGAAGGCCGCGACTGCTACACGGCGGCCGTCGCGATTCGCGCGCAAAGCCGCCTCGTCGTGTTCTGCGTCGACTTCGTGCTCGACAGCGCGGGCACCGTGATGCGCTGACGGGCGCGGCGGCGCCCCGCCATGCCGGCCGGGCCGATCTTCCGTCAGTCGATCACCTTCCCTCTTCCGGATTTCACCACGCTGCGGCGCGACTTGTGTTCGAGCCGCCGCTCCTTCGATGCGCGCGTCGGCCGTGTCGCCACACGCGCGCGCGGCGTGAACGCGACGCTGCCGATCAACGCATCGAGCCGCGCGAGCGCTGCCTCGCGGTTTTTCTCCTGGGTGCGGTATTCCTGCGACTTGATCACGACGATGCCGTCGCGCGTGATGCGCTGGTCGGACAGCGCGAGCAGCCGCTCCTTGATGACGGGCGGCAGCGACGACGCGCGGATGTCGAAGCGCAGGTGAATCGCGCTCGATACCTTGTTGACGTTCTGGCCGCCCGCGCCCTGTGCGCGCACGGCGGTCCATTCGACCTCGGCCGGATCGAGCGTGTAGCGGATCATCATCGCGACGTCTCCTTGCGGCGCCGCGCGAGTGCCTCGTCGACGCGGGCCGCGAGGCCCGAATCGCGTTGCGTGCGCGTCGCGACCGCCTGCGCCAGCACACGCCGCGGGCCGATCACCTGCACGCGCGTACGCGCGCGCGTGACGGCCGTATAGACGAGTTCGCGCGTGAGCACGCGGCTGAACGACGCCGGCAGCACGAGCGCGGCCTCGTCGAATTCGGAGCCTTGCGACTTGTGGACGGTCAGCGCGAACGCCGTTTCGTGCGGCGGCAGCGCTGCAGGCGACACGGCGCGCGCGGAGCCGTCCGCGCGGCGGAACCACACGCGCAGCACGCCGTGCGCGTCCGGCAGCGCGATGCCGATGTCACCGTTGAACAGCCCGAGCGCATAGTCGTTGCGCGTCACCATGATCGGCCGCCCGGTGAACCAGTGTGCGCCGACCGCGAGCGGCACGCGCGCGGCATGCCGCACATGCGTGGCCACCAGCGCATTGACGTGCTCGGCGCCGCGCGAGCCCGTGCGCGTCGCGCACAGGATCCGGAAGCGGTTGAGCGCATCGAACAACGGCAACGGGTCGGGCACCGGCGCGGACAACGCGGCGCGCAACGCATCGAGGTAGGCGCCGAACCGGCGCGCGAGCCGCTCGACGGTCGACGCCGCAAGCGTGTCGCCCGCATCGTCATGAAACGACGCGGCCGCGGCCTCGTCCGTCGGCAACGCGTCGAGCGCGCCCTGCACGTCGCCGCGACGGATCGCGAGCGACAGGCGGCCGATCGCCGAATCGAGACCGAAGCGGTAATTGCGTTCGAGCCACACGACGCAGTCCGCGAGCGGTGCGGGTGCGGGGGACGCGGCGGCAACGCCGTCCGCGGCGCGCGTTGCAACGGTCGACGCCCATGCCGAATCGCCCGCAGCGGCCGGATCGAACGGCGTGAGCTCGACCGCGTCGAGCCACGCGAGCTCGCCGGCCTCGATCCATGCAGGATCGGCGGCGGCCGAGGTGCGATCGGTGTCGGTCGGCGCAAGCGCCGCAGGCGGCAACGAAGCCGCGGGTGGCGCGGCATCGGCCGGCGAAACCGCTTCAGCCTGCGGCTCGTCGTCGAACAGCGACGCCTGGCGCGTATCCACGTTCCGCCGCGCCGACGCCTTGCGCGCGGGAGCAGCCGGTAACGGAACGGATGCCGGCGCTGGAATTGGCGCGGCAACCGCCCCGGCCGCCCCCGCCGCCTCGCCGTCCGGCACCGGCAACGCCGCGACGAACGCCGCCTCGTCGACCCCGAGCGCGTCCGCGATGCGCGTGCGCGCCGTGGCGGTAAACGTCGGCCGGGCGCTGAGTTCGGCGAACACGGCGCCTGCTTCGACCGCGGCAAGCTGGTCCTTGTCGCCGAGCAACACGAGCCGAGCGCCGGGCGCGAGCGCATCGAGCAGATGCGCGGCGAGCGCGACGTCGATCATCGACGCCTCGTCGACCACGATCAGGTCGTACGGCAACGGATTGTCGCGATGATGGCGGAAGCCCGCCGCGCCGCCGCCGCCCAGCAGGCGGTGCAGCGTGTACGACGTGTCCGGCAGGCGCGCGGCAAGTTCCGGCGGCAGGTCGCCCGCCCGCGCGTGCAGCGCTTCCTGCATCCGCTGCGCGGCCTTGCCGGTCGGTGCCGCCAGCGCGATGCGCAAGCCCGGATGCGCGTCGAGCAGGCACGCCAGCACGCCGACGACGGTCGTCGTCTTGCCGGTGCCGGGGCCGCCGCTGACGATCGTCACGCGTCCCGTCAGCGCAACGATCGCCGCGACGCGCTGCCAGTCCACGTCGCCCGTCGCGGGCCCGAAGTAACGCGCGAGACTGTCGCGCAACCGGTCCGGCGACAGCGCGTCGCCCGGCGCGGCGGCGCCGGCCTGCGCGACGAGCGCATCGGCGAGCCGACGTTCGTAGTCGAAATAGCGCGACAGATACAGATGGTCGAGCCGGTCGACGATCAGCGGCCGCTCGTCGCCGCGCGCGAGCGTGCCGAACGCCACCACGCCGCTCGCGGCAAGCGCCGCGCGCACGTCGTCGACCGGTTCCTCGTAGCGTTGCGCGAGCGCGCCGAGCGACACGCACACGTGACCGCCCGCGGTCGCCCGGCTCGTCGCGAACGCGGCGCGTGCCGCCCAGCGCGCGGCCGCGGCCGGCGCACCCGCGCGGCGCGACAGGTCGCCGATGCGCCGCGCGAACCCTTCCGCGAGCGCGATGCCGAAATCCGCGGGCTCGGGCAGGCGCGCGACGAGGCCAGCGGTGAATTCGAGCGTATCGTCGGTGACGTTCATGCGCGGCCCCCTTCCATCATCCGGTCGAGCGCATCGACGAGTTCGCGCGCGGGCCGCCGCGCATGCACGCCGGCCGGTTCGCCGCCGCTGCGCCAGCCGGGCCGCACGCCGCGCACGAACAGGTACAGGTAGCCCGCCATGTGCGTGTCGTAGTCGTAGTCGGGCAGCCGCCCGCGCAGATAGCGATGCAGCGCGACCGTATAGAGCAGTGCCTGCAGGTGATACGCGTGATCGGCCATCGCGACGTCGAGCGCGCGCGGACCATAGGCATCCGGCGTATTGCCGAGGTGGTTCGACTTCCAGTCGACGATCCAGAAGCGGCCGTCGTGTTCGACGATCATGTCGATGAAACCCTTGATGAAACCGGCGAGCATGCCCGCGTCCAGCGCAACGTCCGGATAGCCGTGCGCAACCAGCAACCGGCGCAGCGCGCCCAGCTCGAGCGACGGCGCCGGGAACAGAAAACCCATTTCGTCGAGCCGCCTGGCGGGATCGAGATCCGCAAGCCGCATGCCCGGCACGAGCTCCGTGCGCACGACATCGCCGACGAGCCGCGCCATCATCGCCGGCAGGCGCGTCGCGAGTTCGGGCTCGGCCTCGACCGGCCGGTCGTGCAACGCGCCGAGCGCCGCCCGGTGCCACGAATCGGGCTCGGTGAACCGGCTGAGTTCGAACAGGCGGTGCAGGCATTCGCCCGCTGCCGCGCCGCGCGGAAACACAAGGATGTCGTCGTCCGGCGGCTCGGCCGCCGCCGTGTCGGCCACGACGAACGCGCCGTCCGGCGCCACGGCGGCAAGCGCATCGTGATCGGGCCGCAGCTCGTCGTCCGGCACGAGCGCGACGCCTGCTTCCTCGCGTGCCATCGACGCGGTCAGCGAACTGAAGCTCGCCATCCGCCACGCGTCGCGCAACACGCGCGTCGCATGACGTGCCGCGAGCGTCTGCGATGCGTCGTGCCCGGCCGCGAGCCGCTCACGGCGTGCCGGCACCGGCAACGGTGCAACGCTCACGGGCCCGCTCGCGAGTGCTTGCCACGCCGCATCGAGCGCCGCTTCGTCGGGCGGCTCGTCGAGCCACGCGTCGAACGACTGGCCGGCGCCGGCCACGAGCCAGTTCAGCACGCTGCGCCGCGCCTCGCGGGTCGAGCGCGACGACAGATAAGGCCCGGCGACGAGATAGCACCGATAGACCGCGCGCGTGAGCGCCACGTAGACGAGCCGCGCGCGTTCGGCCGCCTGTTCGCGCAGCGCCTGGCGCGCGGCATGCTCGGCGGCTTCGTCGTCGCACCCGTAATGCAGCACGGCGTCGCCCGCGTCGTCGTGATACTCGCGGGCGTCGGGCAGCGCCGACGCGGGCGGCTCGCGCAGCCCGCCGTCGTTCAGGAACGGACAGAACACGACCGCGTATTCGAGGCCCTTCGACTTGTGCACGGTCACGATCTGCACGAGGTTGCGATCGGATTCGAGACGCAACTGGGCTTCCTCGCCGCCGCCGTCGAGCCGTTGCGCGGCGAGCCAGCGCAGCGTCGGCGCGATGCCCGGCTGCGCGGACGCGCGCGCCTGCGTCAGCTCGGCCAGATGGTTGATGTCGGTCACGCGGCGTTCGCCGTCCGCGCCGGCCATCAGCCGCTCGGCGATCCGCAACTCGCGCGTGAACGTGCGCCACATCACCGCGAAGCCGCGTTCGCGCCACAGCAGCCGATAACGCGAGAAGCGCTCGACCCAGCTCATCGCGTCCGCACTGTCGTCCGCTTCGCGCGACGCGTCGCCCTGCTCCATTCGCCACAGCGCACCCGCATCGAGGCCGAACCAGTCGGCCGCCAGCGCCGCGCGCAGGCGCCGCAGGTCGCCCGGCGCATCGATCGCCGCCAGCACGCGCTCGAGCTGCTCCGCGTCGCCGGTCGAAAACACCGACGCCTGCGCGAGCTCGACGCTGCCGATGCCCCACGTCGCGAGCACGCGCTTCACGAGGCTGCCCTGCCGGTGCGTCTGCACCAGCACCGCGATGTCGCCCGGCGACAGCGGCGTACGCCCGAGCCGCACATGCCCTTCGCGCGCGCCGCGCATCAGCCGGGCAATCTCGGCCGCGCACGCCTGCGCGGCCTGTGCCTGTGCGTCGCGCTTGAGCAGCGTGCCGTCGCCGCCCGGCAGCGCCCAGATCCGGAAATCGCCGGCCGGGCCTGGATCGGTGCCGTCGACGAACGGTGCACGCACGCGCGTGCCGGCCCGCACCGCGTAATAGTCGAGCCCGTCGAGCACGAACGCGCGCGGGTTCGACATGAAGAAGCGGTTGCACGCATCGACGATCGCCGGCGTCGAGCGCTGGTTGACCGCGAGCGTGTAGCACGCGCTCGCGCTGGCTCGCGCGGCGAGATACGTGTGCAGATCCGCCGCACGGAAGCTGTAGATGGCCTGCTTCGGATCGCCGACGAGAAAGAGCGGGCCGCCCGGCGCGAAGATCCGGTCGAAGATCGCGAACTGCAGCGGGTCGGTATCCTGGAATTCGTCGATCAGCGCGGCCGGATAGCGCGCGCGCAGCGTCTCGGCGAGCCACGGATGCGCATGCAGCGCGTGATACAGGTTCGCGAGCAGGTCGTCGAACGACACGACGCGGCGCGTGCGCTTGCGTTCGGCCAGCGCGCCCGGTGCAGTGTCGAGCCAGTCGGCGATCAGCGCGAGCCAGCGCGCGCGCTGCGCGGCCTCGGCCGCGGCCACCGCCGCTTCGAGCGCATCGGCGACATCGAAGAACGCATGCTCGGGCGTTGCGCCGCCCTTTTTCGTCGCCTTCACGAGCGCGGTGCGCGTGAGCTTGAGCGCCGCCTTCGGCAGCGCGGCCGCGGCATTGCCCTGCGCGAAATGCGCGGACCATGCTGCGAGCGCATCGGCGAGCGCGTCGGGCTTGTGCGAACGCTGGTTGAGCGCGGGCTGCGCGGTGCGCAGCAACGCGTCGATCGCGTCGCGCTCGGCGGCCCACATCCGTGCGGCTTCCGCAAAGCACTCGGCGGCAGCGGCCTCGGCCGATTCGTCCGGTTCGTCGACGCCGTCCCAGCGCAGCGCGGCGAGCGGCTTCTTCAGCCGGCGCGCGAGCTGCGCGTCGAGCGCGGCCGGGCCCGCGCCCGAATCGACGAGCCACGTCGCGAAGCCCGGCCAGCGTGCGGCCAGCGGTTCGACGCGCGTGCGCCAGAAGTCGGCCGCAAGCTCGAAGCGCAGCGCCGCGTCGTCGGCCTGCATGTCGAACGCGAACGGCATCGCGGCCGCGAACGGCGCTTCCTGCAGCGCACGCTGGCAGAACGCGTGGATCGTGTGGATCGCCGCCTGGTCGAATGCGCGCAGCGCACGCCGGATCCGCTTCGCGGCAGTCTCGGGGTCGAGCGCGCCGGCTGCGCCGAGCGTCGTCTCGAGCAGGCGCGCGACGAACGGATCGCCGCCGTCGTCACCGGTATCGAGCGCATGGGCGAGCTGCGCCAGCCGGCCGCGGATCCGTTCGTGCAATTCGGCCGTCGCCGCCTTCGTGAAGGTCACGACGAGGATTTCGTCCGCGCCGAGATCCTTCTCCAGCAACAGGCGCACGTAAAGCGCGCAAATGTTCCAGGTCTTGCCGGTACCGGCCGACGCCTCGATCTGGTTGACGCCGTCGAGCGGGCACGCGAACACGTCGAGTTCGAGCGCCGCCTGCGGCTGGGATGCGGCGCTCATGCGACCTCCTTCAGGTGTTCGAGCATCGGCTCGAACACGAGCCGTGCGAGCGTGCCGAACGGCTCGTCGAGCGACGGATGCGCGCCGCGCCATGCGATCGCGATGGCCGGATCGTCGGCTTCGCTCACCACGCGCTCGTTGATCCATACGCTCGCGGCCTTCGCCTCGCCGTCGGACACGCACGCCCATGCGCTGCGCGGGAAGAAGCGCAGCGGCATGCGCCGCCCCGCGCGAAACAGCGCGGCCAGCGGCGCGAGGCGCTCGAGCGGCGCCGCGACCGGCGTCAGCTCGAAGGCGCCGCCGCTGCCGAACCACAGCGTGCGGCGCGGACCGCCGGGCTCCACCGCGCAATAGACGAGATGCGCGAGCCACGCGGACAGGTAGTCGCGCGCGCTCGGCCGTGCATAGCGATAGATGATCTGGCCGGCCGGCGTCAGCCGGTTCAGCGTGCCGTGCAGCTCGAGCGGCGCACTCACCGCATCGCGCGACAGCATCGCGTCGTCGGCGCCGAACAGCGCCTGGTCGGTGTCGGGCCATGCGGGCGCGATCGCGAGCGTGAACGGCCGCCGTTCCATGCCGTCGGCCAGCGCACGCCGCACGTTCGACGCGAGCTGCGTCATCGAGCCGAGCGCCTGGTCGCGCCACACCGCGCCCGTCGCGCCGCCCGGCAGTTCCGGGCTGGCGTCCGCGATGCGCAGCGCATGATCGTGCACGCCGCCTTCGTCCGATTCGATCAAAAGCGGCAGCACGCGCTCGGCGAGCGCGTCGCTGCCCGCGAAGTCGAGTGCGAACGGCTCCGTGTCGAGCAGTTCGGCCTGCGCGTCGGACAGCACGATGCCGAGCCGCGCACGCAGCAGCGCGCGGGCCGGATGCCGCCAGAAACGTTCGAATTCGCTGAACGCGACGGGCTCGACCGGCTCGGCCGGCAGCGGCTGCGCGAAAAACGGCTGCTCGCGCGTCGCGTCGCGCGCGGCTTCGGCTGCCAGCAGCGACGCGAGTGTCGCGCGCTCGGCGTCGTACGAAGCCAGTTCGCTGCCGGGCCGGAAATACTCGGCCGCGAACGGTTGCAGCGGATGTTCGACGATGAACGCGCGCCGCGCGGCATCGACCGCGTCCGGCGCGGCGTCCTCGCCGGCCGTGACGAGCGCGAGATGATCGAGCAGTTCGTCGACGAGCGCCGCGGGCGGCAACGGCGCGTTGTCGCGAATGCTGCGCCCCGTATAGGCAATCAGCAGCCGGTCGCGCGCGGCGAGCAGCAGGTCGAGGAACAGGTTGCGCTCGTCGTCGCGGCGCTGCCGGTCGCCGAGCTTCGGCAACACGGCCATCAGGTCGAACTCGTCCGCGCGGGCGAGGCTCGGCAGCACGCCGTCGTCCATCCCGAGCAGGCACACGACGCGGTACGGCAGCCCGCGCAAGCTCGTCAGCGACGAGAACGTGACACCGCCCCACGGCACCCCGCCGCGCGCCGGATCGTCGAGCGCGGCGGCCAGCCCCGCGCGCACGACGGCCGCGGGCAACGCCTCGTCGGGGGTGCCTTCCGTCATCGCGGCGAGCATCGCGTCGAGCGCGTCGCGCACGCCCGAGAGCGCATCGGCATACGCGGCGCCGGAGTCGAAGAACCGTGCGAGCGTGTCGGCGAACAGTTCGCTCCATGCGCGCGGCGTGTGTGCGTCGGCAAGCCGTCGCGAGAAGCCGTCGAGATCGTCCGTGAAGCGCGCGAGCCGGCCGAGCAGTTCGGCCTCGCTGCCGGTTGCCGCCTCGATCGGCAGCCACGCGCCGACCGGTGCCGCGCCTTCGGGCATCGCATAGCCGAGGAACAGCCGCGCGAGCGCATCGGAAAACGTATGGCGCGGCGCAGGCACCGCCGCATCGTCGCTCGCCGTCGGCGACAGCCCGCGCCGCGCGCCGGCGGCCGCGAGCCAGGTCTGCACCGTCTCGAGCGCGGCCGCGTCGATGCCGTAACGGGCCGCCACCGCGTCGACGCGCAGCCATTCGACCAGCTCCGGCGCGCCGACCTGCCGTTCCGGCAACGCGAGCCATTCGAGCAGCACGCGCGCGACCGGGTTCGCCTGCGATGGCGGCAGGCCGGTGATCCGGTAAGGCACGCGCGCGCCGCCGGCGCCCGCCGTGCCGAACACGGCATCGATCAGCGGCCCGGCCGCCGCGAGATCCGCGACCGCCACCAGCACGTCGGACGGCTGCAGCGTCGCGTCCGCATCGAACCATGCGAGCAGGCGGTCGTGCAGCACCTCGAGCTGGCGCGCGAGGCTGTGGCACACGTGCACCTCGATCCCGCGCTCGACCGGCGCTTCTCCGAGCGCGGCCTCCGGCTGCAGGTCGAGGATCGCGTTCTGTACGCGCGCAAGCCAGGTCGGCGCGGGATTCCCGACGAAACGCGACGCATCGCCCGACGCGGCGCTTTCAGTCAGTTCGTGCAACATGTGCAGCTGCGCCTGCGTCTGCCGGCCCCACTCGGCGAGCAGCGGATGGCCGACTTCCTGGTAGTCGAGCCGGCCGGCCGCGTCGAGCGCCTCGGCATGCGCGGCGGTGACGATGTCGAACCAGAATTCGCGGCACGGGTTGAGCGCATAGACGCGCACGTCGATCCAGCGCGACAGCTCGCGCAGCAGCGCGACGTGCAGCGGCGGCATCGTCGGCAGCGCGAACACGCTGACCGATTCCGGCCAGTCGGCACGCGGGACGGTTTCGGGATCGAGGTTGCGCGCCTCCACGAGGAAGCGATGCGCGGGCGGCGTGCCGCTGTCGCTCAGCTCCGCGAGCAGCGCGCGCCACAATGCGGCTTGCCAGCGCTCGTCGTCGCGTGCGGCGTCGCTGATCCCGCGCGGCGCGGCGTCGCCCGCGAGCACCGATTCGCCGGCCTGCCATGCGGCCAGCCATTCGGGCCGGTAAGTCAGGTAATGATCGAGCACGGCCGCGACGCGCTGCGCGAGCTCGTAGCGCATTGCATCGTCGGACGCGGACAGATACGCGGCCAGCCGCGGCGACGCGAGCCACGGCGCGCCGCCCGCGCCCTGCGCGAACAGCCGGTAGCAGCGCCACACGAGGCGATCGGGTGCGAACGGCGAGCGTGCCGGCACCGTCAGCACGCGGCCGATCTGCGCCCACAGCCATTGCGCGAGATACGTGAATTCGACGTTCGCGCACACGCCGTGGCGCGCGGCGATGTCGAGTTCCAGACGCCGGCGCAGCGCCGCGCTCGGCACGATGACCTGCTGTGGCGCCCACGGGCCGTTGCGGGCCGGGAACGCGGCCAGGTCGTCGAGCAGCGCGTCGGCCAGCGTCTCGTGACGGTTCGAATAGAAGAGATGGAGCATGAAGCGGGTGTCGGAGCCTCGCACCGGACGGGCCGGGCGCACGGGAGCACCAAGGATAGCAAAAGGGCCGTCGCGATGAACCTCGTCCGAACGGCCAGGTTTTGCGGACCGCGAAATACGATAGACTCGTCGCCAGTCAATACGCCGCCCCGGGCGTCTTCGTCTGTCATTCAGCCCATCGATGCGCTATTCGGTCGAAATCAGAAAGTTTTTCTACAGCCAGTACTTTTTCGGCGGCCTGCGGATCGCGGTCGGCGTATCGCTGCCGGCCGTGCTGTGCCTGATCGTGTTTCACAACCGGGAGCTCGGCTTCACGATCTCGACCGGCGCGCTCGGCGCGTGCGTCGTCGACATGCCGGGCCCGCTGAAGTACAAGCACAACGAAATGCTCGCGTGCAGCGTGATCGGCTTCCTGGCCGCGCTCGCGACCGGCCTCGCCACGCCGAACATCTTCGCGCTGTGGCTGACGATCGTGCCGCTCACGTTCGTGCTGTCGCTGATCGTCGTCTACGGCAACCGCTGGCCGCAGATCAGCTTCGCGACGCTGTTCATGATGGTGATGACGCTCGAGGAGAAGTTCACGCCGCTGCAGGCGTTCATCAATGCCGGCTGGATTCTCGCGGGCGGCCTCTGGTACACGTACTGGGCGACGCTCGTGTCGCAATGGCAGGCGCGCCGGATCGAGCAGCAAGCGCTCGCCGAAAGCCTGTTCGCGTGCGCCGACTACCTGCTCGCGCGCGCGCGGTTCTACGATCTCGACGCCGATCTCGACGAGTGCTACCGCAATCTCGTCGCGAAGCAGATCACCGCGGTCGAGACGCAGGAAACCGCGCGCGACATCGTGTTGCGCAACCTGCCGAAGCTGCGCCGCGGCAAGCTCGATCCCGGCCGCGCGACGATGTACAACCTGTTCATCAACAGCGTCGACCTGCACGAACTGTTCGTTGGCGCACACACCGACTACCCGCTCATACGCAACACGTTCGGCGGCTCCGACCTGATCATTTTCTATCGCGACCTGATCTGCAAGGCGGCCGCCGATCTCGAGGAGATCGGTCTCGCGGTGCTCGAGAACCGCGCGCCGCATTCGCGCATCAGCGTGAAGGCCGAACTGCGCGCGATCGAGTACGAGATCGAGCTGATGCGCAAGAAGAGCTTTCCGGCCACCAACGCGGAAGCCTACGCGGCCGTGCTCGCGACGTTCCGGCGCATCTGGAGCGCGACGCGCCTGATCGACCGGATGCGCCGCAACCTGTCGGGCCATGCCGACCCGCAGCAGACCGAACTGAAGATCGACAAGGCGCTCACGCGCTTCCTGCAGCGGCGCCGGATGTCGCCGCTGCTGATCTTCTCGAACCTGAACATGCGCTCGCCGAGCTTCCGCCACGCGCTGCGCGTGACGATCGCGGTCGCGGTCGGCTTCTGGCTCGGCCGGCTGCTGCCGCTCACGAACGCGTACTGGATCGTGATGACGACCATCATCATCCTGAAACCCGGCTACTCGCTCACCAAGCAGCGCAACGCCCAGCGTATCGTCGGCACGCTGATCGGCTGCGCGGCGAGCATCGCGCTGATCTACACGGTCAAGGAGCCGCACCTGCTGATCGCGATCATGTTCGGGTCGATGGTGATGAGCTACAGCCTGCTGCTGTTCAACTACGCGGCGAGCGTCGTATTCACGTCGTCTTATGTACTGCTGATGTTCCACCTGCTCGCGCCGGGCAGCATGCGGATCATCGGCGAGCGCGCGATCGACACGGTGGTCGGCTGCATGATCGCAATCGCCGCGAGCCGCCTGTTCCCGTACTGGGAATACCGGCTGATGGGCAAGCTCGTCAGCGACATGCTGACGTCGACCCGCAAGTATTTCGAGGCCGTCTGGCGCGCCGGGCGCGGTGCATCGCCTCCGCCGGTGCCGGCCGCCGACGGCGCGGCGGTCGTGCCGGTCGTCGCCGCGGCGATCGAGACACCGGCCGCCACCCTCGACGACGACTACCGCTACCGCCTTGCGCGCAAGGACGTGCACATCGCGTTCGCGAACCTCGGCCAGGCGTTCCAGCGGATGATGATCGAGCCGAAGGCGCACCAGCGCTTCGTGCCCGAACTGAACGACCTGCTCGTGCAGACGCACGTGCTCGGCGCGCAGATCACCGCCGCCGCCCCGCTGATCCGAAGCGCATGCGCGGCCGACGCGCACCTCGTCCACGACGATGCGCTGCGCCGCGGCCTGTCCGCCGTGCTCGAGAATCTCGAGAAGGCGGAAGCCGGCGAGCCGCCGCCGGCCGACCAGCTCGACGCGACGAAGCAGATCACGCGTGACCTCGACGCGATGGTCGTGTCCGCGGAAAAATCCGACGCGGTGGGCGCCGAGCTCACGCACGACCTGAAGGTGCTCGCGCACCAGTGCAAGCAGATGCTCGCGTCGTCGCTGCTGATCCGCAAGGACGCAAGCGTCATTCGCCTGCCCGCATGACGGCATGAAGTTGTCCCGCCGCCGGCCGCCCGCGCATGCAGGCCGGCCAGCGGCGCGCCCCGCTCCCGCAATCCCCTTCCGACGCATGCCCCGCCCGCCCCGCACGCCCCACAGGGCCCGCGCGCCCGCCGCGCGATGGCCCCACGCCCGATTCCGCCGGTTGCGCCAGTCAGGGAATACCCGATTCCGGTCACATGGCCCGGCTTGTTATCATTCGTTCACATTTAAGTTGTATAGACAACTTGAGCCATCGGGACCGGTCCCGCTTGCCCGGTCCGTCGCATAAAACGATATCGGAGACTCGATGAAAAACTTGCAGCGCCACCTGAGCGCGCGGCACATCCGCTTTCTCGCGCTGGGCTCGGCGATCGGCACCGGCCTGTTCTACGGCTCGGCGTCCGCGATCCAGCTCGCGGGCCCGGCGGTGATCCTGGCCTATATCCTGGGCGGCGCGGCCGTCTACATGGTGATGCGCGCGCTCGGCGAGATGGCCGTGCGCGAGCCCGTCGCGGGCTCGTTCGGCCACTACGCGACGGAAAACCTCGGGCCGTTCGCGGGCTTCGTCACCGGCTGGACCTACACGCTCGAAATGGTGATCGTCGCGATCGCCGACATCACCGCGTTCGGCATCTACATGGGCTTCTGGTTTCCGGATGTCCCGCAATGGATCTGGGTGCTCGGCGTCGTCGCGGTCATCTGCGGGCTGAACCTGTGCCACGTGAAGGTGTTCGGCGAGCTCGAATTCTGGCTGTCGATCATCAAGGTCGGCGCGATCGTCGCGATGATCGGCGGCGGCGTCGCGATCCTGCTGAGCGGCATGCATTTCGGCCATTCGGCCGACGTGCCGACGTTCGCGAACCTGTGGAACCACGGCGGCTTCTTCCCGAACGGGATCGGCGGGTTGATCGCGTCGCTGTCGGTCGTGATCTTCGCGTACGGCGGCATCGAGGTGATCGGGATGAGCGCCGGCGAGGCGAAGGACCCGGAGCGCGTGATTCCGCGCGCGATCAACGCGGTGCCCGCGCGCATCCTGCTGTTCTACGTGCTGACGATGGTCGTGCTGATGTCGATCAGCCCGTGGACCGGCGTCGGCAGCGACGGCAGCCCGTTCGTGCAGATCTTCTCGGCGCTCGGCGTGAAGTCGGCCGCGACGATCCTCAACCTCGTGGTGATCAGCGCGGCGATCTCGGCGATCAACAGCGACATCTTCGGCGCGGGCCGGATGATGTTCGGGATGGCGCGGCAGGGCCAGGCGCCGCGCGTGCTGATGACGACGTCGCGGCACGGCGTGCCGTGGGTCACGGTGCTCGTGATGGCCGGCGCGCTGCTGGTCGGCGTGCTGCTCAACTACCTGATGCCGAAGGACGTGTTCCTGGTGGTCGCGGCGATCGCGACGTTCGCGACCGTGTGGGTGTGGCTGATGATCCTGCTGTCGCAGGTCGCGATGCGCCGTCGCCTGTCGAGCGCGGAAGTCGCGGCGCTGAAGTTCAAGGTGCCGCTGTGGCCCGTCGCGCCAGCGTTGACGATCGCGTTCATGGGCTTCGTGATCGTGATGCTCGGCTGGTTCGAGGATACGCGTGTCGCGCTCTACGTCGGCGCGGCATGGCTCGCGCTGCTCGCGGCCGTGTTCTACGCTCGGATCCGCCCGAAGTTTGCGCCTGCGTCACGATGACGCACGCCTGATCCTTGCATGCGGCGCGCCGGCTTCGGCGCCCGCGTCTCTCCCGGCGTAACGCGGCGCTTCGCGCGTCGCCCGCCGCCGCTTCCCGCTTCCCACACACACATCGCTGGCCGCCCGACCGGGCCACGCAGCGACCATGCGCATCCGTGTCAGCGTCAGTGCGACGCGGCGCTCGCGGCCTCGGCCGGATGGGCCTCGTCGTACGCACGCTTCTGCGAGATCGCGTTGTACAAGATCGTCCCGATCACGAACAGCACGACCACGACGATCAGGATGCTCACGTTGCGGACAGGGTTCTTCTTGCGCTGATCGTTCATGGTCGGTGCGGCTCCGTCGAATTCGTTGAAGCGGGCATTCTACGCGCTTGCGCCCGTGCCGCGACGCCCCGTCGCCGTGCCCCTCCCCGTTCCTTCCGCAGCACTTTCCATCACCTTTCATTTGATAATCATTCCCATTCCGATCTAGAATCCGAAATCTTTCGCTTTGTAATGTTTCGGGTCGCTCAGGCGGCAGGCTCGCCCCGGAACGCTTCCTCGTCCGCCTGCCTCATTGGAGTCTCCATGTCGAATCCGCGCACATGCCTGCTGCCGCTCGCCGGCGCCCTGGCCCTTGCCGCCGCCACATTCGCGCCGCTGGCCCACGCGGCCGAGGAAGTGAGCCTGTACACCACCCGCGAACCGAAGCTGATCCAGCCGCTCATCGACGCGTTCACGAAACAGAGCGGCGTCAAGGTCAATACGGTGTTCGTGAAGGACGGCCTGCTCGAGCGCGTGAAGGCGGAAGGCACGCAGTCGCCGGCGGACGTGCTGATGACGGTCGACATCGGCAACCTGCTCGATCTCGTCGACGGCGGGCTCGCGCAGCCGGTACGCTCGAAGGTGCTCGACGACGCGATCCCCGCGAACCTGCGCGGCGCGCAGGGCGACTGGTACGCGCTGTCGCTGCGCGATCGCGTGCTGTACGTGGAGAAGGACCTGAAGGTCGACGCGTTCCGCTACGAGGATCTCGCCGATCCGAAATGGAAGGGCAAGGTCTGCATCCGCTCGGGGCAGCATCCGTACAACACGGCACTCGTCGCGGCGATGATCGCGCACGACGGCGAAGCCGCGACCGAAAAGTGGCTGCGCGGCGTGAAGGCGAACCTCGCTCGCAAGGCGACGGGCGGCGACCGCGACGTCGCGCGCGACATTCTCGGCGGCATCTGCGACGTCGGCCTCGCGAACGCGTACTACGTCGGTCACATGAAGAACGCGGAAGCCGGCAGCGACGCGCGCAAGTGGGGCGACGCGATCAAGGTCGTGCGGCCGACGTTCGCGAACGCGAAGAGCGGCGGCACGCACGTCAACATCAGCGGCGCGACGGTCGCGAAGCACGCGCCGCACAAGGCCAACGCGGTGAAGCTGCTCGAGTACCTCGTGTCGCCGGAAGCGCAGGCGCTGTATGCGCAGGCGAACTACGAATACCCGGTGCGCGCGAACGTGAAGCTCGACCCGGTGATCGCGAGCTTCGGCACGCTGAAGGTCGACCCGCTGCCGCTGGCCGACATCGCGAAGCACCGCAAGGCGGCCAGCCAGCTCGTCGACAAGGTCGGCTTTGACAACTGATGCAGCGTTCGTCCGCGCGCGCCGCCGGCCGCTCGGTTCGCGCGCGGGCAGCCTCTGGCTGGGCGCGGCCGTCGCGATCGCCGCGGTGGTCGCCGCGCCGCTCGCGGTGCTGGTCGCCGCCGCGCTCGGCGCCGATCTCGCGCACTGGCAGCACCTCGCCGAATTCGTGCTGCCGCAGGCGCTCGCCAATACGCTGCTGCTGCTCGCGGGCGTCGGCGCGATTGTCACGGTCGTCGGCACCGGCTGCGCGTGGCTCGTCACCGCGTACGATTTTCCGGGCCGCCGGATGCTGACCTGGGCGCTGCTGCTGCCGCTCGCGGTGCCCACCTACATCGTCGCGTTCGCGTATCTCGACCTGCTCCACCCGATCGGCCCCGTGCAGGGCGCGATCCGCTGGCTGCTCGGCTTCGACAGCCCGCGCCAGTTCCGCCTGCCCGACCTGCGCTCGCTGCCCGGCGCGATCTTCGTGCTCGGCTTCGTGCTGTATCCGTATGTGTACCTGAGCACGCGGGCGATGTTCGTCACGCAGTCCGCGAGCCTGCTCGAAGCCGCGCGCACGCTCGGCGCCGGACGCATCGCGACGTTCTGGCGCGTCGTCGTCCCGCTCGCGCGGCCCGCGATCGCGGTCGGCGTGAGCCTCGCGCTGCTCGAAACGCTGAACGACATCGGCGCATCGGAATTCCTCGGCGTGCAGACGCTGACCGTATCGGTCTACACCACGTGGATCACGCGCTCCGATCTCGCGGGCGCCGCGCAGATCGCGCTCGCGATGCTCGCGATCGTGGTCGGCATGATCGTGCTCGAACGCCACGGGCGCCGCCGCCAGCGCTACGCGCACGGCCGCCGCATGCGCCCGCTCGCGCCACGCAAGCTGACCGGCGCGGCCGCGTGGAGCGCCGCCGCGCTCGGCTGGCTGCCGGTGCTGCTCGGCTTCGGCGCGCCGGCCGCGTACCTCGCGGTCGAGACCGGCAAGCGGCTGCATCTCGTCGGCGGCGTATCCGCGCAGTTGCTGACCGGGCTTGCGAATACGCTGACGATCGCCGCCGCCGCAACGATCGCGACGCTCGCATGCGGGCTGGTCGTCGCGTGGGCGGCGCGCGCGCAGCGCGACAGCGCGCGCGCGGGCCCGGCCCGCGTGTGCGCGCGAATCGCGAGCCTCGGCTACGCGGTGCCGGGCACCGTGCTCGCGATCGGCCTGCTGATCCCGTTCGCGGCCGCCGACCGGCTGCTGGGCGCCGCGCTCGGCCGCGACGGGCTGCTGCTGATGGGGTCGGCGGCCGCGCTCGTGATCGCGTACACCGTGCGCTTTCTCGCGATCTCGGCCGGCAGCATCGAAGCCGGCCTCGCGCGCATTCCGCCATCGCTCGAACAGGCCGCGCGCTCGCTCGGCGAGACGGCCGGCGGCACGCTGCGCCGCGTGCACCTGCCGCTGCTGCGGCCCGCGCTCACGACGAGCGCGCTGCTCGTGTTCGTCGATGCGATGAAGGAGCTGCCGGCGACGCTGCTGCTGCGTCCGCTGAATTTCGACACGCTCGCGACCTGGCTGTATGCGGAAGCCGCGCGCGGCACCTACGAGGAAGGCGCGGTCGCCGCGCTCGCGATCGTGCTGGCCGGGCTCGTGCCCGTGATCCTGCTCGCGCGCACCCGTCACAAGATCGGAGCCTGACACCGTGAACCTGCTCGAACTCGACGACCTCTGCGTCGCCTACGATACGCCGCACGGCCGCCGCACGGTGGTCGACCGGCTGAGCCTCGCGCTGCCGCGCGGCGACATCGGCTGCCTGCTCGGCGCATCGGGCTGCGGCAAGACCACCGTGCTGCGCGCGATCGCGGGCTTCGAGCCCGTGCGCATGGGACGCATCGTGCTGGACGGCACGCCCGTCTCGGCGCCGTCGCTCGACGTGCCGCCCGAGCGGCGGCGCATCGGCATGATGTTCCAGGACTATGCGCTGTTCCCGCACCTGAGCGCGGCCGACAACGTCGCGTTCGGCCTGCGGCGCATGCCGAAGGCCGAGCGGCGCGCCCGCGTCGCGGACCTGCTCGAACTCGTCGGCCTCGCCGCGTCAGGCAGCGCGTATCCGCACGAACTGTCGGGCGGCCAGCAGCAGCGCGTCGCCCTCGCCCGCGCGCTCGCGCCGTCGCCGGAGCTGCTGCTGCTCGACGAGCCGTTCTCGAATCTCGACGTCGATACGCGCGAGCGGCTCGCGTTCGAGCTGCGCGACATCCTCAAGCGCACGGGTCACACCGCGATCCTCGTCACGCACAACCAGGCTGAAGCGTTCGCGATCGCCGACCGGATCGGCGTGATGAAGGACGGCCGGCTCGCGCAATGGGACACGCCGTACGCGCTGCATCACCATCCGGCCAGCCCGTTCGTCGCGGAGTTCGTGCGCCGCGACGCGCTGGCGGACGAACGTGCACGCGCCATGTCGCGCGGCCGCTGAGCGGGCCATTACGACGACGTCGGGCCACGGCGGCGGGAACACGCAACCCACCCGCACCGACGCGATGCGCCGCGACGCGTTGCCGTTCCGCGCGCTACGCCGGCTCGGCCAGATCGCGCACCGGCAGCGCGGTCGAATACTTGATCTGCTCCATCGCGAACGACGAGCTCACGTCGAACAGCGGCACCGCGCGGATCAGTTGCTTGTACACGCGATCGAAATCGTCGATGCCGGCCACCACGACCCGCAGCAGATAGTCGGTCTCGCCGCTCATCCGGTAGACCTCGACGACTTCCGGCATGTCGCACACGACCTGCGTGAAACGCTGCGCCCACTCCTCGGTGTGCTGGTTCGTGCGGATCGCGACGAACACGGTCGTGCCGACCCCGAGCTTGCGCGGATCGCACAGCGCGACCTGCGCGCGGATCGCGCCGGTTTCCTTGAGCCGCTGCACGCGCTTCCAGCAGGGTGTCTGCGACAGGTTCACGCGCTGCGCGAGTTCCGCGATCGGCAATGTGGCATCTGCCTGCAACAGCTCCAGCAGCTTGCGATCGATGGCATCCATTTACCCAGTCCCTCGTAGATAGAAATTTTTTCTATGCATCCTGCATGACGGGGAACAATATGGAAACCGCTGCGCGGCGTCGACCGGGATAAATACCAATCAGGCTGGGACGGATCCGCGTCGCGCACGGATCGCGTGCACGTCGGTCCATGAATCATCGGCGCCCATACGAAAACGGGCGATTCCACCCGTCGAGATGGAATCGCCCGTGGTTACTGCGGCTGCGCTGCCCGCCGCGCGCCGCTCACGGCGAATGCGGCACTTGCGTGCCGCCTCGCCACGATGCCGCTCAATACGCGACGGTCGCGATCTCGCGCACGAAGCTGTCTTGCTCGAGCGCATCGACGAACGCGACCGCATAGTCTTCCGCCGAGATCCTGCTGTTGCCCTGCGCGTCCACGATCAGCTTGCCGACGCCCGTGCGGAACGTGCCCGTGCGCTCGCCCGGTGCGATCAGCGCGGCCGGCGCGAAGAACGTCCAGTCGAGATCGCCGACCGTCTTCAGATAGTCGAGCGCATCGCGGTGCGCGAGCGCGACCGCCTTGTACGCGTCCGGGAAACCTTCGGTGTCGACCAGCTGCTTGCCCGGCGCGACCTCGAGCGACCCGGCGCCACCCACCACCACGAGCCGCTTCAGGCCCGCCTGGCGCGTGCTTTCCACCAGCGCCTTCGCCGCGGCGACGACCTTGGCGGGATCGTCCTGTTTCGGGCTGTACGCGCTGGCGACGACGTCGTGGCCCGGCAGCGCGGCCGCGATGCTGGCCGCATCGAACAGGTCGGCCGCCTTCGCGGTGATGCCGTCGGCCGCCGCCCCCGGATGGCGCGACAGCGCGGTCACGCGATGGCCGCGGCGCGCGGCTTCCGCGGCAATGCGCGAGCCGATCATCCCGGTGGCGCCAAACAGTGCGATGTTCAAGGAACGTTGCGTCATGTCGATTCTCCAGAAATAAATAAGTAACTACAGCAATTACATATAAGACCGAAAAAAAACGGAGCCGCACTCCGTCGTGCCGGGCGCCACGCAATGCGCGCCATCCGGCCTCCTGCCCTGCCTCATCCGCTGCCTGCGCTCAGCCGCTCGCGTTCCCCGCCGGCCGGCCGCGCTGCTCCGATGCGAGCACGTCGGCCGTGACGTCCGCGAGCGTGCGCGTGGCAAGCGATGCTTCCATCGCGCGCTGCGCGTCGCCGATATAGTCGATCAGCACGCCCTGGATGTGCCGCCCGACGAGACACGCGGGATTCGGCGCCTCGCGGTGCAGCGCGAACAGCTGCGCGTCGTCGACCGCGCGATACACGTCGAGCAGCGTGATCTCGCCCGGCTCGCGCGCCAGCAGCGCCCCGCCGCCCGCGCCGAGCTGCGACGTGGTCAGCCCCGCGGCCGCCAGCATCGACAACAGACGGCGAATCAGCGCCGGATTCGTGTTCACGCTGCCCGCGATGATGTCGGACGACAGCGGCGCGCCTTCCTGCATCGACAGCAAGGCGAGCACGTGAACGGCAAACGCGAACCGGCTGCTGGTATTCATTCCTCACTCACTCGGCGACGCCGGCCCGAACGGCAGCCGGCGACAATGTGTAACCACTATAATTACATTTCGCGAATTGCGCAAGGCCCGCTACTCGCCGCTGGCCGGCTTCGCACCCGACGCGTTCTGCTGACTCCACTGCTGAAGCTTCTTGCCGGCCTCCGCGATCTTCGCGCCGGCTTCCGATGCCGCGTGCGCGACGACCGCGGAAGCGGCCGCATCGATCTGCGCCTGCGCGGCGGACGCGAGGCCGCTCGCGGACAGCGGCGGCACGGCCGATGCCGCGCTCGCGATGCCGGCCTTCGCGGCGTTGATCTGCTGGTTGACGGTGCTCGCCACCTGGTCGAGCGCCTTGGCCGCGTTGTTTGCGGCATCGGCGGCCGCGCTCGCGGCCGTATCGGGTTGCGTGGCCGGCGTGCCGGACTTCTCGCAGCCTGCGAGCAACAATACCGCGCCGACGGCCGCGGCCGCCAGCACGGACCCGGGCATGCGACGCGCCCGCGAAGTCTTCATCTTCATCAGCAATCTCCGGCCGTGCGCCGCACGGCCTGCAGGGTTGGACCGGTGTCGATGATACCGCCTGTGGAACAGGGCCAATGCCGACTCCCGATTAAAAATGCCTTTCAATTTCGGACTTGTCTGATTCAATCGCACGCGCGCCAGCACTAAAGTGAGCAGGCTTCCATCCGCTCCACCCGCTTTCCGCTTTCTTCATGGCTTTCCTCATCGACTGGTTCATCACGCTGGCCGCCGTGCTCGCCGCCACCCTGTTCCTGTGCCTTCGCTCACCCTCCGCGGCACGCCTGCGTGACGCCGGGCGCCCGCGCCGCGTCGCCTGCGCCCGGCTGCTCGTGCAGGCGGTGATCGGCTTCTGGACGGCGGCGCTGATCGTGCTGCAAGGCATCCTCGGCCCCGCCGGCGACGACCAGTCGTACGCGGGCCTCGCCGCGCTTTCGTTCGCGGCGCTCGGGCTCTCGGCCGTCGCCGCCTACTGGTCCGCGAGCGCGTGGCGGCTGCGGCGCCCGCGCGCGCTGTTCGCGCGCCGCTGACGCGCCAGACCGGTGCATCGCGGCGCACCACGCCGCACCGCGGCGCGCATCGCACGCACCAGTTGCGCACGCACCGCACCACACACGTGCATCCGTCACGGCATTCGCGCCGCACGCGACCTGCCCCGTCATCGTGCAGGCATCACCGGAATGCCGCACCAAACGGCGCTTCGCACCAATTGCACGCAACCGTTCACCAAGTTGGCTCGATACTTGCATTCCTCGCCCGTTTTTTGCGCAAGGAAGCCACGGCATGGATGGTCTGAAATCCGGCGTCGATACACTGTTCCTGTTGATCGGCGCCGTCATGGTGCTCGCGATGCACGCGGGCTTCGCATTTCTCGAGCTCGGCACGGTCCGCAAGAAGAACCAGGTCAACGCGCTCGTGAAGATCCTGGTCGACTTCTCGGTGTCGACGCTCGCGTACTTCTTCATCGGCTATACGATCGCGTACGGCGTCGAGTTCTTCGACGACATCGGCACGCTGTCGCAGCACAACGGCTACGCGCTCGTGCGCTTCTTCTTCCTGCTGACGTTCGCGGCGGCCATCCCCGCGATCGTGTCCGGCGGCATCGCGGAGCGCGCGAAATTCAATCCGCAGCTCGTCGCGACGCTGATCATCGTCGGCTTCATCTATCCGTTCTTCGAAGGGATCGCATGGAACGAGCGCTTCGGCGTGCAAGCCTCGCTCACGCATGCATTCGGCGCGCCGTTCCACGATTTCGCGGGCTCGGTCGTCGTGCACGCGTTCGGCGGCTGGGTCGCGCTGCCGGCCGTGCTGCTGCTCGGCGCCCGCCACGGCCGCTATGCGAAGGACGGCCGGATCGCCGCGCATCCGCCGTCGAACATCCCGTTCCTCGCACTCGGCGCGTGGGTGCTCGCGGTCGGCTGGTTCGGCTTCAACGTGATGAGCGCGCAGACGCTCGACAAGATCAGCGGCCTCGTCGCCGTGAACTCGCTGATGGCGATGGTCGGCGGCACGCTCGCCGCGGGGATGGCCGGCCGCAACGATCCGGGCTTCACGTACAACGGCCCGCTCGCGGGCCTCGTCGCCGTCTGCGCGGGCTCCGACGTGATGCACCCGATCGGCGCGCTCGTCACGGGTGCCGCGGCCGGCGCACTGTTCGTCGCGATGTTCACCTGCGTGCAGAACAAGTGGCGCATCGACGACGTGCTCGGCGTGTGGCCGCTGCACGGGATGTGCGGCGCGCTCGGCGGCATTGCGGCCGGCGTGTTCGGGCAACCCGCGCTCGGCGGCCTCGGCGGCGTGTCGTTCGTGTCGCAGCTGATCGGCACGCTCGGCGGCATCGCGATCGCCACCGCGGGCGGCACGCTCGTGTACGGCGCGCTGAAGGCGACCGTCGGGCTGCGCCTCGATCGCGAAGCCGAATTCGACGGTGCCGACCTGTCGATCCACCGCATCTCGGCGACGCCCGAGCGCGACTGAGCGCAAACGCTTGCGACCGGCGTCCGGCAGCCCGCCTAACGGACGCCCGACACATCATTACGTTTTCTATTCAAAAAACTTTCATCTAGCGTCCCTACACTTCTGTCCAGTTTTCAACTTGCCTTCGCCTTGCTTGCTGATCGCCTGCTTCGCGGAAGGCCATTCTTCCAATATCTGAAACTGGACTCCACATGCCCGCGTTGCCCAATGCTTCCCGTCGTCAGGCCCTGAAGATCCTCGCCGGCGCGCCCATGCTGCCCCTCTCCGGCCTCGCGCTGCCGGCCCTGCTGACCGGCTGCGGCGGCGACGACAATCCGGTGGCGGCAACGCCGGCCGCCGCGTACACGTCGGCGGCGTTCTCGGCGATGGCCGCGCCCACGCTCGACAATGCGGCCGCGATGGCCACGACGACGGTCGGCTCGACGCTGTCGGTGTCGTTCTCGGACGGCTCGTCGCGCAACTTCAAGCTCGCGTACCGGCCGTTCTTCGTGACGGGCGACATGGTGCCGGACGGCAAGGGCGGCACGACCCTCGCGGGTGGCTATTACGACATCAACAACCAGCCGATCATCGACCGCTCGGTGGCGGGCAAGGAGCGCCAGTTCTACTCGGACTGCCCGGACGGCAGCTCGCTGCTGACGCTGAAGAACGCCAGCGTTGCCGGCGTGAAGGGCAACACGGTCTTCGCGGTCGTGCAGTTCGAATACACGACGCGCGACCAGGCAAGCGCGTCGCAGTACGGCCAGTTGCCGTCGCCGATCGCGGTGATCACGCTCGACCAGGATCCGTCCAGCGGCGCGCTGAAGGTCGTCAAGTATCACAACGTCGACACGTCGAAGGCGCACGGCCTGTGGATCACGTGCGGCGCGAGCCTGTCGCCGTGGGGCACGCACCTGTCGAGCGAGGAATACGAGCCGGACGCGACGAAGGCCGCGACCGACGCGCAGTTCAAGACATTCAGCCGGAACACGTTCGGCGACGAGACGAAGGCGAACCCCTACCACTACGGCCACCTGCCCGAGATCACGGTGAATCCGGACGGCACCGGCACGGTGAAGAAGCACTACTGTCTCGGCCGCATCTCGCACGAGCTGATCCAGGTGATGCCGGACCAGCGCACCGTGATGATGGGTGACGACGCCACCAACGGCGGCCTGTTCATGTTCGTCGCCGACAAGGCGGCCGACCTGTCGGCCGGCACGCTGTACGTCGCGAAGTGGACGCAGACGTCGTCCGCCGGCGCGGGCAGCGCGACGCTCACGTGGATCAAAATCGGACACGCGACGAGCAGCGAGATCGAGACGCTCGCGAACACGCTGAAGGCGTCGGACATCATGGACCTGACGACGACCGACCCGAACGACGCGAGCTACACGAAGATCCACTTCGGCGGCAAGTTCAACTGGATGCGCGTGAAGCCCGGGATGGAAAAGGCGGCCGCGTTCCTCGAGACGCACCGCTACGCGGCGCTGATCGGCGGCAGCATGGCGTTCACGAAGCTCGAAGGCACGACGGTCAACGCGAAGGACAAGATCGTCTACACGGCGATGTCGCGGATCGAGACGTCGATGGTCAAGGGCAATGCGGTGTCGCGCGACGTCGCGGTGGACAAGAAGATCGCCGCGGGCGCCGTCTACGCGCTGAACCTGAAGGCCGGCCAGCGCGACAAGTCGGGCAACGCGATCGACAGCGAGTGGGTGCCGGTCGACATGAGCGCGCCGGCCGCGCTCGTCGGCGAGGACCTCGCCGCGGCCGATGCGCTCGGCAACCTCGCGAACCCGGACAAGATCGCGAACCCCGACAACCTGAAGTTCTCCGAAAAGCTGCGCACGCTGTTCATCGGCGAAGACTCGGGCATGCACGTGAACAACTTCCTGTGGGCGTACAACGTCGACACGAAATCGCTCGCGCGCGTGCTGTCGTGCCCGGCCGGCGCCGAATCGACCGGCCTGCACGCGGTCGACGAGATCAACGGCTGGACCTACGTGATGAGCAACTTCCAGCACGTGGGCGACTGGGAGACGCCGCTGCACGACAAGGTCAAGGCGACGCTCGACCCGCTCGTGCGCGCGAACTACAAGGACCGCTTCGGCGCGAGCGTCGGCTACCTGACGGCCGAGCCGACCAGCATCAAGCTCGCGAAGGCCTGAGCCTCTGGCCGGGCGTCCTTAACGGGGCGCCCCTGGCCGGGTGCCCCTAGCCGGGCGCCCCTTTCTTCATCACGTTTCATTCGTCGGCGCTCCACGCCGTTTTACGCGCGATGCCCGTTGCGGGCGTCGCGCTTTTTTGCGTGCGGCCTGTATCGCGTGGTGCCGAATCCGCGTCAACGCAGGCCCGTCGGCACCTGTCCAGGCAGCGAGCCGCCCGGAAAACCGGACAGGCTCGGCGCACTGGCCGGCCGCGCCGGCGCCGACGGCGACGCTTCGTCGGCCGATGCGGCCATACCCGGTGCGAGGTAAAGAAACTTCCATTGCCGATAGGTTTCGAGGCCCTCGAAGTCCCTGTATCGATCCGGAAATCCCGCGCGCTTGATCGGCGCGCCATCCGAGCTGCTGGATACGCCGTAGAACCGGTCGGCCCGCCACAGGAACGACCAGTCGTTCTTGCCGCTGACCGGATCCGGATATGCGCGGCGCAGATGATGCATGGGCGTGGCAAAGCGCGTATCGTCCAGCAGGTCGTCGACCGTTTGCGGATATACGCGCCCGACACGGTAGTACGCGACGATGGCCCTGCGGTACTGGTCGCCGACGAACAGCAGTTGCCGCTCCTGTTCGCGGCGCCGCTGCAGCGACCAAACGTCCAGCGCGCCGGCCAGCGCGATCGACATCAGCATCAGCGCGATCAGCAGCGCGAGCAGCACGAGCCCGCGCTGCCGCCCGCCGCGCAGGCGGACATGCATCGCACGCGCGCGCGCGGCCCGGCCGGACCGGCTCATTTCACCGCTCCGGCCACGCCCGCCGTTGCCGCCGTTGCCGCCACGCCCGGCGGCGCGCCTTGCACACCGCTCGCGGGGCCCACATCGTAGACGCCCGGCTTGGTGTCGTCCGGCGATGCGATCGTCGCCCATTTGTCGTCGCCGTTCACCGGATCGACCGGAACCGCACGCAAGTAGTGCTTCGCGACCAGCTCGTCGAGCGTGTCGGGGTATTGCCCGTTGTCACCGTAATACTGGTCGATCGCATTGCGCATCACCGCGAGGTTCTGCCGCCGCACCTGTTCCTTCCCGCGCTCGATGCTGTGCATGTAGCGCGGCACGGCCAAGGTCAGAAGCAGCCCGATGATGGCCATCACGACCACGATTTCGATCAGCGTAAAGCCGCGGATCCTGCGCATGCGAGCGGGTTTCATGATGAACCGTCACCATTGTTTGTACGGAATGCCGTTGATGCCGACACGAGCGGATTTCGAGGTCACGTCGAACACGTCCTTGCCGGGCTCCATGGCGGCAGGAGCCGCGTCGGCCGACGGGTCCGGTGGCGTGCCGTACGCGCGCACATCCCAGGTGTCCTCGGCCGGCGTATCGGGATCGCCGGCGAAGAACGGATCGCGCGGCACGCGGCGCAGGAACGTCATCATGCCGCCCTTCGGGTCGCGGACGTTCTTCACGCCCGTCACGAGCACGGCCAGCGACGGCGGATAGCCGGACGCTTCCGCCTCCTTTTCGATCTGCCCCGCATCGCTCGCGTCCTTGTACGCATCGAGCGCCGTGCGAATCTCGCGCAACGCGGCACTCAGCTCCTGCTCCTTCTGACGCTGCACGATCAGTTCGGAGAACGGCATGATCGCGAGCGCGAGGATCGACACGAGCGCGAGGGTGATGACCATCTCGATCAACGTGAAGCCGCGCCGGCCGACGCGGCCAATGCGAGGCGCTGCGCGGCGGGCGTTCACGGCTCACTTCCCGATCGGGCGAAGCGGGTTTTCGTTCGGGATATCGCCCGCCGGCATCTGCAGCGTCGGAGCGGGCGACGCCGGCGCGGCGGCCGGCGCATTGGCCGCCGCGGCCGCCTGCTCGGCCGGTGCCGGCGACGCAACCGGCGTCACGGTGGTGCCCGGCGCGGGCGCCACTTCATTGCCCGCAGGCGCGGCCGCCTGCGCCGCGCCGCCAGCCGGCTGCTCCGCCGCGGCGGTCCCGGCCGCCGGCGCGGGCAACGCCGGCTGTGGCCGCGCGAACCGCCCGCCGTACGGGTCGGGCGGCGGTGTCGTGCGCGGTGCGGCCGGCAGCTGCCCGAACGCGCCGCTCTGCGGCGATGGCTGCGCACGGTTCGCCGCGGCCTCCAGCGGCGACGGCGCCGCGCCGCCCGACGTCCCGCCGCCCACGCTGCCCGGAACGACCTTCGCCTCCGGCGCCGCGGGTGCCTTCGCCTCTGGCGCCGCCGGCGCCTTCGCGTCCGTCGCCGCGGGCGCCTCCGCATTCAGCGCCACCGGGTCGAGTCGCAGCTGGTCGGCATGCACGTTGACGTCGGTGCCCGACCACACTTCCTGCGTGTCCGCATCCGCCGCAACCTGCGGCCGGACGATATGCGGCGTGATCTGCAGCACGATCTCGGTCTTCTTGTGATCGCCGCCGTGATCCGAGAACAGGCGGCCGAGCACCGGCAACTGGCCGAGACCCGGCACCTTGTTCGCGTTGCGGCGGTCCTCGTCCGAAATCAGGCCGCCCATGATCTGCGTTTCGCCGTCCCGAAGCCGCAGGCTGGTCGACGCGCTGCGCGTGCCGATCTGATACGCGAGCGAGCTCAGCCCCTGCGAGTTGCCGCTCGAGATCGTGTTGGTGATGTTGCTGACTTCGAGATTCAGCTTGATGCCGACGTCGCCGTCGCGATAAACCTGCGGCTCGACCTCGAGCTTGATGCCCACGTCGAGGTACTGGATCATCTGCGTAAATGACGGGCCACTGGTGCTCGGCGTGCTCGAGCTCGAAATCACCGGCACCTTGTCGCCGATCATGATGCGCGCCTTCTCCTTGTTGCGCGCACGGATGCGCGGGCTCGCGAGCAGGTTCGCGTCGGTATCGGTCAGCTTGAAGTCCGCGGTGGCCGACAGGCCGCTCACGTTCAGCGCATTGATCGGCAGATGATGCAGCACGCCCCAGGTATCGGCCGAACTCGGCGTCGACACCGTAAACGAGTTGGGCCAGTTGATGCCGAGTTGCGATATCCGGTCGTGCGATACCTCCAGCACCTCGACCTCGAGCATCACCTCCGGCTCCGGCAAGTCCTGGGCGGTGATCATTTCCTCGGCGACCTTGATCGTGTCCGGCGTGCCGCGGATCGTCACCGAGTTCGCGCGCTCGTCGATCACGGCCTCCTTCACCTTCAGCAGGCTCTTCAGCAGCGACTGGATCTGCTTCGCATCGACGTTCGACAGCTGGAACGTGCGCACCTTGAGCTCCTGGTATTCGAGCTCCTTGGCCGGCGTCGCCGGGTAGATGAACAGCGTGTTCGCATTCATCTGCTTCTTGTCGAGCTGGTTCTGCAACAGGATCATGTCGACCGTGTCCTGCAGCGACGCGTTCTGCACGAAGATCGTCGTCTTCAGGTCGGCGCGCACGTCGCGATCGAAAATGACGTTCAGCCCGGACGTGCGCGACAAGGCCTCGAACACCATCCGCACGTTCGCGTCGCGGAACTGCAGCGACACAGGCGTGCGCATGATCGACGACGCCGCGAGCTTGTCGTCGCGGTCCGCGTGTTGCTGGCGGCGCTTTTCGTCGAGTTCCGCCTGCATCCGCATCGCCATCGCGTTGGCCGGATCCTCGACCAGCACGCGATGCACGCGTTCGGCGGCCTGCGCGTACGAACCGCGCTTCATCATGCGGTCCGCTTCCTGCAGGATCGCGAGATGCTTGCGGTCCTGGTCGATCATCGCGCCGATCCGGCGCGCGCGCTCGCTGGTCGGATCGAGCTGCTTCGCCATGTAGACGGAGCGCGCCGCGTCGTCGAATTCGTTCTGCTGACGAAACGCGTCCGCGTTGTCGAGCAGCTGGCCGACCGCGTCGTTGCGCTCGTGCAAGGCGTCGATCTTCACCTGCGCATTGGTCGGATCGTCCTGAAGGTTCGGCACATGCGCGCAACCGCCGCACGCGAGCAGCGCCACGGCGATCGCCAGCGCGCGTTGCGTCGCGCAGCGGGGCGCCGGTGCGGGTCGCGCACCGGCCGGGGTGACGGCGCAAAGGCGTGTCGACGGGCCGCCGTCCCCGTTGCGGCGCACATCCCGTGTCAGTACGGTTTCCATTTACTTTCCTTCCACTGAAATGGGCACCATCTGGATCTGGTTCAGCGGCAGATAGGTGAGCACCACGTTCGACTCGGACACCGACTCGACGCGATACTGGCTGTCGATCACATCGCCCGGCGAAACGATCAGCAACTGGTCTCCGTTGCCGAGAAACACTTGCGGCTTCGCCGACTTGGCATCCTGCTGGCCGAGATAGATGAACGGCACCGGCGGCGCGGTCGGCGGCGCCGGACGCGTTTCCGGCAGCGGCGGCTCGACCGGCGGCGGCGGCAGCCATGACGACGCCGTGAAGGGATCGTGCGCAGCTTCGACGGACACGGGCGCACGCAATGCGGCGAGCTGTTCCCGCGCGGTCGCCGCCGCGTCATGCGGCGCGGGTACGTCATGCGCCTCGGGCAACGACGCGGGCGCAGGCGCCGCGGCATGCGAGGCCGCCGCAAGGCCTGCGCGTGCGCGTGCCGGCGCGGGCGCCACGCGCGCACCGTCGCGATGGACGATGCCGCTTGCGGCGGCCGGAGCCGGCTGCTGCATCGCCGCCACCAGCACGCGATATCCGGTACCGGCGACGACGAGGCAGCCCAGCAAGAGCACGAGCACGAGTCGATTGCGCGACGCGGGTTTCATGACGGCGGAGATCATGGCTGGGCACTCCGGTAGACGAGTTCGAAACGAACCCGCGCGTCGAGAATGCTGCTGCCCACCGCCGGACGCTCGACGTGGATTTCCTGCAGCGCCGCGTTCGGCACGTGGTTCAGCACCGACGCGAGAAAATGCCGGATCGCGCCGTACTGATCCTTCACGGGCAGCAGCACCTGGTAGCGCGTGAAGCGCGCCCCCGACTCGGTCGTCATCTGGTACTCGGCGGAGCCGAGCGCCAGATGGCTGTCGCGCGCCTGCTCGAAGATCGACGCGATGTCGTCCGCGCTTTGCGAAAAGCGCGGAAAGAGCGCCGGCAACGTGTCGAGCGTCGTCGCGTCCGCCGCCGTGCCGCGCACGTCGGCCGGACGATGGCCGCGTGCGGCGCGCACGACGCCCGCCGGCGCCCGCATCGCGCGCGTGTCGGCCTCCACGCCGGCGAGCGCCGCATACGTGATGCCCGCGGCACCGAGCATCAGGATCCCGGCGAGCCCCGGCAAGCCGAATGCACGGCGCCACGCGAACCGAAGCGTGAGCAGGCGGTCCGCGAAACGATCGGCTTTCATGATTTCCTCCAGACGGCCGTGATCTGGAAACGCACCGGCTTTCCCGCCACGTTCTCCTCGACGAGGTGGCCGTTGAGCGTCGCCTCGCGCAGCACGTCGCTCGTCTGCAAGTACTTCAGGTACGCGATCATCGCGTCCGGGTCCTTCGCTTCGGCCGTGATGCGAATCTGGCCCTGTGCCGGGTTCTGGTCGATGCCGATCAGTGCGACGTCATGGCCCGGATAGTCTTCGACGATCGAGAAGAGCGTCTGCCACGGCACGGTCAGTTCGCGCAGCACGGCCTGGCTCTGCTTTTCCGCGAGCCGCGCGGCCGCGGTCGGCGGCGGCTTCACGACGTGTTGTTGCGCGAACGTGCGATGCTGGACGAGCGCCAGCGCGTCCCGGATGCGATCGTTCTCCGCATACGCGTGCCAGAGCCGGACGGCGCACGCGCCCCACAGCAGCGCGGCGACGCCGAGCAGGATCGCGCCGCTCACGCCGATGCGGGCGCGGCGCCGGCAAAAATCGATGTCGAGCGTGCGGCTCATGATGCGTACTCCAGCAACCGGCGCGCAGGCGAACCGTCGAGCGCCGCGCGGCCCGGCAGCACGGCCGCGGCAAAACGCGCCTCGAACGGCGCGGCATCCGTGTCGACGCCGCACAGATAGACCTTGCAGTCGTCGCGCGTCAGGCCCGTGCGCGTCGCCGAGCGCTCGAACAGCTGCTCGGCGAGTTCGGCAAGCCTCGACGCATCGCCGGACTCGCCCGGAAAGAGGCGCTGCGCGTCGTACGCGGTCCACTCGCCGCGCTCGATCATGACCGCCTGCAGCAACGCCTCGCCGATGACGAGCAGCATCGCGTCGCCGTCCGGCTTCACCGCGACCCGATCGAGCGTCTCCGGAAGCCCCGCGCGCAGGCAGCGGATGCGGACGTCGCCGGCTGCGCCCGTCCCGAGGATGCCGTCGTACAGCGTGCGCGGCAGCGCGCTGGCAAAGAGCACACGGCCGCCGCGCCGCACGTCGAAGCGCGTGACCAGCGACTCGGCGGCGACCCCGTAGGTGTCGGAGAAATGCGCGAGCGCGATGTCCTCGAGCTCGCGCGCGTGCAGCGCGCGGAAGTCGCCGCGCAGGATCGCATGGCAACACCAGAAATCGTCGAGCACGATGTGCGCGCCGCGCGCGGGCGGCCGCTTCGCTTTGCCGTCGCTGCCGGCTGTCGTGGCCGTCGCGGCCAGCGCGGCAGCCAGCGCGTCGAGCACCCCCGTCTCGCTCCCGAACCGTTCGTCGGGGATGACGACGCTGAGCGGATCTGCGGCGAACCCGCGCCGGCCCGGCCGCCACAGTGCGCGCGGGCGGACGCCGACGACGATCTCGCGCGTGCCGACGCCGATCGCGAGCCGATCATTCGACCATGGTGACACGATTGATCTCCTCGAGCGTCGTTTCGCCGCGCCTCACCAGGTCGATCGCCGATGCGCGCAACGTCGTCATGCCGTAGCGCAGCGCCGCCGCCTTGATGTGCCCGAGCGGCGCGCGCTCCGACAGCAGTTGCCGCAGTTCGTCGTTCATGCGCAGCGCCTCCGCGATCGCGCGCCGGCCGCGATAGCCGCTGCCGCGGCACATCGCGCACCCGGTACCGCGGCGAAACAGGTAGCTGCCGGCCGTGTCCGGGTCGATACCCGAGCGGGCGAGCGCATCCGCGTCGACCGTGTCCTCGTCCAGGCAGTCCGGACAGCACTGGCGCAGCAGCCGCTGCGCGATCACGCCGTTCAGCGCCGATACGAAGCTGTACGGATCGACCTCCATGTTCGTGAATCGGCCGATCACGTCGAACACGTTGTTCGCATGCACGGTGGTGAACACCTGGTGGCCGGTCAGCGCGGCCTGCACGGCGATCTGCGCGGTTTCGGGATCGCGGATTTCGCCGACCATGATCTTGTCCGGATCGTGCCGCAGGATCGACCGCAAGCCGCGCGCGAACGTCAGGCCCTTCGCCTCGTTGACCGGTATCTGCAGGATCTCGCCGAGCTGGTATTCGACCGGATCCTCGATCGTCACGATCTTCTCGAGCCCGTTGTTGATTTCGGTGAGGATTGCATAAAGCGTCGTGGTCTTGCCGCTGCCGGTGGGGCCCGTGACGAGCAGCATCCCGTACGGCATCGACGCGACCGACCGCATGAAGCGCGTGTCGGCGGGCTGGAACCCCAGCGCCTCGAGCGTCAGGCCGCCCGACGCCTGGGACAGCTGGTAGCGGTCGAGAATCCGCAACACCGCGTCCTCGCCGAACTGGTTCGGCATGATCGATACGCGAAAATCGATCTCGCGTCCGGCGTACATCGCCTTGAAGCGCCCGTCCTGCGGAATGCGGCGCTCCGCGATATCGAGCTCGGAGATCACCTTCACGCGCGACAGCACCTGGTCCGCGACGTCGCGGCCCTCGACGCGCCCCACCACCGTCAGCACGCCATCGACCCGGCACTTGATCATCAAGCCGTTCGCCCGGCATTCGAGGTGGATGTCGCTCGCCAGCATCTTGAGCGCGTCGTAGATCGTCGAGTTGAGCAGACGCACCACCGGGCTGTCGTCGCTGCTGATGCCCTGCAGCGTCAACGCGAGCGACGCCGGATCGGGCGCACTCTGGATCGGATCGTCGAACGCGAGCGAATCCATCGCGCGGATGTCCTTCTCCCGCACGGCGAGATAGGCGCCCAGGTCGCCCGCGCTCGCGAGCGCCCATCCGTACGGCAGCGCCGGGTGCGCACGCATCCGGTGCTCGATCCAGCCGCGCGTGCGGGCATCGAGCGGATCGGCGATCGCGAACAGCAGCGCGCCGCAGTCGGGATCGCGCAGGCACACGCAAAGCCGCGCGGTTGCCTCGACGAACGGCACCAGCTCGAAATCCGGCACCAGGCGGTTCAGTTCGCGCATGCCGATCGGCTTCATCCGGAATTGCGACGCGAGCCGCTCGCGCATCTCGTCCGCGCCCAGCGCCGTCTGCGCCGTCAATGCCTCGAGCGCGCGCAGGCCCGAACCGTGCCGCTCGCCGAGCGTGCGCAGCAGGTCGCGCAGTTCGGCGTCCGCGTCGGGCGGGTTGTCGGGGGAGGATGTGAGGGTGTCCACGCGCGTCTCCGGGGCGGCTACTGAATGCTCGACGCGATCTCGAAGATCGGCATGTACATCAACACGACGATGCCGCCGATCACCACGCCGATCACGATCATCATCATGGGTTCGATCAGCCGCGAAATCAGGTCGATCGTGCGCGACACCTGCGCTTCCTGAAACGCGGCGATCCGGTCGAGGACGGGCCCGAGCCCGCCGGTCTTCTCGGCCACCGTCAGCAGGCGGTAGCCGATCGCATTCGCGAGACCGGCCTGCTGGAACGCGTCGGACATCTTCGCGCCGTTGCGGACCTGCTGCAGCGCGCGCGCAAGCGCAGCCTGGTCCGCGCGGCCGACGAGGCCGCGTGCGAGATCGAACGCGCGAATGGCGGGAATGCCGCCGTCGACCAGCATCGCCGTCGTGCGATAGAACTGCGACTGGCGAAACACGCGGAAGTGTTGCCCGATGCCGGGCAGCGCCAGCAGCCGATCCGCGAGCCAGATGCGCAGCGCCGGCCGCCGCAGCGCGATACCGGCGGCCACCGCCAGCACCGCGAGGCCGCCGGCCAGCTCGGTGCCGTGCGCGTGCACCATGCCGCCCCACGCCATCAGCAGCCGCGACATCAGCGGCAGCTCGCGGCCGCTGTGTTCGAGCAGCGTCGCGAAGCGCGGCACCACGAAGCCGAGCAGGAACAGCACGACGGCCGCACCGACGAACAGCAGCACCGTCGGGTAGATCGCCGCCGACACGACCCGCGCGCGCAACTCGCGCAGCGTCGCGCTGTTGTGCGAATAGCGCGTCAGGCTGTCGGCCAGGCCGCCGGTCTGCTCGCTCGCCTTCACGCAGGCCACCAGCACCGGCGGAAAGATCGGGCTCGCGTGCTCGAGCGCCGCCGACAACGACTGCCCTTCCTCGAGCTGCCGCAGCAGATCTCGGCACACCTGTGCGGACGCCTCGCGCCGCGCGTTGCCGCCGAGCGTGCGCAACGCGTCGACGAGGCCGACACCCGCATCGAGCAGCGCCGCCAGCTCGCGCGCGAACATGTCGACGTCGAACCGCGCACGCGGCATGCCGAGCCGGTTCGCGCCGCGCCGCTGCCGCCCGGCGTCCGTGCTGACCGATACGACGCGAAGGCCGCGCGCACGCGCGAGCGAGGCCGCGTTCGCCGGCGAATCGCTGTCGATGCGAAGCGTCTGCACCGAGCCGCTCGTATCGAATACATGCAGCACGAATTTCACGTCGAACCTCCTTGCGAGCTGCTCACGACGCGCGCCGCGACCGCGGCCATGCGCCCCTACCACGACGAGATCGTCACGTTCTCGCCGGTACCGCCGCCGCGCCCGTCCTTGCCGAGCGAGAACAGGTCGTAGTCGCCGTGCTCGCCGGGTGAACGATACTGATAGGGCCGGTCCCACGGATCCACCGGGACGGCCTTCTGCAGATAGGGACCGCTCCACCGCGATGCGCTTTGCGGCTTGTTCACGAGCGCATCGAGCCCCTCCTCGGTCGTCGGATAGGTACCGACGTCGAGCCGGTATTGATCCAGCGCCTGGCCGAGCGACACGATCTGCGCACGCGCGATCTTGACGTTGGACTTGCCGACCTGTTCGAAATACCGTGGCGCCACGAGCCCTGCCAGCAATCCGATGATGACCATCACGACGAGCAGCTCGAGCAGCGTGAAGCCGCGACTCACACACGCGCGGCACACGCGTCGCTCGTCACGCTGCCGCCAGCCCGGCCCGTCGGCCGGGATCGAGAACGATTCGTGGCTCACGGCTGCCTCCCTGTATCGACCCGCGGCACCGGCGCCGCCGATGCCGTTGATTGCATTCTTGTTCACGCCGGTACGGGTCAGAAGTAGGGAGTGCCGTCCATCCCCATGGGTAAATCCCCCCCTGTTGGGCCCTGCCCGAATGGAGGGGATTTACACACGGTCGTCGTCGTTCAGCGCGAGCACGCCGACGTCGATCGCGAAGTGAACGAGGCCGGTCAGGTTCACGACGCCGAGCTTGCGCATGAGATTGGCGCGGTGCTTGTCCACCGTTTTCGGGCTGACCTTCAGGCACTCGCCGACCTGCCGGCTCGTGTGCCCTTCGACGACGAGGCGCAACACCGTGCGCTCGCGATTCGTCAGCGCATTCCACAATCGCGCCCGGTGCGCGTTCGCGTCGTGCAGCCCGTGCAGGCCGGCGCGGGCGCGATAGGCGTCGAGGCTGACCACGCACTTGCCCTGCATCACGAAGCGCATCTCGCGCACCAGGTCGGCGAACGGCGAATCCTTGACCACGTAGCCGTCCGCGCCAGCGGCAAACGCTTCCCTGACGTTGTCTTCGCTGCGATGAACCGTGAGGACGATGATCCGCGCATGCGGCACGTCGCGCTTGATCGTCGCGATCGCTTCGAAGCCGCTGCCGCCCGGCATGGACAGATCCATCAGGATCAGGTCGGGCCGCGTCTTCTCGGCGAGACGGCAGGCCTCGACCCCGCCGCTCGCCGCGCCGACGATGCAGTAGTCGGCCAGCTCGGAAACCAGGTGACTCAGGCCGACCCGCAACAGATGCTGATCCTCGACGATCAGCACACGGTGCTTGTTGTCCAATTTCGACGCTCCTTTCAGAGACGCGATACCTAGTTGGACGCGACGACATCGCGATAGGCCGCGAGCAGCTCGGTCGGCGTCGCGAAGCCGTCGATACGCAGCCACGGCTGGCCCGGCGCGGCCCGCACGAACGTCACCGGCGTGTGGTTCATCTTGTCGCCGCGATACACGTTGAACGCGCGTTGCGCGGCGACGCTCGCATCGACGGTACCGGTGTAGTGCTGCCATTCGGGGCCGGCTTCGAAGCGTGCCGCGTAGGTCCTGAGCCGCTCGGGCGTGTCCGCTTCCGGATCGATCGAGATCGACATGATGTGCACCTTGTCGCGGTCGGCGCCGAGTTCGCCCTGCAGCTGCTCGAGCGTCTGGCTGATCATCGGGCAGATGGTCGTGCAACTGGTGTAGATGAATGTCAGGATCACCGGCCGGCCGTCGTCCAGTTCCTTGGCCAGCGAGACGGTCCGGCCGTCGTCGCGCACGAGCTGGACCGACGGCTCGGCATACTGGACCATCGTGTGCACGGTGCCCGGCATCACGGCGTGATGATGCATGTGCATGCCGGCGCCTTCGGTCGCGCCGTCGGTCATCTGCGAGGCGGCCTTGTCCGCCGGTTTTGCGGCGGGTGCGGCCGGTGCGGGCGCGGCGGGGCTATCGTTGGCGGGCGCCGCGGCGGGCTGCGTCATGGGCTCGGTTGCGGGCTCCGTCGCCTGCTCCGCGGCGGGCTGCATCGCGGGCTCGGTGGCGGGCTCCATCGCGTGCTCCGCGGCGTGCGTCGCCGCGCTGTCGGCGGTGTTTCCGGCGGGATCTTCGACACCGTTCTGCATGGTCATTCCCGTCATGCTCTCGACGGCATCCGGCGCACCATTCTCCGTGACGCTCGTGCTCGCGGCAGCGTTTTCCGCGGCCGCACCGCCGGCGTTCTCGATCGCGCTGCCATCGGGCGCACACCACGCGGGCGTCGCGGCAAGCGCAACGCCCGCGACCACGAGTGCGCCCATCGTCGATCTTCCGATCCTGTTCATACCAGCCTCCCTGAGACGCGCCCAGGCAGCGGACAATTCCGTGCCCCGCCACTGAAGTGTCATGAATCCGGTCGAGAGCGTCATGGGATGACGCCCCCCAAAGGCCGGTAGGACATGCCCGCTTGGCGGGATTTCCCGTTGCATACGGAAGGTATTTCCCCAAGACTTACGCGCGAAATCCCCATGTTGCGGGCCGAGTCGGTCACGTCCTAGAATGATCGAAACCTTACGGTTTCCTGAAAACTGCGCTTCGGGAGATACCATGACTGAACGCCAGCCGGAAGGACCACGAATCAGGCTGCTCGATCTGATCGATGCGATGCGCAAGCTGCGCAGCGCGGTGCGTCCCGATGATCGCCGCAGTGCTGTCGTCACCGATGCGCGTGGAGCGGCGCTCGCCATTCTCGCCGACGACGGCACCTTCGTATCGGTCAATCGCAGTGCCGCGGCAGTGTTCGGCTACACGGCCGCCGAACTCGTCGGCCGGCATCTGTCCGACCTGGCGCCCGACGACGCCCACGCCGAGCTGGCGGGCGAGCTGTCCACGAGCGTCGCCCTTCAGCATCATTCGTTCACTGCAATGCTCAGCGGGCGAAGCGGCCATCCCGCGCGATTCGTCGTACATCAGCAGGCACTTCCCGACACGCACCTGTCGCTGACGCTGTTCGAGGAACCGTCGACGCCCGAGCCCGAACGGCGCGGCGCCGCGGCGAACGATGCGGGCGTGCACGCCTGCAACTCCTATCTCCTGATGGGCCAGCAGAAGGAGCGGCATCGGCTTGCCGCGGAATTGCACGACGGGCTCGGCCAGGCGCTGACGCTCATCAAGCTGATGAACGAGGACGCGCTCATGCGCATTCGCCGCGGCGAGATCGCGGACGCGACGACGCTGCTCGACGACGCCGTGCTGCGCATTCGCGAGACGATCGGCGAAGTCCGCCAGATCTGCGGCGAACTGAGGCCGCCGATACTCGACAAGCTCGGACTGCCGGCCGCGCTCGCTTCGCTGTGCCGGCGCATCGAGCGCGACGCGGACCCGCTGTCGGTGGAGTTCAATTGCGACGTCGACGACGACGACATACCGGATCATCTGAAGGCCGACGCGTTCAGAGTCGCGCAGGAGGCACTCCACAACATCGTCAAGCATGCACAGGCCACCGAGATCGTGCTCAGCCTGCAACACGATGCCGGCAGCCTGATGCTGACGATCGACGACGACGGCGTCGGCTACGAACGTCGCCCGCTTTCGACGGACGACGCGCGCACGGCCGGGCTCGGCCTGATCGGCATGCAGCACCGCATCGAGGCGCACGGCGGCACGTTTGCGATCCAGTCGTCCGCCGCGACGGGTACGCGCGTCTCGGCAACCTGGCCGCTCTGACGCGCAGCCACGCTCAGCCCTTCACGCCGCCCGCCGGATAGTCGTCCAGCCGCGCGACGGCGCCTGCCGCCTGCACGCCGTCGGCGACTGCGTGCGTCGACACCTCGTCCACGTTCGGCTCCGCGCATTTCGCCGCGAGTGTCGTCAACAGACCCATGTTCATCGCGACGAGCACCAGCTCCGTCAGATTCGCGAGATGGAGCTTGTGCATCATGCTCGCCCGGTACTTCTCGATCGTCTTCGGGCTCAGGTTCAGGTACTGACCGACCTGCCGGTTGGTGCGTCCTTCCGCGATCAGTTTCAGCACGCTGCGTTCGCGTGCGGTCAGGATGTCCCACGCCTTTTTCGGCGCGGGCATTTCGCGACCGCTGACGAACGAGTCGACCATGTAGCCGTACACGTCGGCACTCAGGTGCTTCTTCCCCTGCATGACCATGCGCATCGCCAGCAGCAATTCGTCGAACGAAACGTCCTTGAGCACGTAGCCGTCGACACCCGCGCGCAGCGCCTCGCGCACATACTCTTCGCTCTGGTGCACCGTGAGCGCGACGATCCGGACGGACGGCGTTCGACGCTTGATCGTCGCGCTCGCATCGATGCCGTTCATCCCGCGCATCGACAGATCCATCAGGATCAGGTCCGGCGCGAGCGTCATTGCCTGATGGCATGCCTCCTTGCCGTCCCGCGCTTCGCCGACGACTTCGTAATCGCCTTGTGCGCAAAGCATCGACCGGAGCCCGTTTCTCAGCAGATCGTGATCTTCTGCAATTATCACGCGATATTTAGTATTCACGACTTCCCCCAAGTGTTCCCGCGCTTGCACCCCCGTTGGACATCGATGCCTCGGTTGCACGGTGCCGGACGCCCTTTCTGATGATTTCCTCGGTCCGGTCTGGTGGCCCGCCTCGCGAGCGATTGGCCACGCTCCTCGTCGGAGCAAGGATCGCGCCACCGCGCCGCGCGCGAGCGCCCGCGCCGGGCATGCATCTGCGGAAACGTCGTGCGACGACGGGAATGTTTCAGGCGTGAATCGTTTCGGGGTGGTGCGTCGCATCAGTAAGACTACGGATGGCGGGACTATCCGATCGCTTTCGCCGCGCGAGAAATGATTTCTTCTGCAACCACGGTTGCATCGAGCAGAAAACAACTGTTCCGCGTAAGGATCGTCAACTTCGCCGGATTACCGGATCCTACCGGCGATTCCTTGTGTAACAGTTTTGCACCGCCACCGCGGCAGCGTCTCCGCCGGCATCGAATTGTAGGAGGATGCCCCATTGTCGATGCGATCAACCGACCACGAAAATGCAGATGCAGGAGGCCTGAAAGATGCACTGCCAACCTTCGTCCGGATTACGAAAGACCATCGTCGTCGCCGCATGCGCGGGAATCGGCTCGGCATGGTCGTGCGCCGCTCACGCGCAGATATTCGGCATGGTGGCGAAGAACGGGGTCATCGTCCTGACCAACGTGCCCACCACGGTCAATCTGAAAGTGATCGTCGCGGCCGCGAGGCCAGCCGCCAGGCCGGCCGCATCCACGACAAAGCGTGTCGCGCCGAAACACGTCGTCGCGTCGTCGTTCGAGGACGTGATCGCCGAAGCGAGCCGGTCGTTCAACGTTCCGCCCGAACTCCTTCGCGCCGTGATCGACGTCGAATCGGGATACAACCCGAAGGCGGTATCGGACAAGGGCGCGCTCGGGCTCATGCAACTGATGCCGGAAACGGCCCGGCGCTTCTCGGGCGGCGACATGTTCGATCCGCGCGCCAACGTGCTGACCGGCGCACGGTATCTGCGCTTCCTGCTCGACCTGTTCAAGGAAAACGTCGAACTCACGCTCGCTGCGTACAACGCCGGAGAGAATGCCGTGATTCGGGCCGGGTATCGCATCCCGGCGATGCCGCAGACGCGCGAGTACGTGCCGCGCGTGCTCGCGCGCTACAAGCGGCTGCTCGCCGCGAATTGAAAAACGCGGAAAAACGCGAAACACGCGCGACCCGCGGCAGCCTGCGCGCGGCAATGCTGCCGGCATCGCGCGCACGGCGCGTTGCCGGGCGCCATGAAGCGATGGCGTCCGGCAACGTGTAGCGCCGTAGCGGCCGGCATTCGGCCGGCCCCGCCACTCATGGAAATGCCGGGACAGTCGGATCCTCTCCCTGCAGATGCGCATCCCTATGGTGAAGCCTGATCGCGTCTTCGATCTCGCGAACGCGGTCGGTCGGCACGTCGATCATCATCAGCAGCTCGCCATGCTCGATGCCCTCCTCGAAACGCTTCAGGCGCGTGCTCGGCATGTCGATGCCGATCATCGTCGCCACCCATGCGCCGAAGGCCGCGCCGAACAGCGTGATCGCCACGACGATGCCGCCGCCGATCGGCAAACCCTCGGGCTGGACCAGCAGCAGGATCAGCCCCATCAGCATGCCGGTCGCGGAGCCGACCGCGGTGCCGCGCGCGAGCGACGGCAGCAGGTCGCTGCGTTGCACCAGCGTGGCTTCCGGCAAGTCGTCGCGCCAGACATCGTGATTCGCGAGGCAATGGATATGTCGCCACTCGATTCGCAGCGACAGCAGCTCGCCGACGATCGACCGCGCGCATTGCGCCGTCGGCAACAGAAAATAGACGCGTCTCATGGCTGCTCCTCCTGCGTCGCATCCGGAATGCGGCGATGCCCGTTCGGACATTCTGGTCCGGCACGCCCGCGGCGGGTAGGGGTAATGCTCGCCGAAGTGCATGGGTAGAACACGGTAGGAAACGCCCAGCATGCTTCAGAGTTGCCCGTAACTGTGCAGCCCCGACAGGAACATGTTGACGCCGAGGAACGCGAACGTCGTCACGAGCAGGCCGGTGAGCGCCCACCAGGCGGCAACGGC